>JAWKXO010000001.1:600000-956471 GCA_041396985.1 Emcibacteraceae bacterium
TCCGGCCCTGCGCGACGGTCAATAATGTCTACCGGCATATGCCACAATAAATCCAATATACGGCTTCCGGCCACTTTCTCAATTCCGGCAGCAATGCGCTTACCCACACCGGGCAAAGTTTCCGTTTCAGCAAATAATGGAAAGAGTATTTCTGGTCGCATCGGTTCCGCAATATTAAAGGTTTTATTTTAATTGTAATTTTTATATACACTTAACATAACTTACCAACTGCCGAATGAGAAGTTAAGTGACACAATTTAATACGCCAGGTTTTATTGAAGGCCAAATTGATAAGAACGAAGACATCAATATCCGCAGAAAACGGCTGAAATTCAGAAGCTGGCATCGTGGAATTAAGGAAGCAGATATTCTGCTTGGCTCATTTGCTGATCAGTTTCTTGATCAAATGACACTGGAGCAACTTGATCTTTATGAAAATCTACTGCGGGAAGCTGATTCTGATCTTGTTGCCTGGATTACAAATGACAGCCCTTCACCTGAACAATATGACCATGACGTCATGAAAATGCTTAAATCCATTGACTATATTAAGATAATCAAGTGATCAGTTTTATCCGTGCCGAACATCCCCTGATATTAAGCAACGTGCCGGAAGGCATGGATGCACAGCTTCTTGCCGAAGCGGCAAATGAGATCGGGGAAAATCAGTCAATTTTACATATTGCCCGCGATGATATGCGTATGGAAAATATGGCCGAGCTTATCGCCTTTTTTAACCCACAGGCAGAAATTATCACTTTTCCGGCTTGGGACTGTCTGCCCTATGACCGGGTTTCGCCAAACCCGGATATTCTTGCACGCAGAATGACAAGTCTGATTAAAATTCTTAATCAGACAAAAAAACAGATCATTATCACGACTATTAATGCCATCACTCAGCGTATCCCGACCAGAAAAACATTAAAGGACACAAGTTTTAAAGCCTCAGTCGGAGAGAGGTTGAATACTGATGTCCTTAATAACTACCTTACCCATAACGGATATTCACGGGCCAGCACTGTTGTAGATCATGGCGATTATGCCATTCGCGGCAATATCATTGATATTTTCCCTTCCGCATCGGAAAACCCCTTAAGAATTGATCTTTGGGGCGATGAAATTGACACGATTAAAATATTTGATCCCATCAGCCAAAGGACAGAAGAAAAAACAGACAAAATTGAACTGGTGCCCATGGGTGAAATTTTTCTTGATGAAAAATCAATTGGCCTGTTCCGGCGGTCCTATGTCAGCAATTTTGGCCCTGCCCGAGGCAATGATCCGCTTTATGAGGCCATAATGGAAGGACGCCGTCATGCCGGGATGGAACATTGGCTTCCCTTTTTTCATGAAAATCTGGAAACGCTGTTCGATTATTTACCGGATGCAGTGGTGACTATGGATAATTTAACCACTGAAGCCCTTGAAAACAGATTTAGTGCTATTTCGGATTATTATCTTGCCCGAAAATCGGCGCTTGAAGATACTCCCAAAAACAATAGTACGGTTGCCCCTTATAAACCGGTTCCTCCGGAAAGCTTATTTTTAACAGCAGCAGAATGGCAGGATTTAGCTGAAAAATTTCATATACATCAGCTTAATCCTTTCAATGTTCCCTCTTCTGATAATGTCCGCGCTTTTAAAGGTGTGGCGGGGCGGAGTTTTGCTCCGGAGCGGAATGATAAAAACACCAATATATATGATGCCTTAAGAAAACATATCGTAAGCCTTCAGGAAAAGGGCAAAAAAACCTATCTTGCCAGTTACAGTATTGGCGCTCAGGATAGATTAAGTGCCGTTCTTAAGGATCATGGCATGGCTAACCATAAGCAGCTGGACAGCTGGAAAAGCGCCAGTCGTCTGCCGAAAGAAGTGATCGGGCTTATAATCCTTCCTCTGGAAGCGGGCTTTGAGACAGATAAGTTTGCCATCATATCTGAACAGGATATTTTGGGGGATCGCCTGATCCGAAAAGTCAGGCGCAGCCGAAAAGCGGAAAATTTTATTTCAGAAGCATCAGCGCTAACCCCCGGTGATCTGGTCATTCATCTGGATCATGGAATTGGTCGTTATGTCGGCCTTAAAACAATTGAGGTTGATGGCGCTGCCCATGACTGTGTCCTGCTTAATTATCAGGACGGCGATAAACTCTATGTGCCGGTTGAAAATATCGAAGTCCTTAGCCGTTATGGCAATGAAGACAGTGATGCCAAACTTGATAAACTGGGCGGTGTCGCCTGGCAGAGCCGAAAAGCAAGGCTGAAAAAACGCATCCGTGAGATGGCCGATGAACTGATCAAGGTTGCGGCCGAACGTGCGCTTCGCAAAGGCGAAGTTATAAAGCCCGCAGATGGGCTTTATAATGAATTTTGTGCCCGCTTCCCCTATACGGAAACTGACGATCAATTGAGGGCTATAGGTGATGTGATTGATGATTTGTCAAGCGGACGTCCGATGGACCGCCTGATTTGCGGTGATGTGGGCTTTGGCAAAACTGAAGTTGCCTTAAGAAGCGCATTTCTGTCTGTAATGGAAGGGTATCAGGTTGCCATCATTGCACCGACCACCCTGCTCGCGAGGCAGCATTACAAAACATTCTGTGAACGATTTAAAGGGCTTAATATAAAAATCGGACATTTGTCGCGCCTCGTCAGCTCAAAAGACCAGAAACTGACTAAGGAAGAAGTGGCAAAAGGCGACTGCGAGATATTGGTCGGTACCCACGCTGTATTAAGTGAAACTGTAAAGTTTAATAATCTTGGCCTGTTGATCATTGATGAAGAGCAACATTTTGGTGTTGTTCATAAAGAAAAGCTGAAAAAATTAAAAAGCAATGTACATGTGCTGACTTTAACGGCTACACCTATCCCAAGAACACTACAACTGGCCATGAGTGGCATACAGGGCTTAAGCCTTATTGCCACACCACCGGTGGACAGGCTTGCCGTCCGTACCTTTGTTCTGCCGATGGATGATCTGGTGATCAGGGAAGCCCTGCTTAGGGAACATTACCGGGGTGGACAAAGTTTTTATGTATGCCCGCGCATTTCCGACCTTAAGGAAGTTGGAGAATTTCTGAAAGAAACCGTGCCTGAAATTAAATTTGTCACAGCACATGGCCAAATGGCCCCCGGGCAAATCGAAGACATTATGAATGCATTTTATGATGGCGCTTATGATGTCCTGCTTTCGACCACTATCGTGGAAAGTGGTCTTGATATTCCGACAGCAAACACAATGATTATTCACCGGGCAGACAATTACGGACTGGCACAGCTTTATCAATTAAGAGGACGGGTTGGCCGATCAAAGGTTCGTGCCTATGCCTATCTTACCCTGCCCCCCCGAAGAATCCCGACCCCGCAAGCTGAAAAAAGGCTTCATGTATTGCAGACCCTTGATACTCTTGGGGCAGGTTTTACCCTCGCCAGTCATGATCTTGATATTAGAGGTGCCGGTAATCTGCTCGGCGATGAGCAGTCAGGTCATATCAGGGAAGTCGGTATCGAACTTTACCAGCAAATGCTTGAAGAAGCTGTCGCACAGACAAAATCCGGTGCTTTTGACGAGGAATTTGAAGATAGCTGGTCACCACAAATCAATGTCGGTGCCAGTGTTATGATCCCTGAGCGGTATGTTAAAGACCTTAACCTTCGCATGTCTCTCTATCGGCGAATTGCCGACCTTCATGACAAACGTGATATTGATGCCTTTGGCGCAGAACTTATTGACAGATTTGGTAAATTACCTGAGGAAGTCGAACATCTTCTTAAAATTATTGAAATCAAACAATATTGCCGACGAGCAGGAATTGAAAAAATTGAAACCGGGCCTAAGGGGGCAATCGTTGCTTTCAGAAATTCAAAATTTGCCAACCCTGCCGGCCTTATAGAATTTCTGACCAAACAGGACAGTATCACCAAAATCAGACCAGATCACAGGCTTGTTTATGTGCGTAAATGGTCAAAAATTGAAAGCCGAATAAACGGATATCTCAATCTATCCAGAACCCTTGCTGATATCGCTGAAAAATAATCATATTCAATAGTTAAAATTGTCGCTTTTCATTAATGAATATTTAGAAATTCATTTTTATTCTGTATGCATGATAAATGGAATTAGTACAAGTCTGTCCGGGTTACTAGCGGCATCAACGAGAGCCAGCACCGCTGCCAATAATATCGTTAATGCCTATAATACCTCACTCCCGCTCGGTGGTGATACCTCCACCGCGGCACTCCGTTCGACTCGCGCTTATGTTCCACAAAAAGTGATTAATAGTAGTGGCAGGAATGGCGGTGTCATCGCGACTAAAGTTCCTGTTAACCCGGCTTCATTTTCACTTTATAGTCCTAATGATCCTGCGTCTAACAGTAACGGATTTGTGGACATTCCCAATGTAGATCCTGCAATTGAATTTTCAGAACTTATAAAAGCAAAACATGCCTATAAAGCCAATGCCGCCGTCCTGAGAGCATTATCTGAAACAGAAGAAGCGGCCCTGGACATAATCAAATAATTATTATTCTATAAATTGATATTATATTTTGGAAATTTTTGAAATTATTCCAAATGATTATGCATTTTCTTAACCTTTTACGCATATATTTAGTAATATATTAAAATAAGCAGAAAATATCTTCCTCATGAGTTGGAATGATATTGGTGAGTATAAATGAGCGATATGATAAATACAGGCGAAGAAATACAAAATCTGATTAAGCTGGCCCATGACAGTAGCAAGAAAGGCCGGGCAGATTTGTTTAATGGTATTACGGACTTAATTGAATCCCAGTACCAACAAATTTCCTCTACTGAAATTGATCTGATGATGGATATTCTCGGCAGAATTATCCGGGACGTTGAGGTCAGCCTGAGAAGAAAGCTTTCGTTAAAGCTTGCCGATAAAGACGATGTTCCGGTGGAACTGATTATCTTACTTGCCAATGATGAAATTGAAGTCGCCAACCCCGTTCTTATCCAGAATACACTCCTGACCGACCGGGAACTCGTCAACATCATCCAGAGAAAATCACGGCAGCATCAGTTAAGTATCGCTGCCCGTAAAATGCTTTCTTCAGAAGTTTGTCGGGAGTTGGTTAAAACTGATGATGACGGCGTTATCGTTACCATGCTTACCAATAAGGAAGCAAGGATCGATAATGAAACCATCGAACTGCTTGTGGAAAAATCAAAAACAAGGGAAGTTCTTCAGTCTCCTATTATTCACCGGGAAGATTTACCGAAACATATTGCTGCCCGTATGTATAGCTGGGTTTCTATGTCGCTAAAACAGGAACTCCTGGAAATACATTCATTTTCCGCTGAAGAACTGGAAACAATCCTTTCCGAAAGTGTAGATGAGTTAAAAAGTGAAGATGAACTCAGAATAAACAAGGGCGATAGTGAAAAGACCCTTATCGATAAACTGAAGAAAGCCAATAAACTTCATATATCCTTCCTGATGAAAAGTCTTCGTCAGGGAAATATAAGACTTTTTGAGCTGGCCTTTGCCGAAATTCTGAATATTCCCGAAGCGATTATGTATAATATTCTTTATGAACGGGGGCCATCCGCACTGGCGATTGCCTGCTGCGCTGCAAAAATTGATAAATCTGTATTTCTGACCATGTTCCGGCTTACCCGTGAGGCGAAAATGATGGATACAGAACTGTCACAGCCAGAAATAGAGCATGCCTACAGTCAGTTTGTGAATACAAGCGAACAACGAGCCAAAAGCATTTTACACAAATGGGTTGAAGACTCGTCCCGTAATCCTATATTCTAACGCAATTATTTATTTTACATGCAGTTAGGTAAATCATGTCCCAAACCGACATTAAGCTTGCATTGGTAAATGGCGACAGTGAAGCCGCAACCAGATCAGCTGAACAGATCAGAAAGCTTTATAATTTTGTGCCCGTGGATCAGGCCGATGTAATTGTTGCACTCGGCGGTGACGGCTTTATGCTTCATCTGCTTCATGAATTTCTTCATCTTGAAATACCGATTTTTGGAATGAATTTGGGAACTGTCGGATTTCTGCTTAATGAATTCAATCCGGACGATCTGATTAATCGCATTAAAAATGCCATTCCCGTTAAAATGCATCCATTAAATATGGTTGCCGTCACCGTCGATAATCAGGTAACGGAGGCACTCGCTTTTAACGAAGTTTCTTTACTTCGCGAGACAAGGCAGACTGCAAAAATTAAAATTTATGTTGATAATAAACTCCGGCTGGAAGAGCTCGCCTGCGATGGCGTGCTTATATCTACTCCGGCAGGCAGTACAGCCTATAACCTGTCAGCGCATGGCCCGATTATCCCCATGAACGCCAATATTCTTGCCCTGACACCGATCAGTGCCTTCAGACCTCGCCGGTGGCGCGGCGCTTTGATGTCACAGGATGTGGAAATTAAACTTGAAATTTGTCATCCGCAAAAACGGCCGGTTAGCGCGGTTGCCGATACGATTGAAGTAAGAAATGTTATGTATGTTACTGTCAGGCAGGATCAGTCAATAACAAAAACGCTATTGTTTGACAAAGATCATACGCTTGAGGAGCGCATTTTAACGGAACAATTTATTGGCTGAACTTATCCGGCAAGCGGTAAGAGTACTGTAAACTCAGAGCCTTCACCCACTCTGCTTTTCAGAAGAATATCCCCGCCCATCTGTTTGGCCAGATGCTTTGAAATATGAAGGCCAAGCCCCGTTCCTTCTTCCTTACGTGAATAAATATGACCACGGTCCTGATGGAATTTTTCAAACACAAGTTCCTGTTGTTCAGGTGAAATTCCAATCCCCGTATCCCAGATCGTGATGCCAATAATATCCTCAGTAACATTTTCTAGCCGGACACCAATTTTGCCGCCTTCAGGGGTAAACTTAACGGCGTTACTCAACAGGTTAACGAATACCTGGGTAACGCGCCTACTATCAACGAAGATATCCTTGTCTTCTTTAACCCTTACCATACTGGTGTCGATATTCTTATTATCTGCACTGATAACGACCAGGTTTAGTGCTTTTTCAATTACTTGCTTGAGTGAAACATTTTCCGTATCCAGCTGAATTTTTCCGCTTTCAAGAACGGCGACATCAAGAATGTCATTTATCAGATGAAGCAGATGTCGTCCTGCATTCATGATATCATTGCTATAGGAAATATACTGATCATTCAGCTCACCAAACGCCTGCATGCTCATCGCTTCTGCAAATCCTATAATGGCATTGAGTGGCGTTCTGAGCTCATGGCTCATAGCGGCAAGAAAATCGCTTTTTGCTTCCAGTGCCGCTTCCGCCTGTTTGGTCGCAATATCAAGCTGAGCCCTTTTATCTTTCAAGTCATAAAGCGTATCTTCAAGGGATTTCTGCATTTTTTCTGCTCTTGCCCTTGCCTTATAACTTTCAGTGACATCGGTGCCGGCCCCCCTGAAGCCGTGAAATTCACCACTTTCCACATCAAACATTGGAACACCACTGAGGAATATATAAATATCTTCGCCTTCCTGACCCTCCAGAACCAGAAGCTGATCCCTGAATGGTGCATTTTTGTTCATAAATGAACTGCTTTCTATTTTTTCACCTTCAAAACCGTTTTTCAGCTCACCAATGTCATCAATCTGTTTGCCGACCATCAAAAATGACGGAATACCGGTAATCGCCGTAAAACGGTTTGAGACATATGTCAGTTTCATCGATTTATCGACTTCCCAGTACCAGTCCGAGGTCGCACGGGCAAAATCACGGTAGCGCTGTTCCGTCAGTGTTGAATCCTCGGCATTGCTGACTTTATATTGTTCAGTACAGTCCGTATAGGTGCCCCCCACCGCAATCACATAACCGTCATCATCACAAATGGGGAAATGACGTGATCTGTACTGGCGTATGTTGCCATGAATATGAATAGACTCTTCAACGGTTACACTGCTGCGGGTCAGCTGGACTTCATTCAATATGGAAATAAGACTTGGTGGTAATTTATAATCGCCGTCCGCTTTATGAACCATGCCGCCAATTGATTCACTGTCACTAACAAGGGCGCGATAGCCATCATTGACATAAACCAACTCACCGCCGATCGTTGATACGTAAAGGGGAACCATATCGTCAAATTTCATTTTTGCCAGAAGCGAATGAATTTGTTCTTTTACGGTTGGATGCTCACTTTTGCTGAGCTGGGTTTTAACCAGCTTCTCAGCCCGTAGCTTCTCCACGATTTCAAGCGGAATAATCGTTTTATCTGTTATGTTATTTACATTACGCACTTTACATTCCTATATTTTTCAATGCCATTCTGCATTTACGAGCAAAACTTAACTCGCATCCTTAAGCTGCATCTGGGCCTGCTGGTAACTAAAATCTCGCTGCCAATAGCGAACAGCAGCCCTTGCATTTGCCGGTTTTATTCTATCATATAAACTCAACATCGCATTTAAAATCGACGTTGAACGGGCTTTCGGCCCGCTGTTGGTTTGTAAAATCAACAGAAACATCGTTGAAAATTGGCTTTTTTCAAGGCCTATAGCTCTTGAAATCACAGCAAGGCTCTCATCATTCCTTTCACGAAGAACCCGCCAGATAATTTTGACACTGAGCCCGCTAAGCTCCGCAAGAGCCGCAACGGCCACATTGATTCGCTCCTGCCTTAACGATGTTACCACAAAATCGAAATTCAGTTTTCTCTGCTCCGCCAGGTTTTTAACCAGGTGAATTGCCTTGCTCATCACCCCTTCTTTTTCATCATGTTTGTTGACGATTTTCTTGGTCACCATTTCAAGGGCATCATCCAGAATGGTCTGATCCACATCGAATTCCGCTACAATTTTCCGTCTGAGCGCCGCAGATACCCACCAGTACATTTTATGGGCAAGCTCAAAAGTAAGGTCATTCCGGTTAAGGAGCGGTTCCTGAAAACGATCAACAGAACGGGATTCCTGAACAAGATAATCAATTGATGCCCTTGAAAGTTCGGCATTCTCATTTCGCACCAGTGCCTCAATAACATCGATGCTGCCATGCTCAATAAGCTCCTTTGAGACCTCGGTACTGACATGGGCACGAATAGCAATGGCCAATCTGTGGGCATCCGTACGGTTGCGAATCGTTTCGATCAGATCCTCATCTTTTAAAAGCGAACTTTTTTCAAGAACCGGACGGGCAACTTCAATATGATCATTGGCAAGCATCGTCACCAGCTCTGGTGACATTTCTTCTGATTCAGCCAATCGCTCTGCCAGATCCTTACGGATCGCTCTTTCGACACTTTTTAAAAGTTTGACCATAATATCATTCATCAGGACACGTTCATGCTCGTTCAGTCGTCCTTCCGAGGACAGGAACAGATCAGAAATATTTTCCATCAGGATTTTTTTTGATCCCGAGGAATTTTCCTGCGCCAGTTTGATCAGGCCTTGTGAAGAATATTTATCTGTCATTTTAAATACTTAGCTGTAATCCCTGTAATCCCCTGCTGACTTTCATAAGCTTACCGTTTTAAAGAAAACCTGAAAGGAACATTTTTACATATACAAGGTTAACAAATTATAAAAATCCTTTTATTCCAACTGCTTCAATTAAGAAAATTAGCAGAAATAATTAGATTTATTAACCATAAGGCAGCCACTTACATTGAAGCATAGAGCATTGGAAGCAAATATTTATGAAAGTGAATGAATTTATTTTTGTAAAAATTAAATAAAATCAAATAGTTATGAAGATAGATTAATATGGTGCGCTCGGCCGGACTTGAACCGGCAAGCCCGTGAGGGCGGCAGATTTTAAGTCTGCTGTGTTTACCAATTTCACCACGAGCGCCTGTAAAATCGTGATTGATAAAACGATAAGAGGGTATGCCATATATTATTCATGAATGGAACCATGAGTTTTGCTTTTTTTCAACTTTTTTAATTTTTATATCAAAATTGGCAGATTTCCCAATTAATCTGGGGCCTCGCCCATGAAAAATTCCACGCCGCTTTCGTTGATTTTGCTCTTTAATAATGCAAGCGCCCCATCAACCTCTGAAAGAACAGGTGAGCGAAGCACAAATGTCGCGCCATAGGTGCCGCCTTTGTAAAATGGGTAGCTTCCGATCGTCAGATTTTCAAACTGGTCTTCAATTTCAGACAGAATATCGGCAAACTGACTTTCTCCGGCAAAAACATGAATGGCTTTTGATGATATTTTTGCACCACCGGAAATCCGGTTCTCAACATCAAGCAGCATGCTTTGCATAACAACCGGAATTCCGGCAAGGACAAATACATTGTCAAGCTGAAAACCGGGTGCCGCGCTGACCGGATTTTTGATCAGGCTTGCCCCTTCCGGAATCATCGCCATCCTGAGCCGTGCTTCCGTCATATTGTCTTTCCCTATATTATCTTCCAATAGTTTTCTTGCTTTTTCATTTAATGAGAATTTGACCCCAAAAGCTGCTGCGACATTGGCCGCCGTTATATCATCATGTGTCGGGCCGATACCGCCGGTGGTGAAAACATAATCAAAAGCCTTCCGACAATCATTAACGGTTTTCTGGATGCGTGTCGCATCATCGGGAATGACCCTGACTTCATCAAGGATAATGCCAAGTCCGCCTAACCAGTTGGCAATATAATTTATATTGGCGTCCCGGGTGCGGCCGGAAAGGATTTCATCGCCAATAACGATAAGCGCTGCTTTAACTTTTTTTACCATTCTTCCATCAACTTAATTGAATAAATTTGTTTATATGATTATATCCTAACTTATGAATTATGAACATGACCTTTTAAAAGGCACCCTGATAAAAAGATATAAACGCTTTCTTGCCGACGTCAAACTGGACAGCGGCGAGATTGTCACCGCACACTGCGCCAACAGTGGCTCCATGATGGGCCTTAAGGACGAGGGCTTCCCGGTCTGGCTATCCCCGGCCACCAACCCCAAAGCCAAACTTTCCTATAAATGGGAACTGGTTCAGGCGGGGGATGCTTTGGTCGGAATTAATACCTCCCTTCCTAACCGCATTGTTGAAGAAGCCATATTGAGCGGTAAAATTGCCGAGCTGCAGGGCTATCAGAATTTACGCCGCGAAATGAAATACGGCCAGAACAGCCGCATTGATATATTTTTAAGCGATCATAATGACGGCAACCCCGACTGCTATGTCGAGGTTAAAAGCGTCACCCTTAGCCGGGAAAGCGGCATTGGTGAATTTCCCGACGCCGTCACTGCCCGCGGCGCCAAGCATCTGGCCGAATTGGGCGACATGACCGATCAGGGTTTTCGCAGCGTCATGCTTTATCTGGCGCAGAGGGGAGACCTGGAAAAATTCAGGATTGCATCAGACATTGACCCCGCTTATTCAGATGCTTTAAAAACGGCAAAGAAAAAAGGTGTGGAAGCATATTGCTATATATGCGATGTTACTCCAAAAGCAATTAATGTCGGGGAAGCTATTCCCCTATTGGAAATTGAATGAGATACGTAAAAGCATCAGAAGCCCCGATTGAGGCGACAAATGCGATAAAAATATATGATCCGGCTGACTTTGAAGGCATGCGAAAGGCGGGCAATCTGGCCGCACGCACCCTTGATATGATCACGCCGCATGTGGTGCCGGGTGTAACCACGGACGAGCTGGACAGATTATGTGCCGAATTTGTCGCCGATCATGGTGCCATCAGCGCGCCCCTTAATTACCACGGTTTTCCAAAATCAATCTGTACGTCGGTTAATCATGTGGTCTGCCACGGTATTCCGGGGCCTAAAAAATTAAAGGACGGCGATATTATTAATATTGATGTCACGGTCATTGTCGACGGATGGTACGGCGATACTAGCCGCATGTTTTATGTCGGCACCCCCAATGTCAAGGCAAAACGCCTGATCGATATTACCTATGAATGTCTGATGCGCGGCATTGAACAGGTAAAACCCGGCAATACTATGGGTGATATCGGCTACGCCATTCAGGAATATGCCCACAGCCAGCGTTGTAGCGTGGTTGAGGTTTTCTGCGGCCACGGTTTGGGCCGGATATTCCATGACAGCCCCAATGTTCTGCATTATGGCCGCCCGGGCCAGGGGGCCGAACTTAAGGAAGGGATGTTTTTTACCATTGAGCCGATGATTAACCTCGGCACAAAAGATGTGAAGGTTCTTGCCGATGACTGGACCGCGGTGACAAGGGACAAATCCCTTTCCGCGCAGTTTGAACATAGTATGGGGGTAACCGCTGACGGGGTGGAGATTTTCACCCTTTCACCAAAAGGGTTTACCAAACCGCCTTATGACTGATCATAAAGCGGGCCACAGAGAACGCCTTAAGGCACGGTTCCGCAAAGGCGGGGTGGAGGCGTTGGCTGATTATGAACTTCTTGAACTTTTACTGATGACCGCAATCCCGCGCCGCGATGTCAAACCACTGGCCAAGGACCTGATTAATCATTTCGGCTCCTACGCCGAAGTAATCAGCGCAGCCCCGGAACGCTTATCGGAAATTTCCGGTGTCGGTGAAAATGTCATTACCGTTCTAAAACTGACCGAAGCCAGCGCCCAGAAACTGGCCCAGGGCCTTATCCTTGATAAACCGGTGCTCAGCAACTGGCAGGCGCTGATCAATTACTGTTCTGCCCAGATGGCCTATAAGAAAAAGGAACAGTTTCGCGTGCTCTTCCTTGACCGTCAGAACCGGCTGATCAGTGATGAAAAAATGCAGGAAGGCACCATTGATCATACCCCGGTTTACCCGCGGGAAATTATCAAACGCGCACTTGAGCTTGGCTCCACCGCCATTATCCTTGTCCATAATCACCCAAGCGGCGACCCGACTCCAAGCCGCGAAGATATTGAAATGACACGAAAAATTATGGATGCTGGCAACCAGCTCGGCGTCCTTCTTCATGATCATTTGATCATTTCAAAGTCCGGTCACAACAGCTTTAAAACCATGGACCTGATTTAACGATCCATCATCGTCACTCCTGCGAAAGCAGGTGTCCATGAAACCCCTGTCATTTGCTGTCCTCCTGATCAATGGATACCCGCCTGCGCGGGTATGACGGCTTGGAATACAATATTTGATTTTACTGATACGATGGATTAGGCTGAATTTATAAGTCATGACATTGGGGGTATGTTTGTTTATTTTTTCCCGACATTTAAAATTTTTAAGCTTCGCCTTAAAGCTGCCCCTCCTCCTGCTCGCGCTTTGCGGTTGCGCGGCCGGATTTCAGGATTGCGGCCAATATGCCGGTCAGGAAATATACTCTGAAAAATATACTGAATGCCTTGCCGCAAACGGCGATCAGGAAGCGCAGTACCAACTGGGCCTTGCCGCCTATGAAGCCGGGGATACGGACACAGCCATATCATGGCTTAAAAAGTCCGCAAAGCCACGGGATAACCGAACCCCGGTTTTTATCCCAAAAGGTAATAGCGGCGATGTGCGCATAGAGATGAGGGAAACGGGCCTAAGCAAACCCGGTTATATTGAGGCTGAGAGATTGTTGGAAAAGATCAATGAAAATTAAGTTTATACAAGATGAATAAATAATCATAAATACCTGAATAATGGAGCTTGGCGGGTGAATTTTAAAACTTACATAATTTTTTCTTTGTTACTGGCTTTTCTACAGGGATGTTCCTCTGGTGATGATGCACAAATACAGTCAATAGTCGATTGTGATAATTGTCCGGAAATGGTCTTTATCCCGGCCGGAGAATTTATGATGGGGGCACGGCCATATGATAAGAATGCATTTGATTGGGAGCAGAAGCTGCATCGTGTGGTCATTGAAGATGGGTTCTATATGGGAAAATATGAAGTCACTTTTCAACAGTATATGGCCTGTGTCAATGATGGCGGATGCAGTTATTCCCCGCCCAGTAGTTATGATATATGCAAAAAAAACCCCTTCTGTTCAGCATTTAATCGAACAGAAGAGGTGAACGTAAATAGACTGCCTGTCACGGGCATTAATCTTAAGGATGCGATGGAGTATGTAGCGTGGCTGAGTCAAAAGACAGGCAAGGAATACTTAATTCCAACCGAAGAGCAATGGGAATATGCTGCCCGGGGCAATACAGAGACTATATATTGGTGGGGCGATGAAATTGGTGAGGGTAACGCACTGTGTAGTGGTTGTTCATCGAAAGTAGATGAAGATATGCCGGAGCATGTTGGCAATTATGCCCCAAACCATTTTGGGCTATATGATGTAATTGGCAATGCTGCTGAGTTGGTGATGGGCTGCTATAATGCAGATCTAAATCTAAAACCTAATCCAAGAATTGTAAGTGATTGTGATTTGACTGCGGAACGGGGAGGAAGTTGGTGGGACTCGTGGGAATGGGCCAGCCTGTCGGCACGCACCATTATAAAAAAAACAAAGCGTTCTGAATGGAACGGATTCCGCGTTATAAGAAGATAAACAATGATAACGGTCAAATTATTCCGATCTAAATATTACAAGATGGGGGGAATCCGCATATGAGATACCCAACTTCATAATATTAAGAGCTACAGCAAATATTCCTTAAGTTCCCACTTCATCATCAGACCTTAAGCCGGGTCAGATATGGTTTCAGGCAATTGGCTGTATGATAGGCATGGCCGCCGGTCTGGTTTGAATAGTCGGTGTTGGTTATTTCCGCATCCCCGTCACGGCCGATGATGGTGACGATATCGCCGATATTAATCCCCTCCGACCCCGTCACATCAATGATGGTGTGATTGGCGGTGATCATGGCGATCATCGGGTATTTTTTACCCGCGATGATAACATTTGCATTATCCACTGATTTAAGCGAAAAACCGTCGGAATAGCCAAGCGGCAGGGTGACAATCTTCATCGGTTTCATGACCTTATAAGCCTGATGATAACCAATGCTTTCGCCAACTTCCATGTCCTTGATATAAAGCACTCTGGTTTTGACCGAAAGCACCGGTTTTATATCCATATTGGGCAATGGTTCGAGCCCGACAAGAGCGCTACCCGGGCGCACCATATCCAGATGGGCATTGGGGTCATGGTCCACTTCCGCGCTGGAGGCGGCATGACGAATGCCAAGGTCTATCCCCTTTGCTTTGGCGTTATCATAAACCGCATTAAGGCGGGCGATCTGGATGGGGTTGAAATCCGCATCCTCGGTCATGGCGGTCATCAGCCCCTCTATTTTTATGTGGGGGAGCTTTGCCACTTTCTCGACAAAGGCATCGGCCAATTTATAGGGAACACCGACCCGGCCGAGCCCGGTATCCAGCTCGATATGGACTTTGGCAATCCGGCCCAGCTTTCCGGCTTCCTCGTTCAAAATATCAACGGCATCCGAGAAAACAGACTGGCTGATATCATGGGTGATGGCGGTGCGTGCGTCCCGCGCCGAAAAAGGGCCAAGGTTTAAAATCATGCCGCTTACTTTATGGTGGCGGAGATTTTCGGCTTCATCCATTTTGACAACGGCGAAATGGTTGATCCCTTCCATTGCCATGCTAGTCGCCATTTCAATCAGCCCGTGGCCGTAGGCATTGCATTTAATCACCGCCATGATCGGGCGGCCGTCTATTTTCTTCCTCACTTCGGCAATATTATGGTTCAGATTATCGATATTAAGCTCAATCCACGGGTCAAACTGATCTTCAACCGTCTGCGGCGGCGCTTCGGCCATGCCGGAAGCTTGCGCCCGCGCCATGGTGGCGGCGGAACCGCTTAAAATCACCCCGGCAGACAGGCTGCTGGCAAGCTTTAAAAAATCCCGTCTTTTTTCGTCTGATACACCCGGTTTCGGCATAAAATTCCCCTCTGTTATTTTAACGATTAAAAGTTTATCATAGTCGCGGCTAAGGTCAATATTTGCACCGATCAATTATAGGGGGTCACCATGACGTTAGAAGAATTTAACAAATTTTGCAAAAGTCTGAAATCCACCACAAATGTCATTCAGTGGGATGATAACAGTGTCTGGAAAATTGGCGGCAAGATTTTTGCCATTCATTCTTGCGATACTGTTGGTGAGCCACACCGTCTCAGTTTTAAATGCAGCGATCATAATTTTCAGATCTTATGTGAGCTGGACGGGATTGAACCCGCCCCTTACCTCGCCCGGGCGAAATGGGTTCAGATCACGGATGCGGACACTATGAGCGATGATGATTTAAAGGATTATTTAAAATCGGCCTATGACATTATCGCCGCCCGCCTGACAAAAAAACTGCGCGCTGAGCTGGGACTTGATCCATAAAACTAAAAAGGCCCGGCAGTTTTCCACCGGGCCTTATAATGATTGGTCGGAATGACAGGATTTGAACCTGCGACCCCTTGACCCCCAGTCAAGTGCGCTACCATGCTGCGCTACATTCCGTCAAACTGCTGGCAATATAACGACACATCCTTGTCCCTGCAACGGCCAATTGATCTTTTGAATAAATATTTATACCATGGCCGAAGATACAATTATTGCAGGATACTCAGATGATCAGAAAACTCGTTCTCTTCGCAATTCTTACTTTTTCCACGCAAGCCCACGCGCAGAATTTGGAGGATTTCACTGTTGAAAATATCTATTTCCATATGGGCGTGATTGCTGCTTTTGCCGAAGTGGTCAATATGGATGTTAAACAAATTGGCCTTAGTGAAATGTTCACGGAAGAAGAAGCAAGCAAATGGGAACCGGTGGTCAGCCATATTGCCGAGCGCAACGACGTCAAATATTACCGGGAAAATGATTTTCTGGTGACTGACCTGTTTGACCCGGCGAGAACAGAGGGAAAAACGCTTTTTTTAATTTATAAGGGCGATACGCTTGAAAAATATCAGGCCCTAAAGAAGAAAAAGGCAGAAATGATTGCCCAAAATAAATATGACAAAGCAGCAAGACGTGACATAGCCACCGCCTTTGGCAAACTGCTTGATTATTCTGATGCGGTGATAAGTCGCCTGATTGAAGGGCGTAACCCTTAAAATTAATATTGTTATTTCATAATAATTTTATCTAATTTTTAAAGCTCTTTTAAGAGCATGCCAGCTATATTTATGATCAGAAATGGACCGATAAAAGGGTTCTGCCCGTCGGTTCTGTTATTATGATCAGGAATATCATTGGACATGAAAGGCATACTTGATTTTTTTTCTGGCAAATTTACGAATGTGTTTTCCGCCGTAACCCGGAAAAAACATTTTACACCTACTTTTGATATTCAGAATTTTGAAAAACTTATTGCCGTCAGCGACCTTTACCAGTCGGGACAGGTTTATCTGATCAGCCTGCAGTTTATCCATGATGAACTCGGCTCAAGATGGATCAATCATCGCGAAGAGATTGTATCTCTGTTATCAACAAAAATAAAAAATAATATTGGCGATGATGATATTTTCTGTTCACGGTCCGAAATTGATCATCTGGTCGTTTTTACAGATCATTCAAAACCGGATGCAAAACAGATTTGCGGTGATATCCTGAAACAGATTACCATTAAATATCTCGGCAAATCATATGACCATAATATCACCTTGAGGCTTGCCATTGGCCGGCGAAACGGAAAGTTGCTATTTAAGGATGTCGCCTATTCCAGTCAAACAGAAAATGATCTTCAGGAAGAGCGGAAGCGGATGTCGTCTGAAGTCACTCCTAAACTGGAAGCTTTTGCCTCCCCGATTAAAGCTAAAAAGAAACGTCCTTACGAGCTCATTTATAAGCCGATATGGGATAAAAAGAATAATGTTGTCTCTACATTCATGGTGAGTATCAGAAAATCCGGCAAACAGGATATTAATGATCCGGTCACAGGCCCCATTGGTCATAATGCCTTGAAAAACCCATTCTGCCTGGCGTCTATGATTGAGCTTGACCGGTTCATGCTGGATGAAATTATTGAAATGATGCAGGATTTTTTCAAAAACAATTTCCGGGCAATGTTCTCCATCCCCTTGAATTATAAAACATTATTCAATTTGACCCGACTGCATAATTTTCTTTTTCAGTGTCAGTCAATTCCCATTCCCTTAAGAAAATATATCACTTTTTCATTGGCCGGCTTTCCGGATGGTTTCCCGGAAGCCAGAATGCATGAGATTATTACCAGCCTGCTTACATTCTGCCGCGATGTTACAATTGTCTGTGATAAAATTCCAACAGATGTCGGTTATTATAAAGCCTGTGGCATTAAAGGAATTTGCCTTAATATCACTGAAAGAGAGAGAACTTCAGATGCATATCTGAGTAAAATACAGAAACTTGCCATCGAGTGCGCGCGTGAAAATATAAATCTATCTCTTGATGGTATTGATAATTTTGAAGAACTTATGGTTATGAAGGAAACTGAACTGAATTTCATTTCCGGCAATACCATTGGCCGCTACGATGATGCCCCGCACCATATCAAGCCCTTGAATTGGGATGATCTGATTAAGCATTAAGGCAGATAATTTCAATAGCTATGATTTAAGTGCCGCTTTCAGATTTTCACTTACTTCTTCAAGCTTGTCTCTGATTGATGTTAAGGAAACATCGTCTGAATTGGCTATTGCAGGCAGTTCTATGTGCCTTTCCTCATCATCAGCACTGCTCAGAACATAACTTTGCTGAACGACTGCTTTTACCCCATGCTCACGAAGAAGCTTCTGTGCACCTTTGATGGTGTAACCGTCATCATGGAGCAGTCTTCTAATAGCATCAATTACCTCAACATCCTCAGGCCGGTAATACCGGCGTCCGCCACCACGCTTCATAGGTTTGATCTGACTGAATTTACTTTCCCAGAAGCGAAGTACATGCTGAGGAATGCCTATATTGTCAGCAACTTCACTGATGGTTCTGAAGGCATTTGGAGATTTGGCTTGTTTAGAGGCTGACATTTAGCTCAATATCTTTCTGTGCAGCCGCACAGTTGCTTTGTCAAACAACATATTTACAGCCTGCTTACTTCTATTTTTTTACGATTTGCTGACTCTGTCTTTCAAAACCTGTGAAGGTCTGAATACCAGCACTCTTCTAGGCTCAATTGGAACTTCTTCGCCCGTTTTTGGATTGCGGCCAACTCTGCCACCTTTATCACGAACTATAAAACTGCCGAATGAAGATATTTTAACATTGTCACCGTTGGTCAGGTTGGCGGCAATTTCATCAAGCACTGTTTCCACAAGGTCAGCAGACTCGTTTCTGGATAACCCCACTTCCTGATAAACGGCTTCAATTAAATCAGCCCTCGTTACTGTTTTTCCACTCATGTTCCTACCTCTTATTTTTTCTCTAGCCTACTGTAGCAGGATTATACGGTCAATATCAAAGGGATGCGTATAGTTCCTAATAGTCTAGATTATGTGTCAAATTGGGAAAAAAGATAAAAATATCACACTAAATGTAAATATTACCACCTTAGCAGACAAGCACCCCAGGTGAATCCGCCTCCCATGGCTTCCAGAATCACCACTTGACCTTTAGTGATTCGCCCATCCCTGACGGCTTCATCCAGTGCCAGTGGAATGGAAGCGGCAGATGTATTGGCATGCTTATCAACTGTCACAATGACCTTTTCAGGGTCAACCTGCAGCTTTCTTGCCGTTCCGTCGAGGATTCTTTTATTGGCCTGATGCGGGACGATCCAGTCAATATTGTCAGAGGTCATATTGCTGTCTTCCAGCACTTCACCAATGACACCAGCCAGTTTCACAACAGCATGACGGAATACTTCTTTTCCTTTCATCCGAAGATAGCCAACAGTTCCGGTAGATGACACCCCGCCATCAACATAAAGAAGATCGTTATATGTTCCATCGGAATGTATGCGTGATGCCAGAATGCCACGGTCATTGTTATTTCCTGCACCATTATGGGCGGAAAGTATAACGGCCCCTGCGCCATCACCAAACAGAACACAGGTGGTACGATCTTCCCAGTCTAAAATCCGTGAAAAAGTCTCAGCACCAATTACAAGTGCATGTTTCGATTGTCCGGCCTTGATAAAATTATCGGCAACCGTCAATGCATAAACGAAACCAGAACAGACGGCTTGTACATCAAAAGCGGCGCCACTCGTATTGCCCAGTTTATATTGAACCGTTGTCGCTGTAGACGGGAATGTCTGATCCGCCGTCGATGTGGCAACGACGATCAGGTCAATATCTGATGCCTCAAGTTTTGCACTTTCCAGAGCTTTTAGTGCAGCATTTACAGCAAGATCTGATGTAACCTCTGTGTCAGACGCTATATGGCGTTGATGGATTCCAGTTCTTTCAATAATCCATTCATCAGACGTATCAACTTTTTTTTCCAGCTCTTTGTTGGTAAGTATTCTTTCAGGAAGATATGACCCTGTGCCGGAAACGACAGAACGTATTACGCCCATTATTTGTGTTCCTTGATGTTCATTTCAACAATTGTGTCATCATTTTCGGCCAATTGATCATCATCCTGTTCAGCTGCTGTACTGTTAAAATTTTTCAAATCCCGGGTTATTTTACCCGCCAGATCATTTTCTGCCATATCTATAGCAACGCCGATCGCACTGGCAAAGCCTTTTGCTGATGCACCACCATGGCTCTTAATCACCAGTCCATTAAGCCCCATAAATACGGCACCATTGTGATTATTAGGATCAAGATGATTTTTGAGCGCCATCAAAGAAGAACTGGCAAACAGCGCGCCAATTTTTGAAAGCAGGGACTCGTTTAAAGATCTTTTCAGAAGGTTTGCAATCATTTTTGCTGTACCTTCTGCTGTTTTAAGAGCGATATTTCCTGTAAAACCATCGGTCACGACTACGTCAACAACCCCACCACCAAGACCATGGCCTTCTGTGAAGCCTTTATAATCCATCGGAATATTTGCTTCACGTAAAATACGGTCAGCATTCTTGATAGCATCGCTTCCTTTTAGCTCCTCAACACCGACATTGAGAATAGCAACAGTAGGCTTGGAAACACCAAGAACCGTTCTTGCAAAAGCAGCACCCATAATCGCAAACTGGACAAGATTATTTTCATCACATTCCACATTCGCACCTAAGTCCAGCATAACGCTTTCCCCGCGATTTGTGGGAATGAGCGTTGCAAGTGCAGGACGATCGATCCCAGGCATCGTTCTTAAAATAAATTTGGCAAGTGCCATCTGGGCCCCTGTGTTGCCCGCAAGGACTGCCGCCTGCGCCTGACCGTCTTTTACTGACTGAATTGTCTGTCCCATGCTGCTGTCGCGACCACGTCGAAGGGCCTGACTGGGTTTTTCATCGGCTGAAATAACCTTGTCAGTATGATGGACTTCACAACAACCTTTTAATATCGGGTAACGGGTAAGCAACGGAACAATTTTCGTTTCGTCGCCAAAGATGAGAAAGCGTACATACGGCACTCTTTCCCGGGCAATACTCGCCCCCTCAATAACAATATCGGGAGCGTGATCACCACCCATTGCATCTAATGAAATTATAAGTTCACGCGTCAAAGCATACCCTTATTCTATAATCTTTTTATTAATATCATAAATCATATTATATCAGAACCGTTAACAACAGGTTCATCATGCTATCTGTTTAAAATATAGTAATAAACTTTATCTTCAAGTTTTATGTTTAAGGTCTTTCAAAACTTCAAACGGGTTTTTCTTTTCAGGGATAGTATTTAACTGATCATCCGTTACCAGCTTATAACCCAACTTATCTCTATCTATATCTTCCCGCCTAGGATACGGGTTCATAGAAAGCGATAAGTATTCGGCAATATATTCACCTATATCAACGACTTTATCATGTATAAATACGATATCCTCTTCCTCTGCATCAAAATCAATTTCCTTAGACTGAGCATCTTCAACTTCAGATGATGATATTCTTTTAAAAATAATTGAGAAATTCTCTTTAATTGATTCGTTTACATCCTCAAGCGTCATTACACACTGCTGAATAATTTCTGCTTCCATTTCAACATGAAGGCTATAATCGCCAAATATTTTTTCATCCAGTTTCTTTAATTCGCATCTTGCATTCAGGCTTATCACGGCAGGAATGGAAAATCTTTCTGCAAGCTTTTCACCTTCCTCCTCTGTGGCCGAATATTCAACCTTACTGCCATCTTTTTTGATCAGTTCGAGGTTAAATAGTCTGCTGAATTCATTTTCAATTTCTGAATCAGTCATTTTTGATCCCCACTGGTTTTAGAAAGGTAATTTTTCCTTCCATTATGTCCAAAATTGGCTGTTTGGAAACTTCCTGCCGCATTTTAAAGATATAGGCAGAAAAATGACTTAAAATCTTTTTATCAGTCTCGTTGCCCCGATAGATATTTCTTTTTAATGCTTCTGACATTTCTTCAGAATTCTCAGATAAAAATAACGCCTGATAAGCTTTTACCCTTCCATAAAACGCTTCAGCCATAACCTTGATTTTTTTGCCAACGCCCAAATCTCCCACACCAATTTCCCGCAAAGTTAGATCAAGATTATCAAACATAATTTCCTGAACTATACGCCTAAGTTTCATCGCTTCCGGGACTTCATCACTATGCTTATCCAATTTGTCGAGCAAAATTGCCATATGCAAAACCATCACATCAAATCTGCCATCAATACTGTCAGCAACCCCCATGTCGGCATAAAAAAACGGAAGCCGCGACTGTTCGATAATCGACAGAAATAAACCCTGACCGCTATCATTCAGTCTTTTTTCTTTAAACAAAAAACCAAACATAAAAATTTTCTTTCTCAAATTTCATATAATAGCAATAAAATGGCGGTTCTAATTCATATTTTCTAAAAATCATATACTAAATTATTGACTAGCCACCTTGCAAATGCCATTTTGTTGCCTGAATTAGAATTCAACATGTATGTTGCTTTGAATTTTTGAATGTGGATTAACATGCAGTATCCTAAACAGCAATGAATTCCAGAGTGAGAAAGCTAAAAAATTAGCCTGTGATCAATATGAAAAAAACTTTAACCAATTTTATCTTTGCTTCTTTGTTGGTCACTTTTCTTACAGGATGCTCCACTATTAAAGCTTATCACGGTTACATTCCCGATCCTGAAAAGGTCGATGCAATCAGAGAAGATATTGATACCAAACAGTCTGTTGTAGCCATGCTGGGAGATCCCACTATGAAAGCCACGTTTGATGATAATAACTGGTATTATTATAACAAAAGAACGGAGCGCTGGGCATTTTTCAAAGAAAAGGTTGTTGAGATGAATATTCTGGCAATTACCTTTGATAACGAAGATTATGTTTCAGACATTAAACACTATACGGTTGCCGACAATAAAGTTATTGATCCCGTTTCAAAAAAGACAATTACACATGGACGGGATGTTAATTTTCTTGCTGAATTATTTGGAAATATTGGTCGTTTTGGTTCTGCGACCGGAGGGCCACAGGCAGGAAACTAAATATTCCTGCTCTGTGTAATGACTACTCGGGATACAATTTCTTTATTTAATTCATCGTCAACAAACCCTTTGATTTTTTCTGATAATTTATCAAAATCAACAATGCGCGGGTTATCATCGCGACCGACAGAATTTACGCTGTAGTAACGCAATAGCGCATCCCGAAAGATAAGAATGTTTTTTACAACAAGCATTTTGTCTTTATTACCGACCACTTCAATTGACACATCCATAAGGGCATAATTTAAAATTTTACCATCATAGAATAATGGCAATTGCAGTCTTTCCATTCTCGCATATTGATAGTCAGGTAATTCGGGCTCTTTTTCCTCGACAATCTTTTCTTCCTGAACGTCTTGTGCTGTTTCATGCGGTTGCATGATAAAAAAGCCAGCTGCGCTTCCCCCACCGACAATAAGGCCTGCGACCAGGCCTAAAATCAGTAATTTTTTGCTACCGTTATTTGTCTTTTCCTGTTCGTTATTTTGCTGTACTTCTTCATCAGCCATACTTCATTCCCGGTCTTAGAAATGACTGAAGCCCCGTTTTTCATATTTTATTTCGGTGCCTTCGTCATCCAATAATATCACGTTCTGACTTTTGGTAATCTTCCCTATCTTTGTCAGTTTTATAGCCAACTGTTCTGACAGCTTCTCAATCACCCTGTCATTATCTGGTGAAGTGGTGAATAATAATTCATAATCATCACCCCCGCTCCAGATTAGAGAACTATAATCTGCTTTGGTTGCCAAAAGATTACCAAGGGCAAATGAAAACGGAATTTTTTTTGTTTCTATTTCAGCACCGACTTTTGAATGGCGACAAATATGTGAAATATCCCCCAAAAGCCCATCTGATATATCCATCATTGACGTGGCGATTTCCGACAAAGCCTGGCCAAGCCTGATCCTGGGTTCTGGTAAATGATATCGTTTTATCAGATATTCAAATTTTGTCGGGTCCATTTTTTCCTTCAGAACGACCAAACCGGCAGCGGCATCACCCAATGTTCCAGAAACATATATGTCATCGCCAGTTTTTGCCCCTGATCTGGATAGATTTACTGTGCTTCCAGTTTGCCCGATGGCAGTGACAGAAACAGTTATCGGTCCCGTAGTTGACACAGTATCCCCACCCCAAAGTTTCAGCCGATATTTATCCTGATCATCCTTAAGCCCCTCTGCAAATGAAGAAAGCCAATGATCCGGATCAAAATTTTTGTCTGGCAAAGCAATCCCAAGCAGATAACCTAGTGGTTCTGCGCCCATAGACGCCAAGTCAGACAGGTTAACTCTCAAGGCTTTTTGGGCGATTAGATAAGGATCATCATGTTCAAAGAAATGCTTACCACCAACCAGCATATCTTTCGTAAAAATCAAATTTTTGTTTGGTTCCGGAGAATAAATTGCGGCATCATTTGATAACGAGAATGCCGGGGCTCCTGTCGTGCTTAAAGGAGCAAAATATTTTTCTATAAGGTCAAATTCTGATTTTGACAGCGTCTATTCTCTCGTCAGTTTGGCAATTTTATCAAGAATTCCATTCACAAAGGCCGGGGTGGAATCATCAAAGAATGCTTTGGTAACATCAACATACTCATTGATTATCACATTGGTCGGCACATCCGGTCTGGCCAGAATTTCATATACACTTGATCTTATAACAGCACGCGCAACTGATTCAATTCGCTCAAGGCTCCAGCTGTCCGTTAGATTAGACGTAATCAAGTCATCAATTTCAGCAGATCGGCCATCAACGCCGGAAACAAGGTCTATAAAAAAAGCATTATCTGCTCTGGCAAACTGTTCATCATCAATGAGTTCCCCAAGACGATGATCAACAAATTCCTTAATCACAATCCGGCTGGGTGTACCGCTTGCCTCAATCTGATAAAGCGCCTGAACGGCAGCAAGACGTGCCGAGCTGCGCGCTCCGCCTTTTATTGACTTTTCTGTCGCCATCAGCGTTTTAGCCCGTATTGTTTTTTAAGTTCAATCATCCTTATTGCCGCATGTGTGACAGCAGCCCCCTTGTTATGTTTATCAACAGAACATCTCGCCCAGGCCTGATCCCCGTTTTCAACTGTTAATATTCCATAACCGATGGCCAATCTGTCCCTGACTGCCAGATCCTGTAACGCCCTTGCGCTTTCCTCACAGACATAATCATAGTGGGTTGTTTCGCCGCGAATGACGCAGCCAAGGGCGACATAGCCATCATAACCGTCAGGGCCATCAGCCGCGAACCTGATTGCCGCCGGAATTTCGAAAGCCCCTGGCACAGATATCCGGTCATATTCCGCTCCAACTTCATCAAGCACCTGAATTGCGCCTTTTACAAGTTCATCGGCAATATCCTCGTAAAACCGGGCTTCGACAATCAGCAGCTTCATCGTTTTATCCTTTTTTCTTTACAATCTGAAGGTCCAGAGCTTCATCAAATCTTTGATGCCCGATAATATTTAATCCATACCCTTCAATACCAATTACATTCTGTTCACTATCAGAAAGCAAAACAAAGTCCTTCACGCCCAGATCAAGGAGGATCTGCGCGCCAATGCCATAATTTTTGATATTAGGCGACTGTTTCTTCACTTTCTGATCTTTCTTTTCAATTTGGTCGGTAATATAGGTCTTCCGGTTTTCACGTAGAAAAACCAATACACCGCACTCTTCCTTGCCAAGCTCTTCCATGGCACGGTTAAACTGGCTTCTTCTCGGTCCCTTTTGCCCGAGCAAATCTTCAAAAATATTAAAGGAATGCATACGGACCAGAACTTTTTCAGCTGACTTCGGATCACCTTTTATGAGTGCAAAATGCTGAATGCCATCGTCTTTGGCAAGATAGGCTTTCATTAAAAATTTACCGCCAAATTCGCTATCAACCTTAGTGGTGTCAATGCACTGAACCAGATTATCATTGCGACGTCTGTAGGCAATCAGATCCGCAATCGTTGCCACCTTCAGATTATGTTTTCTGGCAAACTCAATCAAATCAGGAAGGCGCGCCATGGTGCCATCATCTTTCATAATTTCGCAGATGACACCCGCCGGGATTAAGCCGGCAAGGCGGGCCACATCAACGGCCGCTTCCGTATGACCGGCGCGAACAAGTACACCGCCCCTTTTGGCAACAATCGGAAAAACATGCCCGGGTGTTACAATATCATCTTTGCCTTTTGTCGGGTCAATGGCCACAGAAATTGTGTGGGCACGGTCAGCTGCTGATATACCGGTTGTTACCCCTTCCGCCGCTTCGATTGAAGTTGTAAAGGCCGTCTGATGTCTTGTGGCATTTTTCTGGGACATCATTGAAAGCCCCAGATCTTCCGACCGACGCGCCGTCAGGGCCAGGCAGACAAGCCCTCGACCGTGAGTGGCCATAAAATTGATCGCATCCGGCGTTGCCATTTGTGCGGGGATAATCAAATCCCCTTCATTTTCACGGTCCTCATCATCAACAAGGATGAACATCCGCCCGTTTTTTGCGTCTTCAAGAACATCTTCAATGGAGGATAGGAAATTTTTCGGCATATTATTCTCTAAATTTTTTATTGGTATGTCTGATAAATTATAAATCGCGCATTCTTGCGACATATCGCGCCAGAATATCAATCTCTATATTCACCCGGTCACCCGGTTTGATTTCTGAAAATGTTGTTTTTTCCTGGGTATGGGGAATGATATTGATACAAAATAAGGTTTGGTCAGCTTCATCAGTAACTTTATTGACTGTCAGCGATGCGCCATTGATCGTAATAGACCCTTTTTCCGCGACAAAATTCTTTAGCTTATGCGGAAGACTGAATGTAAATTTCTTGCTGTCCCCTTCCGGTTCAACGGATATAACTTCGCCGACACAGTCCACATGTCCTGTAACAAGATGACCGCCTAATTCTTCACCAACTTTCAGGGCACGTTCAAGATTGACGCGGTTTCCATTGGTCCAATCACCAAGTGTGGTGCAGGAAAGCGTTTCATTAGAAACATCGACACTGAACCAGTCATCCCCTTTATCAACAACCGTCAGGCAAACACCTGAACAGGCTATAGACGCACCAAATTCTATAGTGGACGTATCATAAGCCGTGCTGATTACAATACGGGTATCACCGCTTTTCTTAATCCCGGTCACTTTGCCAATATCGGTAATTATTCCAGTAAACATTTTTTACCTAACGTTTTATCCTAAATTCCTGCCAGTGATCGGGAGGGGTCTCCCCTTCATCCACAAGCGATAAATTAAGGTATTTTCCAAGATTTTCTATGGGAATATCATATAACGCATCAACGCCTGTTTCACCAATAGAATCTTCAGATTTAAACCATAGCAGACGGTCTACCAGACTTGCCCGGATCAGGGAAGCATTAAGTTTGGCTCCACCTTCTGCCAATAGTCTTGTAATGCCTTCACCACTTAGCACTTCCATTACCTGACCAATATTAACCCGCCCCATTTCATCCTTTTCGATACAGAAAATTTTAGCGCCCCGTTTTTCCAGTTCAGCATATTTTTTTGTATCCGAAACGGTGGTCATGATCCAGAGCGGAATTTCCTCCGCCGATTTACAAAGTTTACTATGTGGCTTTATCCTTAAATGGCTATCTAGTACCACCCGAATTGGTGAGCGATTTTCAAGTCCGTTAATTCGACAATCCAGCGTTGGATCGTCAGTCATTACAGTATCAATCCCGACCATAATAGCATCATGAGTGGCCCGATAAAGATGCCCGCGTTTTCGTGATAATGGTCCGGTCACCCAATATTGCTCCCCTTCAGCTTTGGCAATTTTACCGTCTTTTGTACTGGCTATCTTTACTGTAATCAGCGGTCTTCTTTCCTTAATCCTCTGAAAAAATCCCTGATTGACATAATCCGCTTCTTCCTGCAAAAGTCCTAATTGAACTTCAATTCCGGCTTCTTCTAGCATTCTAATCCCATTGCCATTTACCCGAGGGTCCGGGTCACCGGTGGCGACAATGACTTTTGCCACTTTGGCATTAATAAACGCCTGGGCGCAGGGCGGCGTTTTTCCATGATGAGAGCAGGGTTCAAGGGTAACATAAGCAACCGAATTTTCAGCATTTCCTGCAAACTCAAGTGCATTTTGTTCCGCATGTGGACGCCCGCCCGCCCCTGTCCAGCCACGACCGATTATGTGGCCATTTCTGACGAGGACACAGCCGACTGATGGATTTGGAAAAACTATGCCAAGACCGCGCCTTGAAAGATCAAGCGCAATCTTCATATAAGCCTTGTCCTGCTCTGAAAAATATTCAGCTTTCTTCATGATCAGCAATCTCGCTGACGAAATGTTCAAAATCGCTGGCTTCACGGAAATTTTTATATACCGATGCAAACCGGACATAGGCAACAGTATCCAGTTGCTTCAATCCTTCCATGATTAATTTCCCTATGGTCGTTGAAGGAATTTCACTTTCCCCCATACTTTCCAATTGTCGGACGACACCACTAACCATTCTTTCGACTTGTTCTTCTGCAACCGGTCGTTTCCTGATTGCCATATCCACTGACCGCTCAAGTTTGGAACGATCAAATGGTACTTTTTTGCCGGATGTTTTAAGCACGGTCAGCTCACGAAGCTGAACACGTTCGAACGTTGTAAAGCGCGCCCCGCAGCCGCCACAGGAACGGCGGCGCCTGATCGCAGAATTATCCTCGGTCGGTCGACTGTCCTTTACCTGGGTATCTTCATTACCGCAAAATGGGCACCGCATTTCATTTCCTCTTAAAAATTAATATATCGGGAATTTGTCACAAAGTGCGATTACTTTTTCCCTCACTGCTGCTTCCGCTGCGCTGTTATCTTCTGGATTTTTTGCAAGCCCGTCAAGAATTTCAAGAATATAATCCCCAACCAGTTCAAATTCTGCTTCTTTAAAGCCCCGTGTTGTGCCAGCAGGTGTTCCCACCCGGATACCGGAAGTAATCATTGGTTTTTCCGGGTCAAACGGTACACCATTTTTATTGCAGGTAATATTGGCGCGTCCCAGTGAATTATCCGCATCACGTCCTGTCAGTCCTTTCGGACGAAGATCAACCAGTATTACATGGGTGTCCGTCCCGCCGGAAACAATATCGCAGCCGCCAGATTTTAGTTTGGCTGCCAATGCGTGGGCATTTGATTTTACCTGAGCGGCATACTGTTTGAATTCCGGCGTCAACGCCTCACCAAAAGCCACAGCCTTTGCCGCAATAACATGCATAAGCGGCCCACCCTGAAGACCAGGGAAAACCGCGCTGTTAATTTTTTTGCCAAGCTCCAGATCATTAGTCAGGATCATACCACCGCGCGGGCCACGCAGGGTCTTATGGGTTGTGGTTGTCACAACATGAGCATGCTCAAGCGGGCTTGGATGAACACCACCTGCCACCAAGCCGGCGAAATGAGCCATATCAACCATTAAGTAAGCACCGACACTGTCAGCAATTTCGCGCATTTTTTTAAAATCGATTTCCCGTGGGTAGGCAGACCCGCCAGCAATGATAATTTTTGGATTATGTTCTTTTGCCAGACTTTCAATCTGATCCAAATCCATCAGATGATTATCGCGGCGCACTCCATACTGAATGGCATTAAACCACTTTCCTGATTGTGCGGGTGGCGCACCATGGGTTAGGTGTCCTCCGGCATCAAGTGACATTCCAAGAATAGTATCCCCCGGCTTGGCAAGAGCCATCATCACGGCGCCATTGGCCTGAGCACCGGAATGGGGCTGAACATTGGCAAATTCACAATTAAATAGTTTTTTGGCCCGCTCAATCGCCAGATTTTCGGCAATATCAACATACTCACACCCACCGTAATAACGACGACCGGGATATCCTTCCGCATATTTATTGGTCATGATTGAGCCTTGCGCTTCCATTACCGCGCGGCTGACAATATTTTCAGAGGCAATCAGCTCAATATGGCTTTGCTGCCTCCCCATTTCCAGATCAATACTTTCCAGAATTTCAGGGTCTGCTTCGCTTAAGGGTGCATTAAAAAATGAATCTAAATATGATGACATTTGTAAGGGCCTTTAATAATAAAAAAAATTAGGACATTAGTTCAATTCGACGTTGATGGCGTCCACCATCAAAATCAGTTTCAAGGAAAATTTTAAGACAGTCTTTTGCCACATCAACACCAGTTGTCCGCCCACCCAGGACGATGACATTGGCATTATTATGGTGTCTGGAAAGTTGCGCGGTCAACCCGTCATGAACGAGTGCTGCGCGCACATGCCTGTGGCGGTTTGCCGCTATGCTGATACCGATACCGGAACCACAAATAAGGACACCACGTTCAGCCGATTTATTAAGGAGTGTTGCCGCCATTTTATTTGCATAATCGGGGTAATCCACCGAGTCATTATTATAACAGCCAAGATCTAGAATCCCATAACCCAGGTGCTCTAATTCAGTTTTCAGAATTTCTTTTAAATCAAAACCGCCATGATCACTGGCAATTGCAATAACTTCATCTGACATCCGGCACCCTCACATTCATCGAAGCGATTATCAATAACAACCGCTTCATAACATACATGATTATTAGATGAAATAAAAAAGGCGGGATAATTTATGAAAGCTGGCTTCGCCACTCTTCCTGATGAGCTTCGACAAATCGGGTGAGCGCATCAAGAGCTTTTGGCATAATGGCCTCGCCATAACCAATACGAAAATAGTCACTATATAGATTTTCATCGGAAAAGACATAAGCGGGCTTTATTGAGATTCCATGTTCCGCCAATTGTTCGCCAAGCTCATTGGAACTAAAAGGACCTTTAAATTTCATATAGGCAATGGCCCCGGCAACTGGTCTCACCCATTCAAAAAACTCATGATATTTTTCGACAAACCGATCCAGAAGGGCGACATTCTGTCTGATAATTTTTAAATTCCGCTTTAAAATATAATCACTAGCGCGAAGTGTCATTATCGCCTGAATTTCACTGGCGCGACTTGGGCAGGCCGTGGCAAAATACATTGTATCAATAATTTTTTGCTTTAAGTCCGGGTCCTGCATTGCTAGCCAGCCGATGGTTATGCCGCATCCACCCCACGGCTTTGAAAGGGTAACAGCACTTATACCCTTTTCATATAAATCGGCCATGGCCGGCAGTCTGTTTTTTTCATCATGCTCCAGCAAGCGGTAAACTTCATCAGACAATATATAAATGCCGTTTTTTTCTGCAATTTCCTTTAAACGCGCTTGAGTCTCGCGGCTCATCAATGTTCCGGCCGGGTTATAGGGTTCATTAAAAACCATATATCTGGTATTTGGCTTTATTGCTGCTTCCACCTGACCCGTGTCAATCTGCCAGCCATTTTCCGGATCAAGTCTGATTTTTGTAATCTCACCTCCCGCATGAAGGGGTGCCTGCTGAACGGACTGATAAGCGGGTGTAAAGACAATGGAATGGCAAGTTTCATCAACTATTGCATTGGCGGCTGTCTGCAAAGCCACCTGAGCGCCCGGAAAAACAACAATATTTTCCGGACCAATTTCCGGGCCGTATAGTCCCGCTATTTCCTCCCTCAGATCGAGGCTGCCGCCATTGGGGGTATAGGTCAGAATATGGTGCTGATATTGCTCAACAATATCCTCATCGCCCCGCTCCAGTGACAGTTTGATCAGCTCACCACTGGTGAGTGGCTCGGCAAAGGAATTGGACAGATTAAACGGAGTATTTGCCGTCACCCTTTTATGCTTTTTTGACCATGGTTCTCTGTATGTCATTAATCAATGCTACCCTAGTATATAGTTTTCGTCTTCCAGTTTCTTTAAAAGCATTCTGGCCGGTTTTTGCGAAATCAGAATATAGTCATTTTCCGGAAACATTTTTGCGCTATGGGAAGTCATTGTAATATTGGTGACAAGCCGCATGGCCATCAGATCATATAAAATTTCCTGCTCTATCGGTTCAAGCGGAAATTCTTTGACATACCCGTCAATGATATTGCATGCTGCCATATCAATATCTTCTTCATTTAAAAGACTGTAGGCAAGGGTAATGGCAAGTTCATTGACCTGACTGGCATACTGCATTTCTCCAAAATCGATTAGCCCGGCTATTTTTTCGGGACTTTCCGGATTAATGAGAAAATTTTGCTCATTGGCATCACTGTGGATAACCGCTTTGCGAAGCTCAGGCAATCTTGGCAGTATATTTTTTTCATAATTGTTATAAAGCCGTTCAATCCGGTCACGGGCATCAAGGTCATCAACTTCCGGCAGATATTTTTTGCAGGCGATGACATTATCCAGCTTCCAGTATTTATCCGACCCATCGGTGCCATCATAGGGAAAGCTCTCCATCGCTTTTGAAAACTGGCCCAGAAAACGTCCGATATCATTATAAAGTTCAGGGCTTCTATCCATATTTGCCAGAATATTGCCCTCAAGATAGGTCAGAAGCCGAACCGCAAAACCATCAATAATCGTCATGGTTTTCCCATTTTTGGTTTTAACCGCTTCCGGGAAGGCCAGATCAGGGACAGTTAATTTTAAATGATCCAGAATATCAGTCTGCATCTGAAGGAATTCCCTGCTCCACCGTTTATTGGCAATTTTAAGGACATAGCGGCCATGTGCCGTTTTAATCCGGGCGTTTTGATCTTCAAAGGAAACGAGCGGTTTAATTTCCCCCTCAAGACCATAAAGCTCTTTGGCGATCCGGGCGATTTTCTCATCACTAAAATTGGGAACCTGATCTTGCATATTTTTTCTATAATTTAACGCTTCACTATATAATTTATTGGTTTATGATCGGGGAAATCCCCAACTTTCTCGCCTTTCATCAACGAATTCCTTAAATGCCTCTAACGCAGCGGGCATTGTCCGGCGGCTAAACCCGATACGGAAATATTGTTTAAGATCATCATCGCAATCAAATATTGACGACGGGAACACCAAAATCCCCTGCTCAAGCAGTTCCTTGGCCAGTTGATCCGACGTTAGCGGCCCCTTGAATTTGACAAACCCTGTACCACCAGCCTGTGGGGGCATCCATTCAAACAGGTCATAATTTTCCGCAAAAAAATCTTCGAGCAGAACAAGATTTTCTTTGATGATATTCATATTTTTTTCAACGATCTTCTCGCGCACACGAAGAACCATCATTGCCTGTATTTCACCGGCACGGGCAAAACAAACCGCGAAAATATGCTGTGCCTTGCGCAGTTTTTCAATGATATCCTTATTCTTACAGGCGACCCAGCCAATACAGGTACCTCCGGCACCAAAGGGCTTGGCCATTGTGCCTAGGGCAATGCCATTTTCCGACAGTTCAGCAACTGACGCAGACCGCAATGCGGGATCAAGCTCAAGCAATCGGTAAACTTCATCAGAAAATAACAGAATATTATGTCGTTCGGCCAGTTCAACCAGTTCTTTTTTGGTTTTCTCTCTCATCAGTGACCCTGAAGGATTATGCGGATCATTAAAAACAATATATTTTGTATTACCACGAATGGCTGCTTCGATGGCTGCCACATCAATCTGCCAGTTATTTTTAGGGCTTAGAGTCACTCGCGTAAAATCACTTCCGGCAATTTTGATACCCTCTTCAAGGGACTGATAGCTGGGCGTAATAACAATTGAATGATCCCCCGGACGAAGAAGCGACAATGTGGTCAAAGTCATACCCGTTTGAGCACCCGGGAAAACGACGATATTATCAGCACCAATTTCGGGCCCATAAAGGGTTGCCAGTTCTTGCCTTAGATCAAGGCTGCCGCTATTCTCCGCATAGCCAAGGGAATGATCATTATAAAGATCAATAAGATCCTGATCCCCGTTTTTCTCGGCAAGTTCAATCAGTTCCTTATGGGAAAGCGGTTCTGATGAAGAAGCATAGAAACGGTGTTTTATCCCGAACGTTTTTACAAGCAGCTCTTCTGACCTTATCGGACTGTCTAACAGATGCATAAATTTCCCCTCTGCTCATTCTTATTAACCGGGCCATCCTGTAGAAATAGTTTCATAATGTCCAGACAGAAATCATCAAGTCGTGTGACATTTTAAAATTAATTGGCTATGGTGCTTTTTATATCACTATTCTCGTTTTAGGAGACTTAAATGAAGATTACCCGCCGAGGCCTGATTAAAACAACGACTGTTTTACCAATCGCCAGCATGGCACTGGCACAGGCCAGTAATATTGCAACAGCCACCCCTACTCTTCCCGATAAAGAATCATTTGAAAAAATGGGGTTTACCTATCTGAACAATGCCTCACAGCATCCGATCAGTTTTAAGTCCAGTGCAGAGGCGGAAACATATCTTGCAAAACGCCGGCTTAACCCGAAAGCCCCAAAAGGCCTTCATGACAGCAATATTCCGCTTGAAAATTTTGCCAAACTGATAAACGCGGATTTTGATGAAGTGGCCTATGTTCAAAGCACGTCCGCCGGGGAACAGATGATTGCCCGTGGACTGGGCTTTCCTGAAAGTGGTGGACATATTATTACCGATGAATTTCATTTTCACCCTTCGCTCATTATGTATGACTGGATGGCCCATAACGGTATGGATGTCACCCGCATTGAAGGGAAAAATAATCGTATTGACCTGAATGATATTAAAGCGGCTTTAAGGCCAGATACCAAACTGATCGCCTTGTCACTGGTTGCTATGGAGACAGGATTTAAACACGACCTTAAAGCCGTCTGTGAAATTGCCCATAAAAACGGAACACTTGTTTACGCAGATATGGTACAGGCAGCAGGTACGGTCCCCATTGATGTTAAGGACTGCGGAATCGATTTTGCCGCCTGTTCAAGTTACAAATGGCTGATGGGTGATTTTGGCACCGGTTTTATCTTTGCCAGTAAAGCGGCGCAAAGCCGCCTTAGGCGAACCAATTTCGGATATTTCGGTCTTAACACATCAAACGAAGGAAAGGCAGCAGAAGAGGCCAAGGAAAATTATGGTTTCCCAAAAAGTGCTTCCGGACTTTTTGCTATTGGCACCCGATCCTTCAGCGGCGTTGCGATCCTGAAACAGTCCCTTGCCTATATATTGGAGATGGGCGTCGAAAATATACACGCCTATTCAAAAAATATGACTGACCATTTAAAGGCGGAATTACCAAAAATGGGATATAATGTGATCACCCCCAATGACAGCGACGGGCCGATGGTTGTGGTTTCCCTTGAAAATGCAGATAAAATATTAAAGCCAAGAATGGATGCCGCAAATATTCAGATTGCGCTTTATCCTGACCGTTTACGCATTTCACCATCGGTCTTTAATGATATGGCTGATATTGACAAACTACTGAGGGCAATGAAAGGAGCGGTTTAGTTTTCCTGACAGGCCCTGACATGTTTTTGTCGGATGGATATATAGCCAATGATCAACACAACATAACCGGCAAGCATAAACCAGCCGGTATTGCCGATAAAATCCCATGAGGAATAGATTCCATAACCATAAATCACAACAGCAATCATCGGGAATAGCTTGGTTGCCCAGATCGGTAATCTGAACGGGGCATTTTTATAGGCTTCCGGATTACGATTGGACAGATTAAAGAGCGCAACAACAGGAAACAGACCAAAAATTGCCCCCACAGCATTGCCAAGTATTGACACATATTCAAGACTGAGCCCCGTCAGGATCGGCGTAATGCCGACAATAAAAAAGACAGTCAGATAAATATAGGGCGTGCCATATTTATTTTTTGCCGCCAGCTTTATTGGCAGCCAACCGTCCTCCGTCGCCATATAAAGCCCGCGTGTGCACCAGGCAAAAATAGCGTTTAAAGACGTTACAAGAGAAATCATAATACCACCGCCGATAAAGGCAATATAAACGGGCGGTGAAAAAACAACCTCTGCCGTTGCCGCCAGATTTTTTCCCAATACTTCCTCAAGCGGGAGCACGCCTGTCGCGACAATGGCAATCCCAATATAAAGTATCACTACCAGAAGCAGTGAAAGCCCCATCACCAGTGGGATCGTTTTTCCGGGATTTTCCATTTCGCCGCCAAACTCAGAAACAAATTCTGACCCAATCAGGCTGAGACGAAGCAGGAATGCTGCTGCAAAAAAACCGCCGAAGCCATTCGGGAATACATCATTCCCTGACCCATAATGGCTATAATCTTCAATATGACCAAAGCCAGAAAGAATATAAAAAATCAGTGATCCAACAAGCACCAGAACCATAATGCTTTGAAAGCGGGCGGCAGTCTTGATTCCGAATAAATTGGCCAGATAACAAAGCACAATAATAAAAGCGGCCGTAAAGGTCAGGTTAATGCCCGGAAAAAGTTCCGAAGCATATTCGGCAAAGCCGATCGCAAAACTGGCCAGAATAACCTGCCCCGAAATCAGTAGTGACAGATAAAGAAAAGAAGTCTTTGGCCCCAGAAAATCACGCACATAGGTATAATTTCCCCCCGTATTGGGTACGGCTGACCCCAAGGCGGCAATACAAATAGTTGGGATAGCAACAATTGCCAACGCAAATATAAAGGCCCATGGCGCACCATAGCCGGTCATACCGATGCTTATTCCGGTCAACACCACCACTCCGGTCCCGATAATCTGACCCAGTGATATACCCATCAGATCCCAGAACCCCAGCAGTTTTTTTGATGATCCTTCTGACATGCCCATCCTTCTTGTTATTTTTTAGTCAGTTTAGCGAAAAAAACCGCCCTTGCATCTTTTATTTCCCTATTTTGTAAAGAATTCTTACCAATTTTAGACTTACCTTATTTTTTTCAATCACCCTACTTGATCTTTATATTTAAACTATTATTTTTATTGTTATACTATAACAAAATAAAATACAGGGCAGGTCATGACATCTGAAAAATCACCAACTCATTTTGGCACAGAACACGCAAAAAAATATGACAAGCAGTGGGAAAAGACGGCCCCGTTAAAGGAGGCAATGCATCTATCGATACGCCTTGTATTGGGTGAGCTTCCGGAAAATGCCAACATACTGTGTATAGGGGTCGGTACGGGCGATGAACTTTTATATCTGGCCGATGCCTTTCCTGGCTGGAAATTTACCCTTGTTGAGCCTGCCGCCGCTATGCTGGATATCTGTAAAGAACGGGCAAAGAAAAATAATATAGACAATCGCTGCATTTTTCATGAAGGCTATATTGAAACTCTGCCCGCAACTGAACCATTTCATGCGGCAACAGCACTGCTGGTTTCCCAGTTTCTGGTAAACCCAATTGACCGAAAAAAATTCTTCTCTAAAGTGGCGTCCCTCCTCCATAAGGGTGGCTATATGATCAATGCCGACCTTTCAGCCGATATGTCATCCGAAGACTTTAAACCGCTATATGAAGTATGGGTCCGTATGTGGAAATATGCTGGCATAAACGACGAACAAGTCAAAAATATTTCGAAAAGCTGGGGAAAAGATGTCGCCATCAGCCCCAAAGATGAAATTGAGCAAATGATCGTGGAGAGCGGTTTTGGAAAACCAAATTTATTCTATCAGGCCCTATTTATTCATGCGTGGTTTTCAAGGGCAAAATAAAAATAAAGGCCACATCGGTTACAGTGCGGCCTTTATCAAATTTTGATAATTTCTATCAGCTGTTTATTGCCTGATCCAGATCAGCAATGATGTCCTCTACATCCTCAATCCCGATTGAAAGACGGATAACATCGGGTCCCGCCCCGGCGGCAATTTGCCCTGCTTCATCAAGCTGGCGATGGGTTGTTGATGCCGGATGGATAATCAGACTGCGTGCATCACCGATATTGGCAAGATGGGTGAATAATTTTACCGTTTCAACCATTTTTACCCCGGCGACATAGCCCCCTTTCAAACCGAGCGTCATCACGGCCCCGGCACCTTTTGGCATATATTTCTGCTGTAATGAGTGATAAGGATTATCGCTAAGTCCCGCATAAGAAACCCATGAAATTTTATCATGCGCCTTTAAATGTTTGGCGACTGCAAGTGCATTATCGCAGTGACGCTGCATACGAAGTGGCAATGTTTCAATACCGTTTAAAATATAAAATGAATTTTGCGGTGACAGGCACTGACCTATGTCACGCAGTGAAAGCACTCGGCAGGAAATAGCAAAAGCGATATTGCCCATTGCCGGGCCAAAGACATCCCCAAGCACCATGCCATGATAGCTGGAACAGGGCTGTGATAAAGTCGGATATTTATCGTCTTTCATCCAGTCGAATTTACCGCTGTCAACAATGACGCCGCCCATGCTGTTACCGTGACCGCCTAGAAATTTAGTCAGGCTGTGGACAACAATATCTGCCCCATGTTCAATTGGCCGGCAGAGATATGGTGTCGCAAGAGTGTTATCAACAACAAATACAATCCCGGCTTCTTTGGCGACTTTTGCAATACCGGCAAGGTCGGTGACTATCCCACCAGGATTGGCCAGGCTTTCAACAAATATTGCTTTGACTTTTGAATTCAGAGCCGCTTTGAAATTTTCCGGTTTTGGATCAACAAATGTTGTTTTCCAGCCGAACTTCTTAAAACTGGTGCCCATTTGTGTTATTGAACCGCCATAAAGCTTGTTGGATGCCAAAATTTCATCACCGGGCTCAAGCAGCATATGAAAAACGGTAAATTGCGCTGCGTGCCCGCTTGATACAGCAAGAGCCGCTACCCCGCCTTCAAGCGCTGCCATTCGTTCTTCCAATACACCTGTTGTCGGGTTCATCAGGCGGGTATAAATATTTCCAAATTCTTTTAAGTTAAATAAATTGGCCGCATGTTCGGTATTGTTAAATTTATAGGCGGTTGTTTGATAAATAGGGGTCGCACAAGCGCCAGTGGTTGGATCCGGATTTTGTCCTGCGTGAAGCGCCAGGGTTGAAAATTTATAATTGTCTGACATAGCTTATTCCTTATTGTTCATTTATGGGCCGTAGAATTTGTAACACACAAAAAATTCAATTCCAATCGGCTTTCTGTAATCAAAATAGTAAATGGGAGAATATGCTAAGCCGTTGACATAATTTAAATATATTTATACGTTTTATTTTAATTATTATCTTCAAAAAAAAGAGACACACTATATTTAACAAGTCCGTAAAGTTCATTCTATTTGTCCTGATCCAACGGCTCTCCCTTCTCGCTGTTCTGGTATGTGGGTTTGATTCCTATGCTGTTTCGCAGGAGATAACTTCTTCTGATATTCCAGCGACAGAATTATCAGGCCACCCGCTTTTTGCAAAGGATGAAACAGCACGCGCCTATCAAATTATTAGCAGTCAAAAACAAAACCCACGAAATTATAGTAAAGAGCAACTGACTACATTACAGAATCAACTGGTTAAACTGACATCTGATCTGGTTTCAATCCCGTCTTACTCAACTAACCTGGAAACCTGTCTCGCGATCACAGATTATGTGGAAAATCTTTTTAGAGGCAGCGGATATATCATCCGGCGTTTTGAAAAAAATGGTGCCCAATCCATGGTCATAAGCAAAAAGGATGGCTTTGATTATGATCTTATTTTTTTGGGCCACCTGGATGTGGTCGATAATCCGGATCTTAGTTCCTATACGCCTAAAGTGATCGGCAATACCCTGCATGGCCGGGGAATCAGCGACATGAAGGCGGCTACGGCCGGTATGATCCAGCTTTTTCTGGACAATAGCCAAAATCCCCAATTTGAAAATTATGCCCTTGTCATGACGACAGATGAACAAATCGGCGGCTTTAACGGCACCGCCCATTTAATTGAGGATTATGGCTTAAAAGCCAAAGTCGTGTTTAACCCGGATGGCGGACATCCATTAAACCCGTCAATTTCTGAAAAAGGGATTTTGCAGATTAAACTGACAGCCACCGGAAAAGCTGCCCATGGGTCCCGCCCGTGGGAAGGCATGTCCGCCATTGACCTGCTTAATGATGATATAGAGCGGGTGAAACAGCAGTTTTCTTATGGGGATATTGACCATCAGGGCAATATTACTTTCAACCTGGGCACCATAAAGGGTGGGGAAGCCACCAATGCAGTCCCGGCAATGGCTGAAGCCACCATTGACTTACGCTATCCACCGACATTAACGGTGAGCGTTATTGAGGAAAAAATCAGAAACGCCCTGAAAAATTCAAAACTGGAAATTATCAACAGTGCAGACCCAGTCAGTATTGAACCGGATGATGAAGCGCTTCTTGACCTTATGCGTGCTCTCCTGAAACAGGGACGCATTCCCAGTCTGATGCATGAAACGGGTGGCTGTGACGCCCGCTGGTTTACACCGCAAGGCAGCAGCATTCTACTCATGCGCCTGGAAGGCACAGGCGGCCTGATCGATGATGAATATGTCACCATTACCGGACTTTCCAATTATTATCTGGTGATGGAAAATTTCCTTGATGAAATTGCCGATAATTTTTAAAGAAGCTCGCCCCCTTCCCTTCATTGCAAACACTTATACTGCTTGCTATTATTAAAATCAGAACATTTTAGAAATCAGAAGGGGGGCTTCTGTGAGAAAAAAAATTAAACTGATGTCAGTATTATTGTCTCTGGCAATTTTGCTTATATTTTTTCCAGATAATTTTTCATATAGTCAAAATTTCAGAAACGATAAGAACGATATTCATTTAATGAAGATGACCGAATTACAACAAAAAATAAAAGAATTAGAAGAACTTGGTTTTTTCTATGTGGATTATGAAAATTATATTGATGCCAATCCAAAGAATGATTTATCAGACGAAAAAATTGAAATTGCAAATGCCAATATAGAGTTTATTGAGAAAAATTTTCCCGGACTTTCTTTTGAAATTTCGAATGCTAGCCAAAACCAGTTAAACATCCTTTCTAAATTAACATCACTCATGGACCTAGCAATTTGGAACAGCGATGTTAATAACTTGAAAGCATTATCAAATAATCCTTATTTGGAATATCTGCATCTTTATAAGCTCAAAAATATAAACCTTGAAGATCTTTCTATAATTAAATCCCTAAAAAATCTTAATATAGATAAAAGCAATATCATAAACTTAAGCTCATTAAATCAAATGACTAGTATAGAAAGCCTGAGCTTTGTTGATACTGTGCCAATTAATATCAATCTATTACTAGACCTACCCAATCTAAATAGTCTGAGAGTGCAAAATACTAAAATTGAAAACCAATCATCACTTAAAAAGCTAAAGAATTTAAAGAGCCTAATTCTTGAGAGTACAAACTATTCAAATTTCAACGATTTAAAAAATTTAAAAAAACTTGAGCGTTTATATATTAGTAAAAGTGATATTTCAGACTTAACCCCAATTAGTGAACTCACTGAGTTACAGGATTTGGCTTTAACATATACCAAAGTCGACGATTTAAGCCCGCTAAGTAACCTTAATAAATTAAGATATATTTCCCTATACAGGTCATGGGTTGAAGATATCTCTCCTTTATCAAAACTTAAAAATTTACATTCACCTGATATCAGGGATACCAGAGTTAAGGATGTATCTTCACTTGAAAACCATCAATCTACGATTTTCGAAAAGCGCAGAATTGATATACGAGCTGTCCGACAAAACGTTACATCAAAAATTGAAAAGATAAAAAAAACATATCCTGTTCCTTTTTATCCTGAACGCCCAATTGGTTTAATTTTATCCTCCGACAATGATGGGTTATTAATTTTAAAACCGGAAAACACCCTTTTCAATGACCATGACCTTAAGTCCAATATGTCTGAAATAAACAAGCAATTAATGAACCATCCTGATTTACTGCTCGATTTATCAGAAACATTTGTCAGTGATTTATCGCCCTTATCATCACTTCATAATTTAAAAAAACTCAATGTCGCTAGAACACCTATTAATGATCTATCGCCTTTAAGCGCACTTATTAATCTTATAGAACTCGATGTATCAGGCAGATTAAGTCTTGATGTATATAAAAATCCGGATGGTACAAATCCAGGAACCATAGTAATCCAGGCAGACATGGATAGTGATGAATTTACCTCAATATTAAAAGATAAGAATGTAAAATTGATATAAATGAACTTAGAAAACGGTTTAATATTGACAAGGGTCCAGAAAATTACAGCCGCTTTACAAGAGACAGGAATGTCGGAGATGCAGTAATAGACAGGGCATATGATGATATTACACCACTTTCAAATCTGAAAAATCTGGAAAAACTTACTCTGACATTTACCCAAATAGACAATATTAAGGTATTAAAAAATTTAACAAAATTAAAATTTCTCAATATTAGTAATAGTTATATATCCAGTTTATCACCACTTAGAAAATTAACTGAACTTAAGTATCTAAATGTAAGTGCGACAGATATAATTGATTTAAATGGCCTAGAAAGTCTGGAAAAATTAGAATATCTTGAAATCGCTGATACTCTGGTAAAAGATTTGTCTCCGATAAAAAAACTGAAAACACTGAAATATCTAAATATTTGGGAAACACTGGTTTATGATACTTCGGCAATAGACACCTTATTTAAAGATGGCCTAATAATTACAGATGTCTATTAAGCTATTAATTTAACAATAAATATAATTCAGTTTGTGTTCAGCTTACTCTGTCATTATCGAAGAAGGTTTCACTTATTAAGCGAGAAACAAATGAAAAATATATACAGATATTTAGCTTCAATAATTTTATTGTTTCTGACCGCATGCGGGGGTGGGTTTTCAGGGCAATACCGCGCCATGCAAGGAGCTGTCGTCATGGATTTCAGACCTGATGGCAGGGTAAGTCAATCAATGATCGGCAGCAGATTTGCAGAATTTGATTATGAAAAAAAAGGTGATGAAATAAAAATATTTGTCGCTCCCGGTATTGCCCAGATTTATAAACTTCAAAGTGATGATGTGCTGATAGGCCCAGGCGGCGTAACATTGGTTAAAAAACGCTGAAAAATCTAGGACTTAAGCCTGTTCTTTTTTCAAAACATACAGCATTTTATTGATAGCGGCTTTACTGAGCTGATCGCGTGAAAGATTGGCCGGGCCGATGGTGGACACCTCCCGTCCCGTTTTCGGGTCAACGCAGGTCACCTTGACAGAGTTTCCCATGGCAATGAATTCAATGATAAATTCATTTTCGTCCATGGTCCGGGCCCTTTCGCTTAAATTTATGCCGCTCTGGAATATTTATCGATATCCAGGCGCTGCCATACTTCCCTTAAAGATTTTACCAGATGATCGATCATGTCATCATCATGAAGCGGGTTTGGCGCAAATCGAAGCCGTTCCGTACCCCGCGGCACTGTCGGGAAATTGATCGGCTGAACATAGATGCCATATTCATCAAGCAGTATATCAGACGCTTTTTTGCAGATAACCGGATTTCCAACCAGAACCGGGACAATATGGCTATCAGACGGCATCACCGGCAGATTGGCTTCACGCAGTTTTTCTTTTAACCTTGCCGCACGCTGCTGATGAATTTTCCGCTCAACATTTGATTTTTTAAGATGGCGTACACTTGCAAGTGCGCCGGCTGTCAGGGCTGGAGGCAATGACGTCGTAAAAATAAAGCCAGACGCAAAACTGCGAACACAATCGACAATGTTTTTTGAGGCCGTAATATACCCCCCCATAAGACCAAATGCCTTACCCAAAGTGCCTTCGATAATATCAACACGGTCCATAAGGCCACGCTGTTCAGCAACACCGCCACCGCGCGGGCCATACATACCGACCGCATGAACCTCGTCCATATAGGTCATGGTATTATATTTATCGGCCAGATCGCAGAATTCCTCAATCGGCGCGAAATCGCCATCCATTGAATAAACAGACTCGAACAATATAATCTTCGGAAGTGCCGGATCATCGGCTTTTATGAGCTCTTCAAGATGCTCAACACTATTATGCCTGAAAATTCGTTTCTGGCATTTCCCATTAAGAACGCCGCTGATCATGGATGCATGATTAAGCTCATCCGAATAAATAATGCAGCCAGGCAATAGTTTTGCAATTGTCGAAATTGACGTTTCATTGGAAATATAGCCGGAGGTAAAAAGAAGCCCTGCTTCCTTATGATGAAGATCCGCCAGTTCTTCCTCAAGCATCACATGATAATGATGAGTGCCACTGATATTACGGGTACCACCCGAACCGGTACCAACCTTGTCTATCGCTTCCTTCATGGCATTGATGACATCGGGATGCTGTCCCATACCCAGATAGTCATTACTGCACCAGACGACAATTTCCTTTTCGCCGTTTTCAGTATGCCAGGTTGCTTTCGGGAATTCGCCGTTTTTACGCTCGATATCCATAAATACACGGTATCGGCCTTCTTCTTTAATATCACTTAAAGCTGACGAAAATATTTGGTCGTAATTCATTACTATAATTCCAGCTTGTTCCATTCGCTTTGTCGTACCTTAGTTTATTTGACAAAGGAAGGAAAAAATACACTTTTCAATAACTGGCAGTTTATTAGTTTAAAAACCAAATTTCAAATGACATATGTCAAAAAAATCAATCTTTGCGCTTTTAAATTGGACATTTTTCCCTATTCGCCGGAAAAACGAAGCATATCGGTCCAGAAACTTTCAAGAGATCTCAGTCTGTCACGCAGTTCCGTTACCCCCTGATCCGTGAACAGATTCTGGTCGCGAACAAGGTCAAGATTTTCATCAAACAGTTCACCGACAAGATTACATACTGATTTTCCGCTGTCCGAAAGCCAGATCCTTAAGGCACGGCGGTCATGTTCAGAACGTTCCTGACGGATATAACCCGCTTCAACAAGTTTCTTTAAATTATAAGATACGTTTGAGCCAAGATAATAACCACGATTTCTTAGATCTCCGGCTGTAATTTCATGATCTCCGATATTATAAAGCAAGAGAGCCTGAACAGAGTTGATATCGCTCATCCCTTTTAAATCAAGACGATGCTTGACAATATCAAGCATTCTTCTGTGAAGACGCTCAATCAGTCTCAGACACTCAAGAAAATTATGTCTTGTTCTTGTTTCCTGAGTTTCGTGGCCACCGATCAGATTACTGCTGTGATGTGTAAGTGACATCCTAATATCCTATTATTTATAAATATATTTTGCTTTATTTACTCACGTTATATAACAACATACCTAACAAGCTGTTAAAAATTTGTTTACAAATAATTAATAGTTTAAAATTAGTGGAAAATAATTCCGGAGCAGTAAATGATCAGTGGTTCCTTCCCCAATAGTCGTCCCCGGCGCAACCGAAAATTTGCCTGGTCCCGTGACCTTGTTCGTGAAAATACCTTATCGGTAAAGGATCTGATCTGGCCGCTCTTTATCCAGGAAGGAAAAAATACGGCGACTGATGTCTCTTCTATGCCCGGCGTTCAACGTCTGACAATAGATTTAGCCGTTGAAAATGCAGCAAAAGCAATGGAACTGGGAATTCCGGCAATTGCCCTTTTTCCGCAAACGCCTGAAGAATTAAAATGTGAGGAAGGCTACGAGGCGATAAATCCTGAAAACCTTATCTGCCGCACAGTCCGCGCCATAAAAGAGCAGGTTCCGGATATTGGTATAATCTGCGATGTCGCCCTTGATCCATACACCTCACACGGTCAGGACGGCCTGATCAGGGACGGCTATGTTGATAATGATCTGACAATAGATGCACTGGTTAATCAGGCCCTTGTTCAGGTAAAAGCCGGATGCGATATCATCGCCCCCTCCGATATGATGGACGGGCGTATCGCCGCCATCCGCCAAATGCTTGAAAAAAAGAAATATTTCAATGTCGGGATCATGTCTTATGCCGCAAAATATGCATCAGCCTTTTATGGGCCGTTCCGCGATGCCGTCGGGTCATCATCCAATCTGAAAAGCAGCAAGGAAACCTATCAGATGGATCCGGCCAACAGCGATGAAGCCATCCGTGAAGTGATCATGGATATTGATGAAGGGGCTGACAGTATCATTATCAAACCAGGTATGCCCTATTTAGATATAATTGAGCGGGTCACCCGGGAACTTAACTTTCCGACATTTGCGTATCAGGTCAGTGGCGAATATGCCATGATCCATGCAGCAGCGGCCAATGGCTGGCTTGATCTTGATAAGGCTATGATGGAAAGTCTTCTTGCTTTTAAACGTGCCGGTGCCAGTGGTATCTGGACCTACTTTGCACCCGTCGTCGCTGAAAAGCTCAAACACATATAAATTATTGAATGAAATCAGGAAAAGACGTCGTTTGGTATTTCCTGCAACAATTCATCAAGATCATAAAATGAAGGCTGGAATTCACCTGGCACGGCTTTTCGGCCGATTTCTGCAGCAATTTGCGGGGCACTGCCATGTAGATGCGCAATGATGAAATCTTTTGCAACTCCAAAAAAATGACCTTCTTCATCAATGATCTGCTGCAATCTGCTCGCAAGCGGTGCAGCCATTGTATAGGAAATCAAAATACCCAGAAACGTACCCACAAGCGCACCGCCGATCAAAGCGCCCAGGATTTCAACAGGCTGATCAATTGATGACATTGTATTGATAACGCCGAGAACCGCGGCCACAATACCCAGTGCAGGAAAAGCTTCCGCAACCACAGCAAGAGCATGGGCCCCTTCGCTTTCCTCATGGTGATGTTTTTCAAGCTCTTTAAGCATGACATCTTCCATCTGGTTTGGATCATCAAAGTTCATGGTTGTCATGCGGAAATAATCACAAATAAAATCAACTACATGATGATCATCTTTTACTTTTCCGACATGGTTAAAAATCTTACTTTCACCTGGATTCTCAATATGAGCTTCCAGTGCAATAACCCCTTTGGTCTTAATCAGTTTTGAAAGCATGAAAAGCAGACATAAAAGATCGCTGTAATCCTGCGTCTTCCATTTTGATCCTTTAATGGCTTTGCCGAAGCCTTTACCGGCTTTTTTCATGATTGATCCACTGTTCCCCGTAATGAATGAACCAATCGCGGCACCACCAATAACCATAGCTTCCGTTGGGAGCGCATGAAAGATAACAGCCATATTACCGCCATGGACAATAAAGCCGCCAAATACCATTCCCAGTGTGACTACAATACCAACAATAACCAGCATTAAAATAACCTTTATTTTTTATAGTTACCCATAGTTATAGTTAAAGGTTATTAAGCAAGTTTTAATGTCGGCCTAAAAAATGAAAAAAATAAAAAATAAAAATTTTGGACTTTTTCCTGAGAAACCAATATATCAGGGCTCTATAGAAATAAAGCAACTGAGTGATCGGCAAAAAATCATGAGCAATAATCCGGAAACACTGACATTAGAGGATGTTAAAAATGCCGCCAAAGCATTTGACGGCGCCATTAAACACACACCGACAAATCATGCGATTACTCTTTCCGGTATTACAGGCGCAGATATTTATATAAAATTGGAAAATAATCAGTTTACAGCATCCTTTAAAGAACGTGGAGCACTGAATAAACTTTTAAATCTATCGCATGAGCAACAAAGAAACGGCGTCATAGCTGCCAGTGCCGGAAATCACGCGCAAGGTGTCGCCTATCATGGAAGCCGGCTTAAAATTCCGACAACCATTGCAATGCCGCTTGGAACCCCATTTGTTAAAATCAGCAATACGGAAGCACTCGGAGCAAAAGTTGTACAGGTTGGTGAGCGGTTTGATGAAACAGCAGAAGCAGCACTAAAAATAGCTGAAGAACAAGGGCTTACTGTCGTTCATCCTTTTGATGATTATCATGTTATGGCCGGACAGGGCACGATCGCTTTGGAATTATTGTCCGATGTCCCGGACCTTGACATAATTGTGGTCCCTGTCGGGGGAGGAGGCCTCATCGCCGGTATCGCCACTGCGGCAAAGGCTATAAATCCCGGCATAAAAGTAATAGGCGTTCAGTCGGAGCGTTTTCCTTCGCTTTATCGGTCACTCAATGGACAGGAATATGTTGCGCAAGGATCAACACTGGCAGAAGGGATTGCCGTAAAAACGATCGGCGAAAAAACCATCGAAGTCTGTAAAAAAGTGGTTGATGATATTCTTCTGGTCAGCGAAGACGAAATTGAAAAAGCAGTGGGACTTCTTCTTACTGTTGAAAAAACGGTTGTTGAAGGGGCCGGTGCCTGCCCCCTTGCGGCAGTCATAAGATATCCTGATATTTTTAAAGGCAAAAAAGTCGGTCTGGTCGTCACAGGCGGTAATATAGATACCAGGCTTCTTGCTTCAATTTTAATGCGTGGCCTTGTCAGAGACGGCAGAATCACCCGTCTTCGCATTGAACTTCCAGACGTGCCGGGCGCTTTATCAGTTATTTCTTCAATTATCGGTAATCAGGGCGGAAATATTATCGACGTATCACATCACCGGCTGTTTACAGAACTTCCGGCCAAGGAAACTTATTCTAACATAACATTGGAAACCAGAGATGCGCGTCATCTTCAGGATATCCTTGATGAACTTCGGGAAGAAGGCTTCGTAGTCAATGTGAACAGAAATATTGATATGTAATTCAAAAAGATGATGCCTGATAATATTTAATTAACCATCCGCGGGCATTATAGGCAGACAAAGTCATATTTTTGAATTAAGGTTTTAGATGTCGGACGAACAGCAACGCCCTATAATAATAAAGCGTATTAAAAAAGTTTCGGGCGGACACCATGGTGGTGCCTGGAAGGTGGCATATGCTGACTTCGTTACGGCCATGATGGCATTTTTTCTGCTTTTATGGCTTTTGAATTCCACATCCCAGGAACAAAAAGAAGGTCTTTCAGACTATTTCACACCTACTACAGCGGCGACAAGAGCTGTTGCAGGAGCAGATAATGTACTTGAAGGTGTTTCGGTAAATTCTGATGGATCCTCATCGAGTGATGTTACAACACCAATGCCTGATGAAGTGGTGATTAAAAAAGAAGAAGTTGCCAAACGGAATAACGATGCAGCGGAAGAAAATAGTTTTGAAGTTGCCATGGCAAACCGAGAGCAGGAAGCTTTTGAAGATATGGCTACTGATCTAAATCTAAGCATTCAGGATAATGCCGAACTTTCGCAATTAAAAGATCAGGTGATTATTGATATGACCGAAGACGGCATGCGCATTCAGCTTGTCGATAAAGACAATAGGTCAATGTTCAAAAGTGACACCGCCGAACTCTATTCATATGCTGAAAGAATGCTACAGCTCATTGCTGAAAAAGTTGGTAAACTGCCAAATCGTATTTCAATTGCCGGGCATACTGATTCAAAACCATTCAGGGCAGGATCAAATTATTCTAACTGGGAATTAAGCTCTGATCGGGCAAATGCCGCGAGAAGAGTTCTATTGTCTTCAGGCGTTTCAACAGACCGCTTTGCAGAGATCACAGGCAAGGCCGCAACTGAACCATTGCTGCCAGGTCGCCCTGATCGCCCGGAAAACAGAAGAATTACTATTCTTGTCATCCGTGAAGCCCCAACGCTTCCAAGCAATCTTTAAACCTATAAAAGACCTTGTCTTTTCCAGATAACTACTGCTAAAATTATTCCATAAACAAGGAATCTTATATGGAAATTTTAGAGCCCTCAGTCCAAATGTGGCTAACCTTTGGCTTGATTGCGATAGGTATCTTCTTTTATGTACTTGATAAATATCCAATGGAATTGGTTTCACTTGGTATTATCGTTTCTTTGCTCCTGCTTTTCCATTTTATGCCCCTTCACGGTAACGATGATAAAGTTCTTATTAATACAAGGTCACTGCTTGAGGGGCTTGCAGATCCTGCACTAATCAGCATTCTTGCCTTACTTGTTGTCGGGCATGGTATTGTGGAAACAGGTGCTCTGGATAGCCCGGTCAAAATTCTCATACGTTTAAGCAGTTCGTATCCTGTCGCCGTGATCGTCATGTCATTACTTGTGGTCATGTTTATCAGCGCATTTCTAAACAACACGCCTGTGGTTGTAATATTTATTCCCATTATGATTACTTTGGCCGAGAATCTTGGGAAGTCTCCTTCAATTTATCTGATGCCGCTCAGTTTCGTCGCCATTCTGGGCGGGATGACCACTTTGATCGGGTCCAGCACAAATCTGCTTGTTTCTGAATCATTAAGGACTATAGGCGGAATTGAACTGGGATTTTTTGATTTTGCTGTTCCAGGTATTTTTCTTGCCTTTATTGGATTTTTATATGTTTTGTTCATAGCCCCCTATATTTTACCAAAAGATCGCTCAACTTCAAATAAAGACACTCAAATCACCGGCAAGCAGTTTATTGTTCAAATTGATCTTACAGAAGGAAATACATTAATTGGTCATAAGGCAGTAGCAGGTATGTTTCCTATTCTATCCGGTCTAACTGTACAAATGGTTAGACGAGGAACAAAAAAATTCCTTCCACCTTTTGATGATATCAGTCTTGAAAAGGGAGACCAGCTTATTTTAGCTGCTACAAGAAAGGAGCTGACCGATAAAATAGCCAAAGAACATTTACTACTGTCTGACGTAAAAGGCCACTCGGAAGATGACAGAAAAAAAACGGATCGTGAGGATCAGATTCTATACAGAGGACAAAAACTTGTAGAAGTAGTCATAATGCCGGAATCCAAACTGGACGGCCGGACGCTTGCCCAATCAGGTTTCAGTTTACCGGGCGGTTGTAAAATACTCGGTATTCAACGGCGAAGCCGAATGAACAGAACATCAATCAATGACATTAGACTTGAAGCAAATGATACTTTGTTGGCTATTGGAACCCAACAGGAAATCCAATCACTTCGACTTAATAATGATGTCCTATTGTTGGAATGGTCAGCCAAGGAAATTCCAATCATTGTTGATATGTGGAAATCCATGTTCATATTTATCTCAGTTGTCTTTCTGGCTTCTACAGGAATATTGCCTATCGCCATTTCTTCATTGCTCGGTGCATTTGCCATGATCGTAAGCGGATGTTTAAGTGTTAAAAAAGCGACAAGTGCTATTGATCGAAATATATTTCTGCTTATTGGCGCCGCTCTGGCCATGGGAACTTCCCTTCAGGCGACTGGCGGTGCCTCATATATAGCCATGCATATGGTCACCTTACTGGATGGTGCAAGTCCGACAGTTATTCTTTCGGCATTTTTCCTGCTGATCGCCTTTATGACAAATATTTTAAGCAACAATGCTACTGCGGTATTGTTTACCCCTATTGCCATAAACATGGCCAATGAAATAAATATTGATCCATTTATATTTGTCACCACAGTCATTTTTGCTGCCAATTGTTCTTTTGCAACACCAATGGGATATAAAACAAACCTTCTGGTTTTTGGGCCAGGAAATTACAAATTTGCTGATTTCATCAAAGTGGGTGTGCCTCTTATTTTATTGCTTTGGATTAGTTATACGTTCTTTGCGCCCTGGTATTATGATCTGTAAAAGGACATTGTATAAATGAAAAAATACACTGCTAAATAATATAAAAATATGGTATTTATCTGTTATGACTGACCAATCCTCCCATTTTCCAAAATTTTATGTTACGGCACCGAATGCCTGCCCGTATCTTGAAGGAAAAACAGAGAGAAAAATATTTACCGAACTCAAGCCTGAACAACTTGCCTATGACAGGGAGGCAATATTAAATTATCAGGGACCGGAAACAAACAGACAAAGAGCTGAAGATTTACATCATTCACTTGCCTTGGTCGGTTTTAGAAGAAGTCAGGATATTGCTTACCGCCCGGCCTGCGAAGGATGTCATGAATGCAAATCTGTAAGAATTCCTGTCATTTTATTCAAAGGGTCAAAAACTCAGAAGCGCATTCTTTCAAAAAATAAAGATATTATTTTCGAGATAAAACCTAACATTGCGACAAAAGAGCAATACTCTCTAATTATCAATTACATCAATAGCCGCCATTTTGATGGCGGAATGAGTGGCCTGTCATTTCATGAATATCGCGATATGGTGGAAAGCAGCCCTGTCAGCACTGTAATAATAGAATACAGACTGCCAGACGGAACATTAATTGGCGCAGCACTTACAGATCAGATGCAGGACTCACTTTCAATGGTTTATAGTTTTTTTGATGTTTCCCCTTCAATGATCAGACGTAGTCTTGGTGTCTATATTGTCTTAAATCACATTAATATTGCAAAATCTCGAAATCTGGATCATATCTACCTTGGGTATTTTGTAAAAGACAGTCCCAAGATGAGTTATAAAAAAAACTTCCAACCATTGGAAATTCTGACTTCAAACGGTTGGAAGCTCTTAAATAAATTATATTGACTCTATAGTTATTATTGAATTTTATAAAATGCGTGTTTATAAGAGAATGAAATCTTATAACAATAAATCTTTCTACATCAAAATTAAGGCTAACATATGAAACGTCGTTCTTTTCTTAAAAAATCTGCTGCCTTAGGCGCAGGAACTCTTGCTGCTGGCGCTGTAGCCGCCTGTAGTCCAAGTCCCGTTGATCCAAATTCAGGTAAATACAAGAACGTCGGCGCGTCTTCATCATCTGGCTCTCAAAACAGTCAACCTTCGATTGATCTGAAAATGGTAACAACCTGGGGTAAAAACTTTCCGGGTCTGGGGGATCGTGCTGTAAAATTTGCTGATGATATTAACACTGCGACCAACGGACGGATTCGCATTCGTGTTTATGCTGCCGATGAAATGGTCCCTGCTCTTCAGGCATTTGACGCTGTCTCACAGGGTAATGCTGATATATATCACGGTCCGGATTATTACTGGCAAGGTAAGCACCCGATTTTTAATTTCTTTGGTGCTGTTCCATTTGGCCTAACTGCAACGGAAATGACACAATGGCTTCAATATGGTGGCGGACAGGCACTTTGGGATGAGGTTTCAGCCGGTTTCAACATTAAACCAATGCTATGTAATGCAACCGGAATTCAGATGGCCGGTTGGTTTAATAAAGAAATTAATTCTGTAGAAGATTTCCAAGGCTTAAAAATGCGTATCCCAGCACTCGGGGGGGAAATTATCAAAAGACTGGGGGGCACCCCTGTAACTTTGCCAGGTGGCGAGATTTTCTTATCCCTATCACAGGGCAATATAGACGCAACAGAATGGATTGGCCCCTGGAATGACTTAACACTGGGCTTCCATCAGGCTGCTAAATTTTATTATACATCTGGTTGGCATGAGCCAAGTGCATCTGTATGTGCTGGCTGGAACCTTGAGGTATGGAATACGCTAAGCGATTCAGAAAAAGTGATAATCGAAGCACTGGCACAAAAACATTATTCATATTCACTGGCCGAGTTTAATGCCCGCAATGACGGTTCTCTTCGTACTCTGATCAATGAACATAATGTTCAAACACGTCAGTTTCCACCTGAAGTAATGAAAGCACTTGTTGATACCGCTGCGGATGTGGTTGCCGACATTGGCAGAACTGATGACATTTCAAGAAGGGTGTATAACAGCTATATGGAAACACTTGCAGCAGCCAAGGAATGGAGTGCCGTTGCGGACGAGCCATATATTGCTGCCCGTCGACTATCAGATAAATTTGGTCAGCCTTTATAAAATAATGACCATGCAAAAAATATTTAGTGAATAACATTCGGGAGCAAAATCCAATGGAAGGAATTGCAATTACTGCCCGCGCTATTGATGCCGTAAATGAAAAAATAGGGCAGATCGTCTCTTGGGCAGCGCTTACGCTCGTACTCGTGCAGTTTGGAATTGTATTATTTAACTACCTTTACAGTGAAGGGGTTATTGCTGTGCAGGAAAGTCTGACCTACATGCATTCTTTAGTTTTTCTGGGGGCAGCCGGTTATACTCTTCTTCATAACGGTCATGTACGTGTTGATATTTTCTATAGTAAAATGGATGAGAAAAGAAAGGCCTACATAAATTTATTTGGTGCTCTGATCATTTTATTCCCGGTCCTCATATGTATCGGTTATTACGCGTGGCCATTCGTTATGCAGTCATGGAAAATTAGTGAAGGGTCAATTGAGACCAGTGGTCTTCAAATTGTCTATATATTAAAAACAATGATCTTATTGTTTGTGGGAAGTACATTCTTACAAGGTGTTTCTATCTCATTACATTCTCTTCTCGTCATATTCGGATATGAACATCTCGTGGAAGAAGAACTCGGGGAGGGCATCTAATGATATTAGATTTATCACTAATTGGGGTTCATATTGATTTCGTACTCATCGGAATCTGGTTAAGCGAATTTTTTGGCATGCCACTGGACTTACTGCTTTGCAGTGTTATGTTTGCTTTGGCCTGTGGAGCCCTGCTTCTCGGCTACCCGGTTGCCTTCACTCTGCCTGGTATTTCACTCATTTTTGGTGGCCTCGGTTATGCAATGGGAATATTTCATTTCTCTATTCTTGGCGGTGTGCCGCAAAGAATTTACGGAACGATGACAAATGTTGTGATGATGGCGGTCCCCCTCTTCGTATTTATGGGGGTTATGCTTGAAAGGTCACAAATTGCTGAAGACCTGCTTGAAAGTATGGGGAAATTGATGGGACGGCTTAAAGGCGGCCTGGCGATTTCCGTAACAATCGTAGGGGCCCTTCTGGCTGCATCTACCGGTATTGTTGGTGCAACAGTTGTTATTATGGGCCTTATGGCTCTGCCGACAATGTTAAACAAGGGATATAGTCCAGCTGTGGCAACCGGCGGCATTGCCGCTTCAGGAACGCTAGGACAAATTATTCCGCCATCAATCGTACTGGTCCTTCTAGGTGATCAGTTATCCTCAGCATGGCAATCGTCACAGTTATCTATTGGAAACTTTTCTCCTACACCATTATCGGTTGGTGATTTGTTTGCTGGGGCACTAATTCCTGGCCTGGGCCTTGTGCTTCTCTATATTATTTACCAAGTTTCACTTGCTATCTTTTTGCCAAGTACATGCCCACCAGTCATTGAGAAAAGCGAGAAAATAGATCTTAAGCCGGTTTTGGCAGCATTTCTTCCGCCAATCATTCTGGTTGTGGCCGTGCTTGGATCCATTCTTGCCGGTATTGCAACACCGACTGAAGCTGCGGCTTTAGGTGCAATTGGTGCGATCATAATGGCTGGATATAAGAATAATAAGTCAAAACCTTTGCCGGTAATTGTCGCCGCATCTTCAATAGTCATACTTGTTATTTTAGGTGGTGTGTTTGATCTTAGGATGGGACGTGAAAAAATTGCTTTCATGGATTATATTGCCTTTGGCCTTTCCATTCCTCTTGTGATTGCTCTCTTTTGGGGTGTCTTTGAATGCTTTATGAGGGTTTACCGCACCAGAGTAATCCATGAAGTTATGCAGATGACTTCTAAAATCAGTTCAATGATCTTTATCATAATGGTTGGCGCTGCATTGTTCACCCTGATTTTCCTTGGATTTAATGGTGACTATTATATTACGGAATTCCTCACCAATCTGCCTGGTGGACGTTTGGGCGCATTCCTTGTCGTTATGCTGGTGATGTTTGCTCTTGGCTTCTTCCTTGACTTCATTCAGATCGTTTTCGTGGTGGTTCCGATTGTGGCCCCGGTCCTCTTCCTGATGGATATTAATCCTATCTGGCTGGGCATTATGATGGCCATGAACCTGCAAACATCGTTCCTGACACCGCCATTTGGATATGCGCTTTTCTATCTGCGTGGTGTCGCCCCGGAAGATAAGGTAAAAACAACTGATATTTATAAGGGAGTCGTTCCCTATATTCTTATTCAGGTTATTGCCCTGGTAATCCTTTATAACTTTGAAGGACTGGTTACCTGGCTACCGGAAATAATTTTCGGGAAATAACAGAACTTATATTAAAATGGAAAAGGAGGCCGCGGCCTCCTTTTTTTTTGAAATATAAATTTTTTAAAGGGCTATCCGCGCCCTCTGTACCCTGGCACATCCTGATCCGGAATCCAAAGATTTTCCGGTGGCTTCCCAGTCTGATAGAAGACATCAATAGGGATACCACCCCTTGGGTACCAGTACCCCCCTATTCGCAGCCAGACGGGTTTTAATTCATCAACCAGACGTTCTGCAATTCCAACCGTACAATCCTCATGAAACCCTGCATGATTTCGAAAAGAATGAAGATAAAGTTTCAGTGATTTACTTTCGACCAGATATTTTTCCGGCACATAATCAATGACAATATGGGCAAAGTCAGGCTGCCCGGTCACCGGACATAAAGATGTAAATTCCGGACAAGTGAAACGGACAAAATATGGAGATGCCGGTCTCGGATTGGGAACTTTTTCCAAAATCGCCTGATCCGGATTTTCAGGCAACTTTGTTGATCCGCCCAATTGGGATAACCCGTCATAAATTTCTTTACTCATAAGTCTTCTTTCAATGCTAAAATACCATCATATAATATAATAATGACCGATTGTCATCTGCCTAGGGAAAAAGTTCAATAATCATCAATTCACCTTGTTGACCTGTGTCATGAATAAACTTATCTTCAATTTTTATATAAACTAAATGGATCCCAAAAAATGCCCGGAACATCTTCACTCGTAACAACAGAATGGCTTGCTGAAAATATGAGTGATCCAAATATTAGAATACTTGATGCGACCTGGTATCTTCCAAATTCAGAAAATAATGCCAAGGCAGAATATGCACAAAGTCATATACCAGGCGCATTATATTTTGATATTGATGAAATCGCTGACACTGACATCCCTCTCCCCCACATGATGCCAAGCAATGAGAAAATGTCCAGCCGGGTCAGAAAAATGGGTATCTCCAACAGAAATCATATCGTTGTTTATGATAACAGCGATTTTAATTCTGCGGCCCGAGCCTGGTTTATGTTTAAAAATTTCGGTCATGAAAATATATCAATCCTTGATGGTGGATTTAAAAAATGGTGCAAGGAAGGGCGTCCCACTCAGTCAGATATTCCAACATTTTCAAGCAGCCATTATCAGGCCAATAAAGATGAAAATAAAATCCGCAATCTAGATCAGATTAAAGCCAATATTGAAAGCAATAAAGAACAGCTTGTTGATGCACGTTCAAGAGGACGGTTCTTAGGAACAGCCCCAGAACCAAGGCCAGAGTCACGGTCAGGTCATATTCCCGGTAGTTTTAGTGTTCCTTTTAATGAACTTCTGAGTGAAGACGGAATCTATAAAGGTAGAGATGAACTAAAAAAAATATTTGTCGAAAATGGCGTTGATTTGAACAAACCTATCGTCACATCTTGCGGCAGCGGTATTACAGCCTGTGTTCTGCTTTTTGCCCTTGACCAGATTGGTCATAAGGATGGGGCGCTTTATGATGGATCATGGGCCGAATGGGGCACAAGAAATGATACTCCTGTGGAAAAACTACAATGAAAAAAGATACAAAAATTGCCCATAGTGGCCGCAATAAAAAGTGGACCGGTCAGGCGGTTAACCCGCCCGTTTATCACACATCAACCATTATTCATGAAACAGTCGATGATTTAAAATATGCCCTCAAAAATTTTAAGAATAAAATTATGTATTACGGTCGTCGCGGCACGCCAACTCATTTTGCCTTTCGCGATGCCATGGCAGAGCTTGAAGGCGGGCATGATTGCCTAATATATCCATCCGGTCTTGCCGCTATTAATGCAGCACTAATGTCATTTTTAAGCAGTGGCGATCATTTATTGATGGTCGATACCGCTTATGGACCGACAAGAGTACTCTGCAACACGGTATTAAAAAGAATGGGTATCGAAACCACCTATTATGATCCTTTAATCGGTGGTGGTATAGAAAGCCTAATTCGTGAAAATACAAAAGTGATTTTCTGTGAGTCCCCTGGTTCGGTAACAATGGAAATTCAGGATATTCCGGCTATTTCAAAGGTAGCGCATGCCAAAAATATTATTGTGATGCTCGATAATACTTATGGCAATCTTGTTAATTTTAGCCCTTATGAACATGGGGTGGATATTTCCATTCAGGCGGCAACGAAATATATTGTCGGGCATTCCGATGCCATGCTGGGAACCATTACAACTTCAGAAAAATACTGGCCACAGCTTTATGACAACAGCTTTTTTATGGGCTATACCGCAGCCCCTGACGATATAAACCTTGCGCTTAGGGGCATCAGAACCATTAACGCCAGAATAAAACAGCATGAAGCGAGTGCTTTAAAAATTGCCCACTGGCTAAAATCAAGAAATGAAGTTGATCTCGTGCTTCATCCGGCCTTTAGCGACTGTCCTGGTCACGAAATATGGAAACGGGATTTTAAAGGATCAAACGGTCTTTTTTCATTCACTCTTAAACAAGGCAATGATGCAGCCGTAGAAGCCTTTCTCGATAACCTCAACCTGTTTAAAATGGGATATAGCTGGGGCGGCTTTGAAAGTCTGGTCATGAGCCTTTATAATTTAAAGAATGAAAGAGTTGGCAATAACTGGGATCATTATGGCCCGCTCATCCGCTTACATGTTGGCCTTGAAGATGCTGATGATTTAATAGAGGACCTTGATCAGGCGTTCAAGCATTTCAACAGCGCCTTATAACAAAATATTTAAATTTATGCTCTTGCCCGGATAAAAAAGCGCCCGCATAAAAACAGTACGGTAGCGCTTAGAACAATTGCTGGCCCTGTCGGTACATCCCACATGTTTGAAATGCTGATACCAGTTATGACGGATATTATTCCACAAACTGAAGATATAATAATCATCTGTAACGGGGTTTTTGCCATTGTTCTTGCTGCAGCTGCGGGAATGATCATTAAAGCTGTGATGAGCAGAACACCTATTACCTTTAGAGCCACTGCAACCACAAAAGCGATAAGTAACATATAGGCAATTTTAATTTGATCTACTTTGACCCCTTCAATTCTGGCCAGATCTTCATGCACCGTAATTGAAAGCAATGGGCGCCAGATTAAATAAAGTATAATAGCGGATAACACGACAACACCACCAATTGTATAGAGATCATCAGTTCCGATGGCGAGAATTTGGCCAACAAGATAATACATCATATCTGTTCGGAAGCGGTCCATCATTGAAATAACAATCATCCCAATTGATAAGGCACTATGTGCGAGAATACCCAGTAATGTATCTGACGAAAACCGTCTGTCCCTTTGTAAAAACAGAAGGAGCATGGCAACAGCGGAACAGGTACCTATCATAATGACCGGATTTTCGCTATCAAAGGCAATCCCCAAAGCGACCCCCATAAGGGCAGAATGGGCAATTGTATCACCAAAATAAGCCATTTTCCGCCACACCATGAAGCATCCTAATGGTCCGGCTATCGCCGCAACCATTACACCCGCAATCAATGCATTGATTATAAACTGATCAATCATGATCGTGATTATCCCTAGCAGGTTTATGGCTATGATATTGGTGATCATGACCCTCGCTATGATGGTGTGTATATATGGCAACGCCTTCCATTGGGCGCCCCATCAACGCATAATATTCAGGATCATTTCTCACAAATTCCGGAGGACCGCTACAGCATATATGACGGTTCAGGCAAAGCACCTGATCTGTGGAAGCCATAACAAGATGAAGATCATGGGAAATCATCAGGACACCACAGTTCGTTTTGTCCCGCACTTCTGCAATCAATCCATAAATTTCCTGCTGCCCAAGGATATCGATTCCCTGAACAGGTTCATCCAGCACTAATAAATCGGGTTTTCCTAGCAAGGCTCTCGCCAGCAAAATACGCTGCATTTCTCCGCCAGACGCACTTTGAATAGGTTGATCTCCAATGTGAGGAAGCCTGACTGTTTCCAGAACTTGCTCAATGTCATCATAGGTGGTTTTGGGTCTGAGATATAAAAAATCCCTGATGCATAAGGGCAAAACATCATCAATCATCACCTTCTGCGGCATATATCCAATAGATATATTCTTGGCTCTGTGCACATCTCCTGAACTTACATCCAAAATGCCAAGTGAGATTTTCATCAATGTGCTTTTGCCGGCTCCATTAGGGCCGATCAGGGTCACTGTCTCTCCCCGGCTAACCGAAAAAGAAACATCCTCAAGCACAAGGTTATTGTTGTAACTTTTGCACACATTTTCTAGCCTTAGTAGTTGACTAGATTTGACGCTCATCCCCACTAATTCCTACAATTTTCACAAACACCCGCGATTTCCAATATAGAATTTTCGTAGGTATAGCCATTTTCCTTTGCTGCTTTTTTAATGACATCATGTAACGATTTCTCGTTCATTTCCGTAACATTACTGCATTTTGTACAAATCATAAAATGGCCCTGGTGTTTATGTGCCGGATCACTACATCCGACAAAGGCGTTTAGCGATTCGATTCTGTGAACAAATCCTTCCTCAATAAGAAAATCAAGCGCACGATACACTGTTGGTGGCGCTACCCTTTTCTGTCCCTCGCTTAGCAAATCAAGAACCTCGTATGCTGTTATTGGCTGATGCTTACTCCATACCAATTCAAGCACTCTACGCCTTAGCGGCGTAAACCTTGTTTCGCGTTCCTCACATATCTTCTGCGCTGCCTCCAATGCAGATTCAATGCATTCATCATGATTGTGTTTATGTTTTAACAATTTTTTCTCTCTCGTTACTATTCCAAAGAGCCCCGAATTATGATATTGCCCTGATTGTTATAAAATATCAACCCATCAGGACAATAATATGACAAGCACGGAAAATAACAACTCTTTAGAGCAATTTATAAACCGATTGCAATTTAATGATGATGGCCTGATCCCTGTTATTGCACAAGCTCACGACTCGCGTGAAGTTCTGATGATGGCATGGATGAATTCGGAAGCCATTATTGAAACCTTAAAGACGGGTCAGGTCTGTTATTATTCAAGATCCAGACAAAAATTATGGCGCAAGGGTGAAACCTCCGGACAAACTCAGACGTTAAGAAGTTTTCGGATAGATTGTGACAGCGATACTATTCTGCTTCTTGTGGATCAAATCGGCGTAGCTTGCCACACAGGAAGATATAGCTGTTTCTTCGAGGAAGTCGCAAAAGACGGCACAACAACAATCATTTCCAATGTATTAAAAAGCCCGGATGAGCTTTATAAAAAATAATAAGGGCGATAATAAAAATTATCGCCCTACTAAAATAGACTTTTAAGTTTTTTAAAATTAGCCTTTCATAGCTGATTTAAGCTGATCAGCGATCGGTAATTTACGTATTCTTACTCCACTTGCTGCATAAATCGCATTACAAAGGGCCGGGATTGCAGCCGGAAGCGCCATTTCACCCATTCCGCGTGGTTCGATGTTATTTTTGGCTACCTCTGCATCAAACTGTGTTGGGGACTGAGCAATTCGCGCCATATGGTAGGTATCAAAATTATTGGTAATAACACGACCACCATCAATTTTAATCTCCTGACCAAGTGCCGCACTAAAGCCGTCCAGCGTACCGCCCTCAATCTGACCTTTGCAGCCAAGAGGGTTGATCACCACACCCGGATCACATGCCCCTGACGCTTTGATAATTGTCAAAGTTCCGTCATCATCCACTTTAACCTCAACCACAGCAGCGGCATAACCACCAAAGGTCATGAAGCTGGCAACCCCCATACCGTGGCCTTTAGGCAGTTTTTTACCCCAGCCGGCATTCTTAGCCGCTATTTGCAGGATATTGATAAAGCGATCTGCACGGATAAAATCACTACTGAACCCGGGATGTGGTGTATCACCAGTTTCACGGAACATATTAATCCGATATTCCAGTGGGTCTTTCCCGGCCAAATGTGCCATCTCATCGACAAAAGATTGCATAGCGTAACCGGCAACATTTTCGGTCGGACCACGCCAGGGGCCACTTGGCAGAACCTGCTTATGCACTACCTCGCCCCGGTAATTAGGGATATTATGAGCTGGAAACGCATGTGTGGCAAAATCATTGTCCGTAGAACAATGAAGATAGTTTGCGGCAATAATTTTACCGTTTTTATCCAGTCCACCACGGAAAACGTGCCGACCTTTTGGATTATAGAAATCCTGTTCCAGGTCATCTTCGCGGGTCCAGATTACCTTTACAGGTTTTCCAACCGCTTTAGAGCAAAGTGCCGCTTCGGTCACAGCATCAACAATAAATTTGCGGCCGAAGCCAGACCCAAGACGCGTAATGGTAACATCAAACTGGTCATGGCGATAACCTGGGAATACCTTCATCAGATCATTCATAACCCGAACTGCCGTTTGGTTCCCCGCGATAACTGTAATCTTATCATTGGTTACATCGGCAATACCACATGGCGTTTCCATTGTGGCGTGTGCCCAGTAAGGCTGCTCATAAGCGACCTCAAGCTTTTTATCAGCTTTCGCATATGCAGCATCGAAATCGCCATGCTCAATTTTAATTTCCCGCTTACCGCTTTTAACCATCCTGTCAAATTCGCTGTTTAACCAGGCATCATCGGCATGGGCCCATTTGCTGTCGTCCCATTCAATTTCAAGTGCGTCGCGACCTTTAAGGGCGGACCAATGATTATCCGCAATAACCGCAACACCATCAGAAATTATTTTCTGCTGATTGCGGTCTTCAGGAATACGGTGAATTCTGACTACTTTTCTGACCCCCGGTACTTTCAAGGCTGCGGTATCATCATATGACTTTACGACACCATCAATGTATGGACAGCGTGCTATTACCGCATTGAGCATGCCCGGCAGTTCCATATCCATACAGTAAATTGGCTTACCCAAAGCTATATCCAAAGCAGCTTTCTGTGGCTGGTCAGTACCAATAATTTTATAGTCGGCATAATCTTTTAGCTTTGGCTCGCTGCTTAAAGTTACTTTTGCAGCAGCATCAACAAGCGAACCGTAACTTAAACGGTTGCTGCCATGAACCACAAATCCATTTTCTGTTGAAAGATCACTTTCTGAAACGCTCAACTTCTGAGCAGCAGCCTTTACAAGGCGGGCTCTGGCCTCTGCGCCAGCCTGACGGAGCATGATATATGATCTACGGATTGCCTGACTACCTCCCGTGGACTGATGGATAGGCTGCCCTTTATATGTTTGATCATCGTATCCGTTTTCTCCATCTGCCTTTTTATAAAGTGGCGGCAATTTTTCCACATTGACAGTCTTAAAATCAACATCAAGTTCTTCAGCAACCAGCATCGGCAAAGCTGTGCTTACGCCTGTACCGTCATCTGGAACAGAATAACCGATGGTAATTTTATTATCGGCATCAATTTTTAAATAAAAGCCAAGGTTTGTATCCAGGTTTCTATATCTTTCCCTGCCCATCCCTTGCGCAAAACTGAAATTTGGCGCACTAATCACGAGTGCGCCGGCAGCAGCAGAAACCTTAAGGAAGCGACGTCTGTTGAAATTATCCATCTTACATCTCCCCTCTTATATATCTGGACGCTCGATGAATGGCTCTTCTTATCCTCATATAGCTGGCACAACGACAAAGATTTGTATGATTTTCATCTATATCCTGATCGGTGGGATTTGGATAATCTTTCAGAAAAGAAACCACAGCCATAATCTGGCCGGTTTGGCAGTAACCGCATTGGGAAACGTCTTCATCAATCCAGGCCTTCTGTACTGCATGAAGACGATTTTCATCACCAATTCCCTCAATGGTGGTAATTTCCTCACCTTCAACTGCCATCATCGGCAATACACACGAACGTTGAGCCTGTCCGTTAACGTGCACTGTACAAGCTCCACACTGTGCAATTCCACAGCCGAATTTTGTTCCTGTTAATTTTGCTTCATCACGCAAATACCACAGGAGTGGCATTTCTTCATCACCATTAAAAGTGTGTGATTTTCCATTTATAGTAAATTTAACCATTATACCCACCTATTTTTCGTATTTTAGAGATGTTATATCATAACTTAACCAAAGGTAAAGTCGAATTGACCATTTATTGAACTTTAAGAATATTAATTATCATATTAGGCGCCCTTAAAACAAAGCTTTTAGGACTCCGTTTTATATATTTAATAAAAATAACATAATTTTGGCAGAAATGCTCTAATGCTCACTGATCACAAATTTAATGAAACAAAAAAAATAAAAAAATTATTTCCAGACATCAAGAAGCTTCTGATTTCTGAGCTCTGCCTGCTCATCCCAAATGGCTGTACCCTTTCCGCTTTTATAATAGTCGATAGCGGCTTTATGGTAAGGTACCGTTTGCGATGGATGTACAAATTCATCTGTTGATACACCCTTAAATCCCCCATACTCTTTTTGCATTTCCGGCCAGCTCGCATGCAATGCATCAAGAATTTTTACCACATCCTCATCGTCCAATGCTTTTGGAACCAAAAGATACATATCCATAGCAAAAATTCGGGTTTCGGTTTCAACACCGGGATATAGTCCCTCTTCAATTACATAGGATCTCAGGCCCGGTGCTGAAGAATTTTCAAGCCTTTGCTCATACCCCGGGCTGGCAAGGTTTAAAATGCGCACCCCGACGGTGGCATCCGCTTTTCTGACCGCTGACATACTCACACTTCCGGGTGTGGCATCTGCATTGCCCTCGACAACGGCTTCAACGCCCTGCCCGACACCGGAAACCGGAATGACCACTACATCTTTACGTTCAAGCCCTGCTGCTTCCAGCATGGCAATGGCCATTGTATTTACTGCTTGGGCAGCCGTAATATCCAAGACGACTTTTTTTCCCTTAAGGTCAGCAATATTTTTAATGCCTGAATCCTTTCGAGTAATGAAAGCAAACGGCATAGCAAAAAGTCTGGCAACAACCCGGATGTCCTTATTGGCATCCGTGTCAATTCCTCTATAGGCTGTCCCCATACCCGCCATGGACGTAAGCCCCATTTCAAGCTCACCCGCATTAATAAGCGGTATAAACGAACTCGGCCCGACAAATGGCCGGGCAGTTACCCGCAACCGCATATTTTTCTGAAGATTCTTTGCGAGCACCGTTCCAAGAGAATGCATAGAACTGCCAACAAAGCCTGTGCCGATATTAAACTGCTTTCGTGCTGCAAAGGCAGCGTTTACCGGAATTAGTGAAATAGCGACACTCACAATAAGTACTGTAACCTTTTTAATCCATGCGTAACTATGCAAGCTTTGCTCCCAAATTTTGTTGTTATTTATGTATAGAATAAAGGCCTAATGCAGACAAGAGCTATCGGATCATCAATAACGATGAGTTTTAAGAAGCCTAAATTATTAAACGCTGCAAATTTTAGAAAAGTCCCTGCACAAATCCATTTTCATCAATTTCAATTGCCTCAGCCGCAGGCACACGCGGCAATCCCGGCATAGTCATGATTTCACCGCACACCACCAGCACAAATTCGGCCCCATTGGAAAGCCGGACCTCGCGGATCGGGATACCATAGCCTTTAGGCGCTCCTTTCAAAGACGGATCGGTCGAAAAACTATATTGCGTTTTGGCGATACAGATAGGCAAATGGCCAAAACCGTCTTTTTCCAGATCCTTTAACTGATTACGAATTTTCTGATCAGCAAAGACCTCATCCGCACGGTATATTTCCTTAGCAATAATTTCAATTTTGGTCATCAATCCATAATTATCAGGATAAAGCACCTGAAAGTTTGAATTGCCGCGCTCTATGGTATTAACCACCTCCTGTGCCAGTGCTGCACTGCCGGCACTGCCATTAGCCCAGTGGCTACTTTCTACGGCTTTTATCCCGACATTGGCACATGCCTCAACCACAGCAGCTATTTCCGCATCAGTATCAGTTGGAAAGCGGTTTATTCCGACGACACTGTCCACATGATATTTTTTAATATTCTCCGCGTGGCGTTCAAGGTTCTTAAGCCCTTTCATAACCGCATCAACATTTTCCTTTGCCAGATCATCTTTTCCGACACCGCCATGCATTTTAAGGGCGCGAACCGTTGCCACAAGAACAACAGCAGCCGGTTTAAGGCCAGCCTTGCGGCATTTGATATCAAAAAACTTTTCTGCCCCCAGATCAGCCCCAAACCCGGCTTCAGTAACCACATAATCTGCCATTTTTAGGGCCGCTTTGGTGGCCATAACCGTGTTACAGCCATGGGCAATATTGGCAAATGGGCCGCCATGAATGAAGGCGGGGTTATGTTCCAAAGTCTGAACCAGATTTGGCTGCAATGCATCTTTAAGCAGAACCGTCATCGGGCCATCGGCTTTAATATCACGGGCATAGATTGTTTTTCTTTCCCGCGTCTGACCAATGGTGATTTGTCCGATCCGGCGACGAAGATCATCAAGACCACTTGCCAGGCAGAACGTTGCCATGACTTCTGACGCCGGGGTGATGTCAAAACCCCCTTCACGTGGAAATCCGTTTGCCACACCGCCAAGGGATGTGGCTACCTGACGCAGTGAGCGATCATTCATATCCAACACCCGCCGCCAGGTGATACGGCGATTATCCAGTTCAGTAGCGTTTCCCCAGTAATAATGATTATCGATCATTGCCGCCAAAAGGTTATTGGCGCTGGTGATTGCGTGAAAATCTCCGGTAAAATGGAGATTTATATCTTCCATAGGGATCACCTGCGCATAGCCACCCCCTGCCGCTCCTCCCTTCATTCCGAAGCATGGCCCGAGTGATGGCTCCCGAATACAGATCATTGCTTTTTTGCCAATCCGGTTTAGCCCGTCGCCCAGCCCAACAGTGGTAGTGGTTTTTCCTTCGCCTGCCGGTGTAGGGGTGATTGCTGTGACCAGTATAAGTTTACCGTCCGGTTTATCCTTAAGGCTTTCAATATAATCCAGACTTACTTTTGCCTTATCATGACCATAACGGATAAGCTTTTCTGCCGGGATACCAATTTTTGCTGCGATCTGTTCTACTGGTTTTGCTGTGGCATCGCGAGCGATTTCAATATCGCTTTTATATTTCTGGCTCATTTATTTACTCACATTTATTTTTCATTATTCTTAAGTTCAGGAAAAAGGCTCGGTGGTTTTCTGTGCTTGGTCGCCTGTTCATAAGAATAGGCAACTTCAAATATGACATCTTCACGAAATGGCCTTGCCAAAATCTGAAGCCCAGCCGGAAGGTTGCCATGTGAAAACCCCATAGGGATTGTTGCTGCGGGCAGACCGGTTGCCGGTGCAATTATCTGGCTGTTATCACCTTTATAATCTTCATCAGCGCGCTCAAGCTTGGCTGGCGGATTTGTCCAGGATGGATAGATAACCACATCCACATCATATTTATCCATCGATTTTATAACGTCGGCTTTAAACGCATTTCTGCCCGGATGATTGGGGTATTCGAGGCAAGGCGGATTTTCATCTCTTGGATGGACATCAAGCGGACCGGACCCAAAATTCTCAAGCCCCCCTTTAACATAAGGCGAATATTGCCCGGTTTCCAATACTTCTATAACATCTTTAATCGGGGCCTTATCCCCCAGTGATTTAAGATATTCATGCATATCGTAGCGAAAGCGGCGGCAAAAATTTGGCGCTTCCCGGTGTTCAGTGAGGTTCGTAATTTCAAATGGATCAACGATAATTGCTCCAGCCGCTTTTAAATCATCCACGGCTTTCATAAAAAGCGCCGTAATTTCCGGGTCTGCATCATCTGTAAAGACTAGCGAACGAAGGACCCCTATCCGTTTTCCTTTAAGTCCATTTTTTTTAAGGAAGGCTGTGTAATCGGCTTTACGTTTTCCTTTGCCAAGTTCTGTCATGGCATCGTTAGGATCATAGCCTGCAACCACATTAAAAACTTGAGCGCCGTCTTTTACCGTTCTGGTCATTGGTCCGGCAATATCCCGGTCCCAGGCAAGTGGAATAACCCCATCACGGCTGGTCAGGCCAATGGTTGAGCGAATACCGAATAATGCCAGATGTGATGATGGTCCCCGGATGCTGTTACCGGTATCGCTTCCCATGCCGGCAACCCCAAAACTGGCCGCCGTGCCAGACGCCGTCCCGCCGCTAGACCCCGCGGGCACTCGCGTAAGATCATAAGCATTTGCCGTGGTCCCAAATGAGGAGCTTTTTGTTTGTCGTGGACTAAACGCCCATTCTGCCATATTGGTTTTGGCAAGAACGATGGCATCAGCCTCCCGTAATTTTCTTACCATGAACGCATCATCGGGCGGATAGTTATTCAATAGGGCAATTGAGCCCCCAGTTGTTGGCAGGTCGTGGGTATCATAATTATCTTTAATCAGCATGGGAGCGCAGTAAAGAGGGCCAAGCTTTTCACCATTTTTTATTTTTTTATCAATTTCATCCGCTTTTTCCAAAGCCTTTTGATTAATCACTGTGATGGCATTCAGCTTTGTCTGTTGATCATAGGATTTTATTCTATTCAGATAACCGGAGACAATATCGCGGCATGTTATTTCCCCTGATGACAGGGCCTGATGAATATCATCAATTGTTGCTTCAACAAAGTGGAATTCCTTGGTATAGGCTGTCCCAAACCCACATACAAAAAACAATAAAGCAAGAAGTGACTTAATCATTTTAAATATCCCCTTTAAAATTTCTCGCTATGCTAACGTAATTATTTCAATTGAGAAAGCTGAAATTTTATGCTCTAGTGCCGTTCAATTTTCAGAGGAAATAATCCGATGACTTTAAATAAAGAAAAAATATTTGCGGATACGCCGGGTAAAAAAAATTTTATCCATCTGAATAATGCAGGGTCGTCCCTCATGCCCAGACCTGTACTTGATGCACAAATAGCCCATCTGAAACTGGAAGCTATTATCGGCGGCTATGAAGCAATGGCCGATAAAAAGGATCAGATAGATGAAGTATATAAGTCTGTCGCCAAGTTAATCAGTGCCAGCTCGGATGAAATTGCACTGGTTGAAAACGCCACTGTTGGATGGGCAATGGGATTTTATGCCATTGATTTTAAACCCGGTGACAGAATACTGACCGTAGAAGCGGAATATGCCTCCAACTACCTTGCCTATCTTCATATGGCCAGATCAAAAGGTGTCATCATTGATGTTATTCCCAGTGATGAACATGGAGACCTAAAGCTGGATATGCTTGAGGCGATGATTGATGAAAAAGTAAAACTGATCTCCGCAACGCATGTCCCCACCAACAGCGGGCTCGTCAATAATATTTGTGCCCTCGGCAAAATTGCAAAAAAACATAATATTCTTTATCAGGTCGATGCCTGCCAGTCGGCCGGGCAGATGCCATTGGACGTCGAAGAGATAGGATGTGATTTACTCTCGGCCACCAGTCGAAAATATCTGCGCGGCCCCCGCGGTATAGGATTTTTATATGCCAGAAAATCAGTGATTGAAAAGCTCCACCCGCCAATCATTGATTTAAAAAGTGCCAAATGGCTAAGTGACCATGAATATGAACTTCGACATGACGCAAAAAGATTTGAAAATTGGGAATTTAATTATGCAGCTGTTCTTGGTTTGGGTGTTGCCGTTGATTATGCCCTTGATATAGGTCTTGAAAATATCAGGCAGCGTAATAATGAACTGGCAGATTATCTGCGTCATCGTTTAACTGAAATAAAAAATATCATTCCCCATACATTAAGCAAAAATCAATGTGCCATCGTTACATTCTGGGTTAAAAACCATAAGGCTGCCGATATTGTGAACGCCCTTAGAAAACATCACATAAACACCAGCGTTTCCGAACCTGGCAGTACATTGCTGGATGCAACCAAAAATCACTTACCAAATCTGGTTAGGACATCCTTACACTATTACAATGACGAGGTTGAGATAGATAATTTTATTGAAATTTTGAAAAAGATAATAATCTCATAACCAAATTGTCTTTTAACTGTAACAAACTCTTTGTAGACAAATTTGCTTTTTAATGAAATTAATGCTTTCATAGATTAATTAATTTTTTGGGGGAAAGATCAAATGCATCTATTAAAATTTTTTATTAGTTTTTTATTTTTCTTAATAGTCTTCGGCTACTCATTTAGGGAAAGACAGATATCACATAATTTTGACGATCTTGATGACAGAGTGCTCTGCCAGAATTATCTTGATCATTATAATACACTTTATTCGGATAACCCGGAATCATTAACCAGTGGTCAGAAGCAATATCTAATTAATCTATCCTTCACAATAAACAGCCGAGGAATAGATAAAGACTGGTGCGAGCGTCTTCTAAAATCTTCAGATTGATGTTTAAAAATAGATTGCGCTTCGGCAAAAATATCCAGAATAAGTCTGATTATAAACTATAATTCTAATACAGGCTGTCCAGACATTCCAAAGCTGCATCAACCACCCCACGATTAAATTTATGGGGACAAGAATCCAGTAGTAATTTGGTTACTTCTTCTTTCGAAGCAGCCGTACGATAGGTTCTTTTACTGGTAACAGCCGATATCACATCGGCAACCCCGATAATTTGACCTTCGAACGATATCTGGTTTCCTTTTAATCCTTTTGGATAACCACTGCCATCCAGTCTTTCGTGATGCTCTGCAACAATCCTTATTATTTCCGGAGAAACTTCTGCATATTTTAATAGCTGAACACCGACATCAACATGGGTTTTTACCAGTGAAAATTCTTCATTTGTTAATTTTGTAGGTTTTGAAAGAATGGAACTGGGTATTGCCTGCTTACCTATATCATGTAAAAAACCTGCCAATGTCAGATTCTCAAGCCTGTCATGATCGAGACCAAGCTTTGTCCCTATTTTTTGTACAATGTCGGCTACTTCTTCGATATGTGCTGCAGTATATGGATCATTCAAGCCAATCATCGCCAATGCAAGCTTTTAATCAGATGATCTTTTAAATGATGAAATTCAAAAGAATCCGCTTTTTCAATAGCGTGTTCTAACATTTTGCCACCCCAACCTCATAACGAGGACAAATTCTACAATATAAGAATCATTTCTTAATATGTTAAAAAATATTAGGGTATCAGCCTTAAATAAGTATTAACAATAAAGGCCAGCCATTTGTCATTGAGGCGGATCAAAATGAATAAATAAATAACTTTAGATATTTGTTACTTAATGGTCCGGCAGTAGCAAGCAATTCAAAATCCTCCGGTTTGGTTGATTTTCTGAAAAGAATTTTTAACAGCCATATGACAGTCAATTTAATTAAGACAGTGATATAAATAGTGCAAGTGAGATCAAAAGAAGAAATGGTGACCCCTACGGGACTCGAACCCGTGTTTCAGCCGTGAAAGGGCCGCGTCCTAACCGCTAGACGAAGGGGCCGTCAAAGTCGGTGTGGGTGGTTTCTAACGTTTCCGGCGGCACGGGTCAATATCTTTTTTGATTTTAAAGTACGCTTTTTTGAAAAACCGCAGAATTAAACGCTAAATCGCTGCATCCTCAATGAAAATTTCGGCACTTATCTGACCATTCCAATGATTATTATGGATGGTGCCGGCAACTTTGATTTTTTTACCCCGTGACTCTATCAGCAACTGACCAAGCGGTTTATCGGCACAACGAAATGCCATTGCCTTAACGCTTTTTCCATCAGCCCCTTTAAGAGTGCATTTCACATGATCTTTTCCGACTATATCGACATAGCTTAAAAACACATCCGGGAAAGCAAAGCGGGGTCCGGCATTTCCCTGCCCATAGGGCCCGATCCGGTCCAGCATATGGACAAGTTCTGAATTTACTGAGCCGAGACTTAAAACTCCGTCCAACTTTAAGGAAAGTGACGTCATGGCCTCATCGACTTTCGACCCAAGCCTATGACATAAAAACTGTTCAAGTACTTCTATTTTTTCGCTTCTCATGGATAGTCCCGCTGCCATGGAATGTCCGCCCCCTGCGCTGAGTATTTCAGCCTGTCTTGCTGCCGTAATGGCAGCCCCAATGTCAACACCCATGATAGACCTAGCTGATCCCTTTGCCTCACCATTTTCATCAATGGCAATGACAATCGTCGGTCGATTAAAATGTTCTTTAAGACGGCCGGCAACGATGCCAATTACCCCAGGATGCCACCCAACATTTGCCGCAATAATTACAGGCGGCACCAGCCCCCCGACGCCGATTTTGTTTTGTACCTGCACCATGGCATCTTCAAGAACCATGGATTCAATTGCCTGGCGTTCTGCATTATAGATATTCAGCTCATGCGATATCCTTGCTGCTTCCAGTTCATCGTCTGTGCTGAGCAGTATGCTACCTGCTTCAGACCGACCAACACGGCCACCCGCATTGACCCGGGGACCAAGCAGGAAACCGGCATGATACGTCCCGGGCACTTCATTGATCCCTGCAATATCACTTAAGGCTTTAAGGCCGACATTGCGTCTCTCTGCCATAATTTTAAGCCCCTGAGAAACCAGAGCACGATTAAGCCCGACAAGTGGAACCACATCGCATATTGTCCCCAAGGCCACCAAATCAAGCCACTGAATAATGTTGGGTTCCGATATCCCCTTCTCCTCATACCAGCCTCTGTTTCTGAGTTCCCGGTTTATACCGACGATCGTCAAAAAACTTACTCCGACAGCGGCCAGCTGGCCAAAACCTGGCTCTTCATCAAGTCGGTTTGGATTGATAATTGCCACTGCATCCGGCAATTTCGCTTCTGCCTGATGATGATCAACAACGATAACGTCAAGTCCTGCCTCGGTCGCTGTCTTTAAAGGGTCAAATGAAACAATACCGCAGTCAACGGTAATGACCAGCTTATGGCCAGCAGCTTTAAGTTCAAGCAGGGCTTTTTTGTTCGGACCATAGCCTTCACTCATCCGATCAGGGATATAGACGGTCGCATCATGCCCGATTGCTTTGAAGAAACGTTTAAAGAGAGCCGACGATGTCGCCCCATCCACATCATAATCGCCAAATACGGCTATTTTCTCTTCGCTCATAATCGCATCGGCAATGCGTACGCAGCCCTTATCCATATCCTTGAATAGTGACGGATCAGGCAATGTTTCCTTTAATGTAGGATTAAGAAAAATCTGTGCTTCATCAATATCAATGCCGCGGCCGGCGATGACACGGGCAACAATTTCCGGAAGATCATGATTTTGCGAAATAGCCTGAATCACCCTGTGTTCGGCCGGTCGGGCTACCCAGGACCGGCCTGTTACAGAATTTTCCACGGCCAGAATATAATCTTTATCGGCAGTGGAAAAGTTACTCTCGCTCATCTATTATTTTGATAGTTTGACTGCGCGGTTATGAATAGTCCGGATATTACGCACCGTTTTTGATGCTGATCTCATCACCACTGTTTCCGTCGTGTATGCCTTTCCGTCCGGCGTACTATGAACACCGCGAAGCAGCGTTCCATCGGTAACACCGGTGGCCGCAAATATCACATCACCCGCTGCCATATCAACGGTACTGTATTTGCGGTCAAGATCATCAATTCCCCATTTCCGGGCGCGGTTACGCTCTTCTTCATTTCTGAATGTAAGTCTGCCCTGAATTTGTCCGCCTGTGCAGCGTAGTGCCGCCGCCGCCAGGACGCCCTCCGGTGCGCCGCCAGAGCCCATATAAATATCAACGGATGTGTCCGGATTGGTTGTATCAATTACGCCGGCGACATCACCGTCACCAATTAATTTTACGCGTGCCCCGGTAGCGCGGATTTTATCTATCAGTTCCGCGTGGCGTGGGCGATCAAGCACGCAGACAAGCATATCACTGACCAGACGTCCTTTTGCCCCTGCAACGGACTTAATATTTTCTTCAACACTATTATCAAGGTCTACTACGCCTTCCGGTAAACCCGGACCAACAGCTATCTTATCCATATAGACATCCGGTGCATTCAGAAGATTACCTTTTTCAGCAAGGGCAACGACTGCCAATGAGTTTTGCATGGCTTTTGCGGCAATTGTAGTTCCTTCAAGCGGGTCAAGAGCGATATCAATTTCCGGCCCTTCGCCTGTCCCCACTTCTTCACCGATATAAAGCATTGGGGCTTCGTCACGCTCCCCTTCACCAATAACGATCCGGCCTTTAATAGGCAATTCGTTTAGTTCATTTCTCATGGAATCAACGGCTGCAGCATCTGCTGCTTTTTCGTCCCCCATTCCGACAAGTTTTGCTGCGGCAATCGCCGCTGCCTCTGTGACACGTACGAGCTCTAGTACAAAAATACGATCTAAAGTCGATTTAACAGCCATAATTAATTCCTATTTCTTATTATTTAATACTATACCGAATATATCTTATAATTATAATTTTTCAATTCTAATAGATAACGGCGCCTCTATTACAGATGAATATTCACTTATACGCTTAAGGGCTTCATTCATTGCCGTTTCTGTCGTTTCATGCGTTGCAAGAACCACATAAACTGTACCGTCCAGTTCTGTTCCCTTTTGTAACATGGTCTTCACGGACACATTCGCCTGTTTTAAAGAAGTCGTTATATCGGCGATTACACCGGCCTCATCCTTAACATGCAGCCTAATGTAATAGGCCCCTTTTCTCTGATCAATCGACACCGGGTTTGCCGCCACAAGTTTTGAGGCCGGCTTAAAGAATGCCGGACCAGTGTGTCCTCTTGCAATGTCAATCAGATCAGCAACCACCGCTGAGGCTGTCGGCCCTTCACCGGCACCACGCCCCTGATAAAAAGTTCTGTCGATAAAATCACCATCGACTACCAAAGCATTAAATCCATCCATAACGCCTGCTATTGGAAGTTTACGATCAATCATAACCGGATGAACACGTTGGGATAGATTACCATTTTCATATTTGGTAATGCCCAGTAGCTTTATTCTGTAGCCGAGTTCCTTGCCATATTTTATGTCAACAGTTTCAATGTTACGGATACCTTCGATATAGACATTGTCAAAATCTGTTTTTGTCCCAAACGCCACACTGCTTAAAATTGCCAGTTTATGTGCGGCATCAATTCCGTCCAGATCAAGCGAAGGGTCCGCTTCCAGATAACCAAGTTGCTCAGTTTCCGCGAGAATTTCATTATAACTCAACCCCCGTGCCTCCATCTGGGACAGCATATAATTGGTGGTACCGTTCATAATGCCGTAAACAAGGTTTAGTTCGTTGGCCGCAAGCCCTTCACCAATCGCCTTGATGATGGGAATACCGCCCGCTACTGCGGCCTCAAAACGAAGGGCAACATTATTTTCCTGAGCCAGATCAGCAAGAACTGTTCCATGATGGGCGATCATAGCTTTATTGGCTGTAACCAGTGATTTGGTATTTTTAAGAGTATTTATCGCCGTTTCATAGGCAACACCCTCTTCGCCGCCGATCAGTTCAACAACAATATCCACATCATCCTGATCCGCCAGAGTACTCGCATCAGAAACCCATTTATAGTGCGAAAGATCAACGCCACGGTCAGCATTATGGTTTCTGGCACAAACGGTGGTAATGATAATTTCTCGACCGGCACGATCAGCGATTAACTGCTTATGTTTTTCAAGTATCTTAACGACACCTACGCCTACATTCCCAAGCCCGGCAACGGCCACTTTTAACGGATTACTCAAAACGTTTCCTTACCTTATTTCTTACTTAATTGTTCCAGATATTCATCACTTTTTTGCATAAACTGCTTCATATTTCTGACTGCCTGTCTTATGCGCTGTTCATTTTCAACAAGAGCAATGCGGACAAAATCATCCCCATATTCTCCAAAACCGACGCCAGGTGCCACAGCCACCTTTGCATTGGTTAGCAGGGATTTTGAAAATTCCATTGACCCATGTTTTTTCCATTTTTCAGGAAGCGGTACCCAGGCAAACATGGTGGCTTCCGGCGATGGTATTTCCCAGCCGGAACCGGCCATTCCGTTAACCAGAACATCTCTGCGGCTTTTATAAATATTTCTTGCATAATCAATACAGTCCTGCGGACCATTAAGCGCTGCAGTTGCCGCCACCTGAATAGGTGTAAAAGCACCATAATCAACGTAGGATTTCATTCGGGTTAAGGCCGCAATAAGGTCTTTATTACCAACAGCGAAGCCCATCCGCCAGCCAGCCATAGAATATGTTTTACTCATGGAAGTAAATTCAACGGCAACATCACGGGCACCGGGAACCTGCAAAATTGATGGTGGCGGCACATCATTAAAATAAATCTCCGCATAGGCCAGATCAGAAAGGATATAAATTTCATGTTTTTTACAAAAAGCAACTACCTCTTTGTAGAAATCAAGATCAACAACCTCAGCTGTCGGATTTGACGGATAATTAATCACTAAAGCCAGCGGCTTTGGCACACTATGTTTTACCGCCTGATCAAGTATTCTTATAAAATCATGATCCTTGCTTGTCGGTAGGTGACGAATTGTCGCCCCGGCGATGATAAATCCAAAATGATGGATCGGATAACTTGGGTTCGGCACGAGGATCACATCACCAGGCGCAGTAATGGCCTGGGCCAGATTGGCAAGCCCCTCTTTCGAGCCCAAAGTGGCTATTACTTCACTTTCCGGATCAAGGGTCACATTGAACCTGCGCTCATAATAAGCGGCCATTGCTTTCCGAAGTCCATGAATCCCCTTTGATGCAGAATAACGATGTGCTTTAGGGTCTTTCATGGTTTCGGTGACTTTATCAATCACATGCTGTGGCGGCATAAGATCAGGATTTCCCATACCAAAATCTATAATATCCTCTCCTGCCGCTCGTGCTTTTGCTTTCATTGCATTGACTTCAGCAAAAACATAAGGGGGCAGTCTTTTTATTCTGTAAAATTCAGAATTCATCTTTTTATCCGTTTAAATGAGTAGAATATTATATTTTCCGCCCTCTCATAACAGCAAAATCCTGTTCGGGGAACAGGATTCTGCGAGAAATCAGTTAAAAAATTTTGGATATTTAAATAATCTGAGAAATAAACACAATCGAAATAGCAATCGGACATACATATTTGATGATTGTATATAACAGTTCGAGACGCTTTTCATTTTTCCCAAATGCTTCGAATACTTTTTGCTTATTTAAAACCCATCCAACAAAAATGGCTGTGAACAACCCGCCTAGCGGCAGACCAACTTTATTGATCCACCAATCCAAGCTATCTATCAAATTCATTCCGTTTATTGTAAACCCTGCAAGTATATTTGAAGATAAAACGGAAAGCAGACCAAGTGTAAATATTGATCCTGTCACAATACAGGCTGATTTGGCTCGTGACATTTCATAAAAAATATTCAAATAACTGACCATTTGTTCCATCAAAGCAAGAAGCGTTGTAAATGCCGCAATGGCAAGCAAAACGAAGAAACCAGTACCCAAAAATCCTCCATATTCAAGCTGGCCAAAAGCAACGGTCATGGAATTAAACACCAGCGCTGGTCCTGCACCGGGCTCCAGTCCAAAGGCAAAGACGATAGGAAAAATACAAAGGCCCGCAGTCATTGCACATAATGTATCCCCAACGCAGACGAGAAGTGAGGATTGAACAATTGACGTGTCATCCGGCAGGTATGCCCCGAATGTAAGCATGATACCAAGCGCAACACCGATTGAGAAAAATGCATGTCCGAGGGCCGTAACCACCACACCCATTGTCAATTTGGAAAAGTCAGGCGCAAAAAGGAACTTTACCCCGGCTGAAAAATCGCCAATCACCGCGGCGACAATGATTAGCACGATTAAGAGAAAGAAGAAGAGCGGCATGGTAATGGACGTCATTTTTTCGATACCATTATTAAGCTGTTTGGAAAGAACAAAGGCACATCCCGCCATGAATAAGCCGTGCCAGAAAGTAAGTTTCAAAGGGTTTTCTTCATAGCTGGCATAAAGTGCTTTTGCACCCTCCGGCGTTATTCCGGAAAATGTTCCCCTGATCGCCTCAAACGCATAAGCTCCAGTCGTTCCGGCAATAACACTGTAATAAGAACTGATAATGAAAGCGGAAGAGGCAATAAACCAGCCGATAAATTTCCAGTTTTGTGATTTACCTTCCAGTCGGGCAATATGACCAAAATTGGTTATGGCACCTTCTTTACCGTAACGGCCCAGCATTGTTTCAGCGCTTAATAATGGAAATCCGATTATAAATACAAAAGCCGCATAAACGATAACAAAGGCCGCCCCACCATTTTGCCCTGCTTCAAACGGAAAACGCCAAATATTTCCAAGACCAATTGCGCCACCAACAGCCGCTAACAGGAAGCCGGTTTTCGACCGCCAATGGCTCGTCATTTCATGATTTTTACTTTCAGCTACACTCATTTTTATTTTAATCCCTTAATTTATTCAGCATTTTGATTATCTAATTCTAGCCTTGTCTGATGGGCGACGCGAGTCATTTCAAAAATTTCCGGGCTTTTTATAAGCAACGCAATAAGATTAGGGACTGCCATCATACCTAATGACGCAAGGCCAAAAGCCCATACTGTGGTAAACTGGCCTACACAACCTAAAAAAACCAAAATTACACTTAAAATCCTGAAGGCCAGTTTATATTTTTCACTGCTCAGAAAAATTCCCGCCCTTTCGACATAAAGACTCCAGGCAATGATCGTTGTAAATGAGAAGATTAGTTGGCCTACAATAACCACATAGCCGCCACCACTAATCCCGGCGGCAAATGCCTGTGATGTCAGGGTCGCCCCAGCATTACCGTCATCCCCAAACAACCAGGCCGCCTGTGTGATACCACCCATATCGATCTGTACTGTTAAAATGATCAGTGACGTAAACGTACAAATAATAATCGTATCGATGACGGTTCCGAGCATAGCAATCTCACCTTGCTTTATAGGATCCTTCACTTCAGAAGAAGCGTGGGCAATTGCTGCACTTCCTGTCCCTGCCTCGTTGGAATAAAGGCCACGGGAAACCCCCTGTTGTATTGCCGCCATCATGGCGGCACCGGCAAATCCACCAACGGCCGCGGTTCCATTAAAGGCGCCCTCAAAAATAAGCGCAAAAGCAGTGGGAATTTGAGCGGCATTCATTAGTAATATTATTGTCCCGAAAAACAAATAAAGAATACTCATTGTCGGCACTGTGAATTCTGCCATTCTTGCAATGGATCTTAAGCCACCGATTATCACCGCGAATACCAATGCGGAAAGCGCCGTTGCCGTAACCCAATTACTGACCCCGAAATTTTCACTTAGAACTACGGAAATGGCATTCGCCTGAACCATATGCCCGGTCGCAAGACCTGCAATCACCATCATTCCGGCATAAGAAACCCCCAGAAACAACCATTTTTTAGGCAGGCCAATTTTTATATAATACATCGGTCCGCCGATCAGAAACCCATGTTCACTTTTTGTCCTGTACTTGACCGCCATAAGAGCTTCAGCATATTTTGTAGCCATCCCGCAAAGAGCCGTCATCCACATCCAGAAAATGGCTCCCGGTCCACCAACAAGAATTGCTGAGGCCACACCAATAATATTTCCGGCACCAATCGTCCCGGATAACGCCGTCATCAATGATTGCAGTGGTGTTATACCATCATGAGCAGATGTATGCGTATTTGATTTTTTACTGAAAAGACTTTGAAAACCTGCTTTTAGACGTCTGATCGGCATAAATTTTAAGCCGATTGTCAGATATACCCCTGTTCCCAGAAGCAATACCAGCATGATTGGTCCCCAAACGATCATGTTTAACCAATCCGCAAATGCTGCAAACATTGCTTCCATTCAGTGCTCCCAGATATTTTATATTTTTATTTAGCTAATTTTAATGAGATTGGGATTTAAAGCAATGTTTAATATATTTCTGAGAAATCAGGCCTGACAAATTATGAATATTCGCTGAGATATTCCTGGGCTGTGATTGCGTATTTTTTAGCCCCTTTCGCGAAAGCCCTTAACGCTTTCTCATCAATGTCCTTCACGTATTTGGCAGGACGTCCCATCCAAAGCTCGCCCTCGCCGATAATCTTACCCGGACTAAGCAATGACCCGGCCGCCAGCATGCCTTTTTTCTTAATAACGCAACCATCCATTGTTGTGGCATCAAGGCCGACAAAGCCATCATCTTCAACGGTTGTTCCATGAACGAGTGCCATATGCCCAACCAATACGTTATCGCCAAGGATTGTATCAAAACCATCACTATCAACATGAAGTACACTTCCGTCCTGAATATTTGTATTTTTGCCGATTCTGATTTTTCCGACGTCTCCTCTGAGAACACAATTAAACCATACACTGCTACCGGCACCAATTTTAACATCGCCTATTATCCGTGCTCCGGGTGCAATAAAACAGCTGTCATCAATTTCCGGCCAAATCCCTTTATAGGGATAAAGTATCCCTCCACCATTTGCTATTTTTCCAATTTTGCCCGACATTATGTATTTAGTGCCTTAATAAATGTTTCCTCATCAACATTACCGCCGCTCAGTACGATACATATTTTTTTACCTTTTACGTCCAGTTTACCATGCAAAACCGCGGCAAGTGCAACACAGGCACCCGGTTCAACAACCAGTTTCAGTTTCTCCCAGGCATATTTCATTGCTTTAAGGGCTTCCTCATCCGTCACTGTCAATACGCCCGAAAGATTACGGCTCATGATCGTGTATGTCATGGGTTCCGGATGAACGGTCAGAATGGCATCACAAATTGATCCTGACGGCTTGGGGTTACTTTCAATTTTGCCACTTTGCAGGGAGCGTTGTACATCATTAAACCCTTCGGGTTCCACACCATAAATTTCTGTCTCTGGACTAAGAGCTTTAACCGCCAGTGAGCAACCGGAAATTAGACCACCTCCCCCAACAGGGGTCATAAAGACATCAAATTCGGTTCCGAAATCCTTTGCCTGGTGAAGGGCTTCGAGGGCGGCTGTACCCTGACCGGCAATAATATAAAAATCCTCGAATGAAGGAACAACAACGCACCCCCGTTCCGCTGATATTTGGGCGGCGATCTCTTCACGACTTTCCGTTGCCCGGTCATAGGTGATCACTTCAGCTCCATAATTTATCGTATTCTGAAGTTTCATTTTCGGGCTATCCTTCGGCATGACGATGACGGCGTCAATACCGAGCAAGCGGGCAGATGCGGCTACCCCTTGCGCGTGGTTGCCTGATGAGTAGGCAACAACACCCCGTTTTTTCTCGTCATCAGAAAGTCTTGAAAGCCTGTTATAAGCCCCTCTGAATTTGAATGCACCCACACGCTGAAGGCATTCTGCCTTGACATATATTTCTGCTGACAGTTTTTCGGACAGATCATCACATTTCAGAAGGGGCGTTTTTACACTATGGCCGGCAATTTTATTTGCCGCACTCAAAACATCTTCAAATTCAGGCAGTTTCAGGGAATTCATTTTATATATTCACCTTAATATCTATTTTTAAATCAATATTGACAAAGGGTCGCAAACTCCGCGCGATCAATATTTATAGCCATAGATCAAACAAGGCGGGATTACAATGTTTAACAGATATATTTAAGAATAATTCAGACTATTCTTTTTCATTTTCAATTTTGAAAAATAAAGGTCTGTTCTTCCACCAGAAAACAAATTCTATAACCGGTCTGATCCACCAACCTGAACTGATATCCAGTTTTCTGTAATAGCGGGACAGGCCCAGAATGACACGTGCTTTTAAAGTCAGAAAACGGCCAAAATCAACGGGACTGTTTTGGCTAGACGAGCAGTTCGTTTGTAAAAAGTTTTTGGAATAACGGTTATTGGTTTCATAAATGTGATTGAGGCTAACTGCATCAGCAGGAACTTCCCGACTAGAAGGATAAGACGCCAGTTTTGGCCAGTATTTTTCCATTATTTTCAATTGTGTCCGTTCATATATTTTTTCCTTATAGGAATATGACAACATAAATTCCACATACTCAAGATCAAGATATGGATATACTACCAACTGACCGGGTTTCGCCTGTTGCTGCGACCAAAGGCTTGTAATTTTTCTGGAAATAGAATGTAAAAATACCAGTAGTCCATGATTTGGACCAAATTTGAATTTCGCTTTCATATTTTCAACAATTGCTGTGACTTCCTGATCAGTCGTTTTTATATCACAACTAAACTGCTTTGGTACATTTATGGGTAATTTGATATTCTTGACTTCGTTCACCACAAGTCCGTGAAACCCGAACACATCCCCACCCAGACCATCATAAATAGTGACTGACTGGTTTTTATAATGTTCGAATAATGGCACTGACCATGTATGAACCTGACTTTGTGCATCCATTGAGAGGATCCGCTGGATGTCATTAATGCGCCATTGCTGTTTATTCGGCAATTTTATGGAAGTATGATCAATATTAAAATCATGGGCAATGCGCTCACCATATGGCAGGTCGAGGTCTTCACCGGTTGCCGTTGAAATTTGCAATGTACAAGTTTCAAATGGTAATTCGCTATCATTTAAATGGCCAAATATCCGGCGGCTGTCATGTCCGCTTGATAAGGGTAATATATTTTTACCATGATGAAGATCAAGGCAACGTTCAACCGAACGCTTAAAACATTCATGCGACTGTCCAAGAACTTCATCATCAACAAATCCTGAACCTTCAGGAAAATCATCCACCTTAAACCATTTATCAACGGACATACCGTGCTTCGTGAAGCTGGTATTGGTGGCAGGCTCAACAAGTTTTATTTCTTTGGTCAGTGTATCATTTCCAGGAATAAAACCCAAAACTATATTCAGAACCCAGGACGTATAGTCAGGATGATCATCACACAAAGAAAGCAACCCCGAAGCAGAAGAGAAAAAGACCAAATCGCCGACTTGCCTGTAATAAAGTGCTCCGATCCCAAAAATATCAGAAATGAAATTCAGTTTCTTACCATCATCCGTAATAGATACAGCACTGAAAATTCCGTTATGACGGCGTTGAAAATTCCCGCTCCAATAGCTCCGGACCTTATCAGGATCGCTATAGGAATGTATTTTTTCTTCCCCCAGATATCCCCTCATCACAACAAGTTCCGGGCCTTGATCGTCTGAAATTTTGGGAAATAATACCCCATCAACCAGTTTTGCACCGTTTCTTAATGCCAACCAGTTTCTTCCCTTCTCAATCTGAATATTGTCTGGAATTTTATCTATCTTGAATTCTATATCGTCAAATGACCAGATGCCAAAAAACACTTCTTTTCCGCTGCATTTGTTCTCAATATAATCATTTAATGCCGATAAACTCAGCTCAATTGAATTGCCCATCCCGCTTTTTGACCTTTATCTATTTTCCAGAACCACTGATTATTTTTGATCTATTATTTTCTTCAAATGCAAATTTCAAACCATTACCTTAACCACTATTCGTTTAAATAATGATAATTCAATGTGGTTTTTAATTGTTTTTATATAACGATGATTTATTGCAAATTTACTAATATATCAAATTAGCTTTTAAGATAGAGATTGGGATCAACCGCACGGGAGCCTTTCCTCATTTCAAAATGAAGCTGGGGACTATTTACCCTACCAGAACTTCCAACACGGGCGATAGTCTGACCACGAACCACATTCTGCCCTTTTTTAACGAGCATCACCTGATTATGTGCATAAGCCGTGACCCATCCATTTTGGTGTTTTATAAGAATAAGGTTTCCATATCCTTCAAGTTTATTGCTTGCATGAACGACGACACCGCTTTCGGAAGCATAGACTGGTGTTCCCGGGGAGGCACGAATATTTATACCATCATTATGATAACCTGCCTGCTTTGGTCCGTAACTGGAAATAATATTGCCCCGTACCGGCCACATAAACCCTTTCCCTGAAATTTGAGGTGGTGGCGCGACATCAACTTTCATCAAAGACGATTGGTCATGTCCAGGAATTTTCAGCACCTGTCCTACCCTTAAGGCATAAGGCTGTCGCAGTCCGTTTATTCGGACAAGATCATTCATCATAACGCCATTAGCTCTTGATACACCATAAACTGTATCCCCCCTTTTTACTGTATAATCTGTAACGGCAGGAATTGACAATGTCTGCCCCAGTTTCAATAGGTAAGGTGGTTTCAAGTTATTAGTGCTGATAACAGATCGAACCGTTACCCCGTACCTGCGAGATATCGCATAAACGGTGTCGCCCTTCCTGACTGTTACCAATGTTGTTGAAGCCGACGGCTTGGTTGCTGGAATTGAAGAAACATTAACTGTCGCAGGAGCAGTAGGTTTCGTTCGCGGTGTCGGGTTCTGTGCAGGGGTGTTATTTGTCGCTTGTGTGCCTGATGCAGGCTGTGATTGAAACGTTGATGGTGTCGGATCAGACTGATTGACGTGTGAATAAGGGTAAGGCCCAGGGCTGTCATAACCAAGTGAACAACCCGAAAGAATTGTACCGACAATAATATATAAAGATAAAAATAATGCCTTTTTTAAATTCATACGAAAATTATAGCAGGCATTAAGACGAATGCACAATACCCGATAGCAATGGAACAAATTTCACTGGCAGTAGCGTTTTAACATCAAAATCATCGCCACGCCGCGTTACCCGGATAATATGTTGCGTCTCGTCCTGAGCACCGACAGGGATGATCATTATGCCACCGTCCTTTAACTGATATAATAATTCATCAGGAATTTCTTCCCCCGCCGCCGTAACCATAATCCGGTCAAAAGGTTCCTGTTCTTTCCAGCCTTTGATGCCGTTTCCAAAAAGCGTCGTAATATTAAAAATTCTCAGTTTTTTAAACATGTCTTCTGCCGATTTATAAAGCGGCATATGACGCTCGATTGTAAAAAGACGCTTACATAATTTTGCCAGCACCACCGCCTGATATCCTGACCCCGTCCCGATTTCGAGCACTTTATGCTTTTTCTCGACTTTGAGTTCCTGTGTCATGTAAGCGACAATGAATGGCTGACTTATGGTTTGCCCGCTATCGATAGGAAGAGCGGCATTTTCATATGCCTGGTTTCTTAAAAAGTCGGGAATAAAGTCTTCTCTGGGAATCTCAGAAATAACCTCAAGCACCTTTTCATCAGTGATTCCCTGGGATCTTAAAATCTCTATTAGCTGTTTTTTTTTGGATTTAAGGCTACTTTTCATAAGACTTACTAAATATTCTAAGAGGAATAAATCACCTCTTGTCCACCCATATATGGAATTAAGGCATCAGGAATTTTAATGGAACCGTCCGCCTGCTGATAATTTTCAAGGACGGCGACCAGTGTTCGGCCAACGGCAAGACCAGAACCGTTTAATGTATGAACATACCTTGTTTTTTTATCATTTTTTGGACGGCACCTGGCTTTCATTCGCCGCGCCTGAAAATCACCGGTATTCGAGCAACTTGAAATTTCCCGGTAACCATTCTGCCCGGGCAGCCACACTTCAAGGTCATAGGTTTTATGGGCGGCAAAGCCCATATCTCCTGTGCAAAGCATCACGACCCTGTATGGGAGCTTTAGTCTTTTGAGAACTTCTTCGGCAATCGACGTCATCCGCTCCAGCTCATCACTTGATTGTTCCGGCGTTGTAATGCTGACCATTTCAACTTTCTGAAACTGGTGCAGTCTGATCATTCCGCGCGTGTCCCGACCGGCTGACCCGGCCTCAGAACGATAACAACTGCTCAGGCAGGTTAATCTCAATGGTAATTTTTCTTCTTCGACAATGCTTTCCCTGACCATATTTGTCAGTGGCACCTCACCCGTCGGAATAAGATAATGATCCGATGTGGTTTTAAAGAGATCTTCTTCAAATTTCGGCAATTGGCTGGTGCCAAAAAGCGCCTGTTCACGCACTAGAAGAGGGACCGATACTTCCTCATAGCCAAATTCAGCCGTATGCATATCCAGCATAAAAGCGGCCAGTGCCCGTTCGAGCTTAGCCAGGTCCGAACGAAGTAAAACAAATCTGGCACCCGACATTTTGGCGGAAAGGTCGAAATCCATCTGTCCTAATTGTTCTCCAAGATCAAAATGCTGTTTTGGTTCAAAATCAAAAGTCGGTATGTCACCCCATTTGCGAACCTCAATATTTCCCTCTTCATCCGCTCCATCCGGAACCTCCGGATAAGGTATGTTCGCGATACCCGCTAGTGCAGCATTTAACTGATCACTTAATATCCGTACCTCATCTTCAAGGGTCGTCATTCTGACTTTTAAATCAGCAACTTCATTCATTGCTGATGATGCGTCCTCACCTTTTGATTTTGCTATACCAATGGCTTTTGATGCATCATTGCGACGTGCCTGGCAAACCTGAAGGTCCGTTTGTTTTTCGCGCAATTTTGCGTCCAGACTTATCAGTTCCTCTGTCTGTGGATTAAGCCCCCGTCGGGCCCATGCATCATCATAAAATTTTGGATTATCGCGGATGGCTTTTATATCAAACATGTTCTTCCGGTTGTTTTATTGTTAGTCTTATAACGATTATTGATATTTCATAAAGCAGCAATACAGGCACTGCAAGGCTGATCTGGCTAATCGGATCAGGCGGTGTCATAAATGCCGCAAAGGCAAAAGCGCCGACGATCATATATTTTCTTTGTTTAGACAACCCATCAGCAGTTACCAATCCTACGCGCGCCAGAAGGAGGAGAAGCACGGGCAACTGAAAACTGAGCGCAAAACCAAACATTAATAATATTGTCAGTGAAAGGTATTCTTTAACCGCCGGTAATGATTGAATATGAAGCTGTGCCTGATTTCCAATCTCTTTACTTACCTCAGACGCTACTCCGACTTCATATGAAATAAAGAAATTCCAGGCGTTAGGGATAACCACGTAATAGGCAAGTGATGCCCCCATCACGAACAGGATCGGTGTTCCGACCAGAAATGGTAAAAAGGCATGTCTCTCATTTTTATAAAGGCCGGGGGCCACGAATTTCCATATCTGCATAGACACCATTGGAAAGGTTACACAGAGCGCCACATAGAAACTCAAACGGATATTTACAAAAAATTTGTCCTGCAATCCCGTGAAAATCATTGTCGGTTCTTTGCCATGCTCCCGTGCCACATCCACAAAAGGCTGTGCAAGAAAATTATAGATATCATCAGCAAAATAAAAACAGACCAAAAAAGCAACCATGATATAAACGACACACCAGATAAGGCGGGATCTAAGTTCTATTAAATGATCAAGAAGCGGTGCCGCGCTTTCTTCGATTTCGTCTTCTTCCGACATATCAGTCATCTGCTTTACTCTTATTTTCATTGGCCTTTTCAGACGATTGTTCGGATGCTGTTTCTACAGGACTTTCTGTTGTATCGGAAGATTGTTCATTGGCAACCGCTTCCGTGGATGACGTATCCTTTTCCGCGTCCTTTTGCTTACTTTTGGAAGAGGGTGAGTATCCGCCATGATCATAGTCATATTCGTCATAATCAAATTCCTTATAATCAGCGAATTCATTTGACGCACTATCTTCTTTTTTCTTTGTCCCTGCATCTTCAAGCGGAATATTTGCCGCTTCGTTGAGCTTGCGCGTTACAGCCTCAAGCTCAACTTCATCAGCCATTTTTTTGACACCGTCCTGAAATTCCCGGCCCATCTCCCGGATCTTGCGCATCAGTGTCATGCCCGAGCGAACAACTTTCGGCAGGTCTTTAGGACCAACAAATATAATTGCCAGCACCGCAATAATAAAAAGTTCTGGAAATCCAACATCAAACATTTTTGATTCCGACCTGTGGTTAGATAAAATTAATCTGCGTTTTCAGAAGTCTGCTTTTTCTGCTCTGAAGCGACAGATTCAGATTTTTGTTCGATATTTTTCTGTTCGACAGTTTGAGCTGGCTCATCATCCTCAGCCATACCTTTTTTAAAGCTTTTGATTCCCTGGGCTACATCACCCATAAGGCCGGAAATTTTTCCTCTGCCGAATAATAAAACTACGATGACAGCGACAATAACAAGTTGCCAGATTCCTACATTTCCCATTATCTTTTTCCTTCAATATTTCAAGTTAACCCTGTACACAAACAGAGATATTTTCACGCAAAAGATCGACGATCTTGGGCAGGAAATCAACAGAAATATATATTTTAAGAGATTACCTGCTCCTCAGAACTGCTTTCATCATCATCCATCGGCAGGTCGGGTTGCTCTTCATCCGGTTTTTCATCACTTAAAAGGTTAAGCCTTGATGTGTTCACATTATCAAGAAAACCCGCAGCTTTAAGCTCAGAAATACCTGGTAAGTCTTTTACACTATTTAATCCGAACTGTACAAGAAAATCTTCGGTTGTCCCGTAAGTCATTGGCCTGCCTGGTGTTCTTCTCCGCCCAACCGGTTTTACCCATACGGCCTCCATTAACACATCAATGGTACCCTTGCTAACACTCACACCGCGAATCTCTTCAATCTCTGCCCGCGTTACCGGCTGATGATAAGCAATAATCGCCAGCGTTTCAACAGCGGCACGTGACAGTTTTCTTTCCTTTTCTTCTTCTTTTCTAAGGAGAAACGCAAGATCAGACGCTGTCTGAAACATCCATTTACCGGCGACTTCGACTAGATTGACGCCGCTGTCCTTATATTTTTTTTGTAAATCTTCCAGAATCGCATGTGCATCACTTCCTTCCGGCAATTGCTCTGCTAATGCAATAGAGGACAGTGGCCGGTCAGAAGCAAATAAAAGGGCTTCACAAATTCTCATTTGTTCATGATGATTCATTCTATTTCCTCCTTCTTCGGATCCGGTTTTCGACCACGGATAAATAATGGCCCGAATTGCTGCTTTTGTTCAAGTTCCGCCCTGCCCATTTTTGCCAGCTCCAGTGAAGCGGTAAACATGCTGGCTTTTGTTGATTTAATAAGCTGTGCATCCTCAATTCCGCTCGGCAAAAAGTGTTCAAGGCTGGTCCAGTCGAGAGCCAGTCCCAGCATATCTGAAAGTCGTTCAATGGCCTGATCAAGTGTATAAACATTTCGCTTAAAAATCTGAATATCGGCAACAGCTTCTCTTGTCTTATGTTCAGCGTAGGCTTTAAGAAGCTCATACATACTTAAATCATATGTGTGATAGCGGGTAATAATAACGGCTTCCGGTGCCCCGCGCGCAAAGACATCACGCCCCATCTGGTTTCTCGACATAAGAATTGCCGCTCTTTCCCGCATGGCATTCAGACGGGCAAGCTGATGGGTCAGTCGCGCTGCCAGTTCTTCTGCTGAAAGCTCATCTTCGCTTTCCTCCTCCGGCAGCAGAAGCCGGGATTTAAGATAAGCAAGCCAGGCAGCCATTACGAGATAATCGGCCGCCAGTTCCAGCCTTAATGCCCTCGCTTTATTGACAAATTCAAGATACTGCTTAACCAGTTCAAGAATGGAAATCTGTTTTAAATCAACCTTTTGGGTTCGGGATAAGGCCAGGAGGACATCAAGTGGTCCTTCAAAGCCCTCGATATCGACAATGAGGCGTTCTTCGTCATCAAGATCATCCAGACGACTAAGCCTTGGATCAGGCATTTCAAAATCAGCAATATCCTTATCCCAGTCATCGCTCATATCAAAACAGCCTTGTTAATTGATCCGCAATGGAAACAATATATTCAACAGGTGGACCAATAAGCTGCTGAAACAGATTAAAATTGAACCCAAGATACCCTGCACCAACCGGAATAATAAAAATCAACAAAATTAATATCAGCATCCCATAAGGCTCCAGCCGACTAAGCGGACGGGAAAGAAAATCCGGTAAAATACCCACAGCAACACGGCCGCCATCAAGCGGCGGCAATGGCAGCATATTAAACACAGCCAAAATGGCATTAATAAAAATCATGTAGGAAAGATTTAAAGCAACCCATTCATTGGCAACTCCCGGAATAAACCCGGTAAAATTCATGGCCAGCGCCGCGACAAGTAACAAAAATATATTTGCACCTGGTCCCGCCAAGGCAACCAAAACCATATCACGACGCGGATTATTAAGTGCCCTGAAATTTACCGGTACCGGTTTGGCATAGCCAAATAAAAATCCTGTCCCTGAAAAAATCAACAATGCCGGCAAAATAATTGTTCCAAACGGATCAATATGGACCAGTGGATTGAAGCTCACCCGCCCCATCATTTTTGCTGTGTTATCCCCGAGTTTCCAGGCGACCCAGCCATGTGCTGCTTCGTGCAGAGTAATTGCAAGCAGTAAGGGAATTACCATAACGGTCAGATTTAGAATAGTTTCAGCCATACTTAATCATATCCCTTTACCACGTCCGAAAGCCAGCCGTATAATTGGCCATGGTCAATTTCACTTGAAATCCGTTTCTTTTTAAAGAAATAATCGAGCCTGTTTTCTGATCCCAACTGTTTATCTGTCGTCGCTTTAAGCACCGCACGGCGCTCTTCCAATGTCCCGTTACAGTGTAAAGCAAGGTCGCATCCCGCCACAAGGGCGTCCACTGCGTTTTGTTCTGGCGCCTTATTAAGAGCCTTCATGGAAAGATCATCGGAAAAAAGCACGCCTCTGAAAGCAATTTCACCGCGGATAATGTCCCCAATAATTTTTCTTGATATTGTGGCACAATTTTCACTGTCAATGGCACTATAAATAACATGGGCCGTCATGGCACAGGGAAAATCATTTAATTTTTTGAAAGGGATAAAATCCGTTTTCTTAAGTTCATCAAGTGGCGTGTCAACAGTTGGCAATGATTTATGACTGTCGACATCAGCACGGCCATGACCAGGAATATGCTTTATTACCGGGGTAATACCACCGGCAATCATACCTTCGGCAGCAGCACGGGCCAATATCGAGACTTTTTCTGCATTATCACCATAGGCACGGTCGCCGATGACTTTATCGGCGCCTTCATAATAGATATCAGCAACCGGGAAACAATCGACATTTATGCCAACTTTAACCAGGTCAGCAGCCATTAACCGGGCATGGACTTGCACTGCCGTTGCGGCCAGTTCAGGATTATCATCAAAAAGTTTTGAATATACCCCGGCAGCCGGATAGGCAGGCCAATGTGGCGGTTTTAGGCGGGCAACCCTTCCCCCTTCCTGATCAACAAGGATTGGTGCATCAGGATTGCCTATAATTTCTTTCATCTGATCGGTAAGTTTTTTTACCTGATCGGGATTATCACAATTTCTTTGAAATAATATAAACCCATAAGGGCGGAATTCTTTAAACAGCGCCCGCTCTTCGGCCCTTATTTCAAGCCCCTCAACATCTGTAATTACAGGATGAAACATCTAATTTGTTACCACCAGGCAATTTTGATTGTTTTGTTTCAGTTTTTCACAAATATTATCCGCCGATTTTCGGTCATCGATCATGCCACCACGGACACGGTACAATACGCCTTTTGCACCAAGATCAACACGCATATAAACTGGTGATAAATTAGCCAGAACTGAATTGTTATTTTTCTTAACAGTTGCCCAAAATGCCTCGGCTTTGCTTTTTTCCGCGAAAGCCCCAATTTGGATCATATAATTTCCGGTTGGCGCTGCTTTTTTGACCGGAGCAGACGCAGGAACAGATGCTGCAGCAGGGGCAATTTTATCTGCCTCATCCGCTGCTTTCTCCACCATTTGTGGTGCTTCTGCCGGAGCCTCCTCCGCCACTTGTTCTTCTTCAGGTTTTACCGGACGCTTTAGGGGAATTTCTGAGCTTGACGCGATGACATCAACTTCTTCACCGGGTATATTATCGACCCTGTTAAAGACTTCCTTGTCCTGAAATCTAATTTCCTTCCCTCCCGGCTCATCAGGTTTTACCTTAACCACCGTGCCATCAGCATGAATGACCGGCACTGGCCCCAATTCCGAAGTGTCAGATGTATAGCTCATCCAGATAAGCAGACAAAACCCGACCAGTACAGCGACGGTCACTGCCGACAAAATCATCCTTCTTTTGGATGTCATTCCTTTTCTTGTAAATTCCTCAGGGATTGGGCGCAGCCATGATGCGTTATCTGAATTTTGTTTGGCCAATTTTATAATAACCCCTTGTTACAGTTTACATTTCTTCAACAGGCTCAACGCCCAGAATATATAGTCCCGCTGCAATAATTTTTGAAAATGCTTTAATCATTGCCAGTCGGCTATGCGTAAGTGCCTCATTATCATCAATAATAAAGCGCAGATCAAGCCTGTCATTCCCTTTACTCCAAAGCGTATGAAACTCTGATGCCAGATCATAAAGATAGTAGGAAATCCTGTGTGGTTCATGAGCGATTGCCGCGCTTTCAACGATACGCGGCCAATTGGCCATGGTTTTAATCAGCTGCAGCTCACTTTCATCAGATAGCAGGCTCAGATCAGCATTCTTCAATGCGGTGTCAGATACATCCATTCCCGAAAAAGCCTCTGCCGCCTTATTGAGAACTGAATAGACGCGGGCATGGCCATACTGTACATAAAAGACAGGGTTATCTTTTGATTGCTCCGTCACCTTGGCGAAATCAAAATCAAGTGAAGCGTCATTTTTACGGGTGAGCATGATAAAGCGCACGACATCTTTGCCAACTTCTTCCACAATATCTCGAAGGGTGACAAAATTTCCTGACCGTTTCGACATTTTCGCTGGATCACCGCTGCGTAGCAGTTTAACCATCTGACAAAGCCTCACATCCAGTTCAGCTTTTCCGTCACTTAGCGCCTTTACCGCTGACTGAACACGCTTGACATAACCACCATGATCCGCGCCCCACACGTCGATCATTTTATAAAATCCACGGTCTACTTTATCGCTATGATAGGCAACATCAGCAGCAAAATATGTCCATGACCCATCTGATTTTTTAAGGGCACGGTCAACATCATCGCCAAACAATGTCGATTTGAACAATGTCTGTGGGCGCTCTTCCCAATCATCCGGCAGTTTTCCTTTTGGCGGCTCTAGCACACCTGTATAAATCAGGCCTTTTTCTTGCAGCTGTTTCAGGGCTTTTTCTATGCCACCATTTTCATGGAGTGTCAGTTCTGAGAAGAATATTTCATGGCGAATTCCAAGCGTTTCCAGATCCTCACGGATCAGATCCATCATGGCATTGGTTGCAAACGCCCTTATTGTATTGAGCCACTCACTTTCATCTTTTCCCTTCCATTTGTCGCCATATTTTTCAGCCAGGGCCTGGCCAACCGGGATCAGATATTTTCCCGGATAAAGCCCTTCTGGAATTTCATCAATTTTTTCACCAAGTGCTTCCAGATACCGGATATATGCTGAGCGGGCCAACACATCGATCTGACCACCGGCATCATTAATGTAATATTCTTTTGTCACATCATAGCCAACATGGTCCAGCAAGGTCGCCAAGGCATCCCCGAATACTGCCCCCCGGCAATGTCCAACATGCAGCGGACCGGTCGGATTAACGGACACATATTCAACATTGACTTTTTCGCCTTTACCATAGTCGCTTCGGCCATAATCAATACCCTGCTCAATAATGCTGGATACCTGATTTTGAATAAAAGCGTTATTGAGGCGTATATTGATAAAACCGGGACCGGCTATTTCGACACTGTCGACATCATCAATTTCACGGAGTGATGAAGCGATAAGCTCTGCAATATCGCGGGGCTTCATGCTGGCCTGTTTTACCAGCACCATTGCAGCATTGGTCGCTATATCACCATGGCTGGCATCGCGTGGTGCTTCAGCAGTTATATTCCCAAGGTCCATACCTTTTGGTAATTGTCCGCTTTCGCTCAAGGATAGAATTATACCCTCAATTTTTTTCTGGAAATCTTTAAATATATTCATAATTCAAATGTCGATGTATCATATAATCTTTTATGTTCAAGTAATGCAAACCGATCCGTCATTCCGGCGATGAAATCTGCAACCAATCTGGCTTTTTCAATTTCTTCTTTTCCTTCCGTTGCTTGCCGCCAGTCCGTTGGCAAACAATCCGGCTCATTTAAGTAAAGAGTAAAGAGCTCATTCACAACCCTTCTCGCCTTACTTGACATCCGGTTCACTTTATAATGACGATACATATTCTTCATTAGAAATTTTTTCAATGTTTTATCTTGATTTCTCATCTCTTCAGAAAAATCTGCAATTGTTTTTCCAGCGTTTCGGATATCATCAACCGACATTGGTTTAAGATCATTCAGATTTTCCCGAGTGGTTTCTATGACATCATTGATGAGCTGGCTGATTATTCTGCGGGTTATTTCGTGCTGTTCCCGGCTTGGATCAAGCCTGCCATATTTATCCCTGACTTCGCGCACATGATTTTGGACAAGTGGGACTTCTTCAAACTGCTCAAAACTAAGAAGCCCTGCCCGGACACCATCGGCAACATCATGACTGTTATAGGCAATGTCATCTGATATAGCGGCGACCTGCGCTTCCAGACTGGCATATGTATGAAGTTCAAGATCATGTAAATTATTATATTCAATGAAATTGACATGGATTTTTGAATAATCACCCTTTTGACATAAGGGACCATTATGTTTTGCAAGTCCTTCAAGAACATCCCAGGTCAGATTAAGGCCGGGAAATTCAGCATATCTGTTTTCAAGTTTTGTTACCACCCTGAGCGACTGTGCATTATGATCAAAACCGGCATATGGTTTCATGGCATCATCGAGTGCATCTTCCCCGGCATGACCAAACGGGGTATGACCAAAATCATGTGCCAGGGCCAGTGCTTCCGTTACATCCTCGTTTAGCCCCAATGCCCTTGAAATACTTCGTGCGATCTGCGCCACTTCAATGGAATGGGTTAGCCGTGTCCGGTAATAATCGCCGACATGATGCACAAAAACCTGTGTTTTATGCATTAGCCGGCGAAAGGCACCAGAATGAATTATCCTGTCCCGATCCCTTTGAAATGCCGACCGGGTGGTTGCCTCCTCTTCCGGGTATAACCTTTCTCGGGCATTTTCCGGGTTTAAGGCATATGGGGCAAAATGTGGTACAGGAGAAAAAATTTCAAAATCAGACATAAATTTCACATATTCTATATATTAAATAATATAACTTTTTTCTATCATACGCATTTATTGTTACTATTGACAATTCATTAGGGTAACATACATATAATAAAATGTTCAGGTAAGAACAAATACTCAGGATATAAAGAATGACAAACGATAATTCACCCGTAACCCTTAGCGCAAATGCGGCCAAACGCATTAATACGCTTGTTAAAAGCAAGGGTAACGATAATCTTAAATTCCGTATTACTATTAATGGCGGCGGCTGTAGCGGCTTTCAGTATGATTTTGCCCTTGTGGAAGATACGAAAGATGATGACCTTGTGGTTAAGCGTGATGGCGCCACTATGCTGGTTGATGGCCTTTCGATCATGTATCTTATGGGGTCCGAAGTTGATTTTACCGAAGAACTTGCCGGTTCAATGTTCGTTGTAAAAAATCCAAATGCCACGGCGTCGTGTGGTTGCGGTTCATCATTCGCGGTTTAAAGTTTATGAAAATTGCTTCCTGGAACGTAAACTCGATCAAAGCCAGACTTCCCCGGGTCACGGACTGGCTTGCCGAGTTTAAACCCGATGTGGCCCTGCTTCAGGAACTTAAATGCCTTGATGAAAATTTTCCGGCAATGGAAATTGAGGACCTTGGCTATAACATCGTGACCCACGGCCAGAAATCTTATAATGGCGTTGCCATCCTTTCCAAACACCCGATTGAAGACGTGATGATTGGCTTGCCCGGTGATGATGACGATGATCAGGCCCGATATATTGAGGCCACAATAAAAAATGTACGCGTTGCCAGTATTTATCTGCCAAACGGTAATCCTTTCCCAGGTCCCAAATTTGATTATAAAATTAGCTGGATGGAAAGACTGGTTGAGCGTGCCAAAGAACTTCTTACCCTAGAAGAAGATCTGGTTTTGGGGGGAGATTATAATGTCTGTCCAAAAGATGAAGACTGTTATGATATGCATCTATTTGCCAACGACGCCCTTGTCCAGCCGGAATCCAGAGACAAGTATTTTACACTTCTTAATCTTGGACTGACGGATGCACTGCGCGCATTCCATCCGAGTGGTCATCATTTTACCTATTGGGATTATCAGGCGGGCGCCTGGCAAAAAGACAATGGTGTTCGGATTGATCATCTGCTGCTTAGTCCGACGGCTGCTGATAAACTGCTTAACTGCGATATTGACCGCACCCCAAGGGGCAAGGAAAAACCATCCGACCATACCCCGGTCTGGTGTGAGTTAAGTATTTAAATTCAAATAATAGCGTGAGCCCGAACAGGAAACGTTCCAATCTTTTCTATTTTTGGCGGAATTGCGCTGAAGTGAAATCCACTAGGCGGCAATAAGTGAAGATTACAAAGATGCTCCACAATTGGAATTTCTTCTCTCAATAAAATGGAATGCACAGGTCTTGAACCAGTTGATGTATCGTCAATGTTAAGAGAATCTATTCCAACCAATGTAGCGCCCTGATCACGCAGATAAATAGCTGCTTTTTCGGTCAGATATGGATGACCTTCAAAATACTGATCGCTTCCCCAATGCTGTGCCCACCCGGTTTCTATTAAAACGGCCATTCCATTTACGTTGATGCTCGCAAAATTTGTCCAGTCGATCGCGCGTTTATTGATATCCCCTATTCGAACGACAACTCCTGGAATATTTGATACTTTATCAAGTAAAAGTTTCGATAAATCGTGACCATCGGGATAACGATGATATGGGGTATCAAGATATGTTCCCGTATTGCCAACCATATTTATACGTCCAAACTGAAATTCTGTCCCTTCGTCATACATTTCACGGGATTGAGCGTGCGACAAATGATCACAAATGATGGGGGCGGGTAACCCTTTATAGGTAATCATTTCATTACTAATTATATGACTGAGATCTATATATTTTTTAACTGACCCTGGTTCTATCTCATTGTTGGGATTTGATTTTGACCTTTTATGCTGTTCCAGGATTATTTTCTTGTTTAAAATTCGGACCTCACCGACCATCAATAAACGCATATCCTTTATTATATAGTCGGCAAGCGCATCATCCTCTATATCTTCACCCAGAATATCAAGGCGAAATCCCTGTCCCTGAATACCACCCCCGTTTGAAAACTCTATTTCAAAGTCAAAACTTACTCTTTTTTCTATCATATTAATTCTCTTTAATCGATCTATGACGACGTACTTTTGCCCTGTTTCCACACCCGGATGATGAAGAACACCATATTCTTTTTTGCGGCCTGGAATTATCCTTGAATATCATTTTGCAGTCAGGGCACTGTCTTAGTTTTTTTGATCCGGATTGAGAAATTGAGACGATTGCATCTTCAGCAATTTCAGACATAATGGCACGGAATGGATCTGTTGAATGGTATATTACAACACCATTATTCAGTTGGGGCCGAGCAGTTGGCATTGCTGCACTTTTATTCAATAACTCCATGTATTCTGGGTTTAAATCACTTTTTGTTAAAGTGGATTTTATTATTCGGTAGATCGCTTCTCTCAGTTTTTTTGCGAAATCAAGTTCATTCTCTGATAAATCAAATGAGTTCCCAATGGTTATACCAGCTCCCTTCAACCAGACTTTAAAATCTGAAACGGAAGTTAATAACTCAATTGGCTCCTGTTCACGACCGGAAACTGTATCAATAAAATTCAGTGCTAACGAGCCTGCGGTATATTCAAAATTTCTTTTTTTCATGTAACCTGTATAACTAGTTACATAAGCGTCGTCAAATAAAAACTCAAAGAAAGGCATAATGCAAATTGGGCGAGCCACAAAGACCCGCCCAATTCAGTTTTTAATCATTTATGGTTTAAAGATCAAACCGATCAAGGTTCATTACTTTTGTCCAGGCCGCCACAAAATCCCTGATAAATTTATCCTTTGAGTCTTCTGTTGCATAAACTTCGGCAAGTGCCCGCAGTTCGGAATTTGAGCCAAAGATCAGATCAACCCTTGTGCCGGTCCACTTTGCTTTACCCGTTGCTCTTATGCGACCTTCAAAAAGTTCGTCATCGTCAGACACAGATTTCCAAGTAATGCTCATATCGAGCAGATTTTTGAAGAAATCATTGCTTAAAACACCCGGGCGATCAGTGAATATACCATTCGCACTGCCGTCACTATTTGTATTAAGAGCACGCATCCCGCCGACCAGCACAGTCATTTCAGGTGCGGTCAGGGTTAAGAGCTGCGCTTTATCCAGCAACAATTTTTCACCCGGGATAGCGTATTTAGCCTTACTATAGTTTCTAAAACCATCTGCAATAGGTTCCAGAACCTCAAAAGCTTCAACATCAGTCTGTTGCTGCGATGCATCAGTACGCCCCGGAATAAATGGCGCCTTAATATCTGACCCGGCATTTCGGGCGGCCTGTTCAACAGCGGCCGTTCCGGCAAGAACGATCATGTCCGCAAGTGATATTTTTTTACCATCTTTTTGCGCGCTATTAAATTCGCTGCGAATATTATCAAGAGCGTCAACAACATAGGCAACATTCGACTGTCTGTTTACTTCCCAGTCTTTCTGTGGTGCCAGACGGATTCGGGCTCCATTGGCTCCACCGCGCATATCAGACCCACGGAAAGTTGAGGCTGACGCCCAGGCAGTAGCAACAAGCTGGGAAACTGAAAGTCCGGAATCAATGATTTTTGCTTTCAAAAGCTCTACATCACGATCATCCACCAGCTTGTGGTCAACAGCGGGTACCGGATCCTGCCAGATCAGTTCTTCCGCAGGCACTTCCTTGCCAAGATAACGGGCACGCGGACCCATATCACGGTGGGTAAGTTTAAACCAGGCACGGGCAAACGCATCGGCAAATTCGTCAGGATTGTTCTGAAAATGACGGGATATTTTTTCATAAGCAGGGTCCATCCGCATGGCCATATCCGCCATTGTCATCATAATTGGCACTTTTTTACCTGAACCGTCCACTTCCGGGGCATGATCTTTTTCTGCAAGATCTTTTGCTTTCCACTGGTGGGCACCGGCAGGGCTCTTTGTCAGTTCCCATTCATAACCAAACAGCACATCAAAATAGCTCATATCCCATTTTATCGGGGTTGGGGTCCAGGCGCCTTCAATACCGCTGGTAATGGTATCAACGCCCTTGCCGCTGGCATAACTGCTAAGCCAGCCTTTTCCTTGCGCTTCAATGGGTGCGGCTTCCGGTTCAGGACCAACTAGTGCAGCATCACCGGCACCGTGGGCTTTACCAAAAGTATGTCCCCCGGCAACCAGTGCGACCGTTTCTTCGTCATTCATCGCCATACGGGCAAATGTTTCCCTGATATCCTTGCCTGATGCACCGGGATCAGGATTACCATTAGGACCTTCCGGGTTTACATAAATAAGCCCCATCTGTACGGCAGCAAGAGGATTTTCAAGCTCACGATCACCGCTATAGCGTTTATCGCCAAGCCATTCTGCTTCAGCACCCCAATAGATATCTTCTTCCGGTTGCCAGATATCTTCACGACCCCCTGCATAACCGAATGTTTTAAAGCCCATTGATTCCAGCGCGCAGTTGCCGGCCAGTATCATAAGGTCAGCCCAGGAAATTTTTCTGCCGTATTTTTGCTTAATCGGCCAAAGCAATAAACGGGCTTTATCCAGATTTCCGTTATCCGGCCAGCTGTTTACGGGTGCAAAACGCTGGTTGCCGGTCCCGGCACCCCCGCGGCCATCACCGGTACGATATGTTCCGGCACTGTGCCATGCCATCCGGATAAATAGCGGCCCATAATGACCATAATCTGCCGGCCACCAATCCTGCGAAGTTGTCATCAGATCAAAAATATCTTTTTTAACGGCATCAAGATCCAGTGATTTGAATTCTTCTGCATAGTTATAATTTTCATCCATCGGGTTTGATTTGGACGAATGCTGGCGCAATATGTTCAATTTTAGTTGCTGCGGCCACCAGTCCTGATTTGATGTGCCACTTCCGGCGGTATAATCCTGTTTGCCGTGCATTACCGGACATTTTCCTGCACCAGTTTCAGTTGATTTTGTCATAGTCTTCTCCTTTAAATTTCTCGTTTATCATTCATGTCAGCTAATCATTGAACGCAGCATCCAGGCTGTCTTTTCGTGTGTCTGCATTCTTTGGGTCAGTAAATCTGCGGTTGGCTCATCACTGGCTTTGTCGGCGGCCGGGAAAATGCTTCTTGCTGTTCGCACAACAGTTTCCTGATCTTTAACAAGTTGCCTGATCATTTCTTCCGCGGCCGGTGTTGAGGTTTCTTCCTTGATGCTTGTAAGCGCTGCAAATTGAGCGTAAGACCCGGGCGCCACAAAACCAAGCGCACGAATGCGTTCCGCAATATCATCAACTGCAATAGCCAGTTCCGTGTACTGGGTTTCAAACATTGTATGTAATGTGTTGAACATCGGACCCGTCACATTCCAATGAAAATTATGTGTCTTCAGATAAAGTGTATATGTATCTGCTAAAAGGCGTGATAGTCCGTTTGCGATATCCTGACGGTCTTTTTCTACGATCCCTATGTCAATTTTCGTATTCATTTTAATTATCCTTTCCTTTGTTTAATGGAATTAATGTAACCGACTATAATAAAATTGAAAAACGATATAAAATCGTTATATTATTCGTATAAACCGAATATTTACGGAGCATTATATGAAATTCCTTCCCAGCCTCAAACAACTGGAATATCTAACGGCATTGGCACAAACCCGCCATTTTTCACATGCCTCTGATCTTTGTAATGTGACACCATCTACGCTCAGCGCCGGAATTCGTGATCTGGAAGATATTTTGGGTGTCAGCGTTGCTGAACGTACAAAACGCACCGTTATCATTACACCCATCGGTCATGAAATAGCCGCCCGGGCACGTCAATTACTTCGTGATGCTGAAGATATCATGATTTTGGCTTCTTCTGAGCGTGATCCCATGACAGGTAACATCAAATTCGGCGTAATTCCGACTATCGGGCCATTCCTGCTTCCCAAAATATTACCGGCACTGGAAAAAGAATATCCGAAGCTAAAATTATACCTTCGTGAGGAACAAACGGCTAAACTTCTGAAGAGGTTAAGTGAAGGAGAGCTTGATATTATATTAATTGCTCTACCCTATGATACCGGCAGCTTCACAGTGTCCGATCTTTTTGATGATACGTTCTTTTTTGCCTGTCATATTGATCATCCCTATGCCACACGCAAATCAATTGCTATTGATGATCTTAACGATCAACCCCTTTTACTGCTTGAAGATGGACATTGTCTTCGTGACCATGCCCTCGATGCCTGCCGGATTCAAAGCTCTTCCGCCCGTGTTCAGTTTGAAGCCACCAGTCTTAATACCCTTGTTCAGATGGTCGCGGAAGGTATCGGCGTAACCCTAATTCCTGAAATGGCAGCGGATACCATGACTTTTCCGAAGGGCAAAATAAAATTAATCCCTCTTAAAACACCGGCCTCACGTAAAATCGGACTGGTCTGGAGAGCATCATCGCCACGCGCCGCCGAATTTAAACTGCTGGCGGATGTCCTTAAAAATCTTTGAGTTATGCAAATCCATTAAATATTAACTTTAAAGTGGCAGGTTATAAAAGAGTAAAAAGAAATTATTGGGCTCCATGACAGAAAGATATCATACATTACAGATTTTAAGAGCCTTTGCCGCATGGATGGTGTTTTATTATCATTTCATGATGCAGTTTCATCGATTTGAGACGGATAACATTCTTGGTTATGCCTTCTCGGAATATGGGGAATTTGGTGTTGATATATTTTTTGTGCTGAGCGGATTTGTGATGTATTTTTCGGCAAAGCCAGACAGCGCAAAAAGTTTCAGCTTTTTTATAAAACGGGTATTCAGGGTTGTTCCGGCATACTGGTTTTATACGTTTATGGTCATTTTTTGTCTCGCGTTATTTCCGATCGGTTTTTCATATACGGATTATACCGCTCAATCTTTAGTATTATCGTTGCTCTTTATCCCCCATGACAATCCTTCTGGCTGGATGCCTTCTCCACTGCTTACCGTCGGCTGGACCCTTAATTTCGAAATGGCTTTTTACACAATTCTTTCAATAAGTCTGGCAATATCACAAAAATATGCCAGAATTTTATGTTTTCTGATTGTCGCCTCCCTGCCCATTATCTGGCCTAAAAACACACTTTTTTCGGCCGTACTTGGTAATAGTCTTCTCTATGAATTTCTAGCCGGCTTCACTATCGCCTATTTAATCTCCACCAATTTTTTTAAGATTATTTTCAAAGCACGATTTATCGCCGCTGTTGTCACGGGCCTTGTCGGCCTGGCTCTTTGGAAATATTATCACGTGCATGACATCTTCCGGCTTTTTGCGGCAGGTTTCATTGTACTCAGCGCCGTATTATTTAACCGTTATATTCATGAAAAAAATATGATTGCCAATTTTCTGATCAAACTTGGTGATTATTCCTTTTCCACTTACCTAGCCCACACCATCATTTTAGGGATCGTCTTTCATTTCTTTCATGATCCGCTATCCTCCACGCAGGAGATTATAATTCTGATTGCAATGACGCTGGCATTGCTTATGATTTCCAAATTGAGTTATGATTTCGTTGAGCAAAACGGACGTTTAAGCAAGCTTAAAAATATATTACTTGGCCGCTTTGCTCTGGCAGAATAAAACGAAAAAGCATCTGAGAATTAGATATCCTGGGAGAAAAATGATGGTGCAACGACCACCGGCAGAAATTGGTATGAGTTTAGATGAAATTGACACACCGGCCCTGGTTGTCGATCTGGATATTTATGAACGCAATCTGGAAAAAATGGCCAAGCTTGTCAAAGATGCGGGGAAAATGTTAAGACCTCATGCCAAAATGCATAAATCACCCGCTGTAGCCCAAGATCAGATTAAACGCGGTGCTGTCGGTGTCTGCTGCCAGAAAATATCTGAAGCGGAAATTTTGGTTGAAGGCGGCATTAATGACGTTCTTATCACCAATGAAATTGTCAGCCCTGCTAAATTGGCGCGGGTGGCAAGCCTAGCCAAACAGGCTAAAATAGGCATCTGCGTTGATGATGCCGGGGCGACACGGGCCTTAAATGATGCCTGCGCCCATGAGAAAGCCAATGTCCGTGCTCTGGTTGAAATTGATGTAGGCGGACATCGCTGCGGCGTCACCAGCCCAGCAGACGCACTGGAGCTTGCGAAACTGATTAAGTCCCTATCTCATCTTAACTTTGGCGGCTTGCAGGCTTATCACGGCTCAGCACAACATAAACGAACCCACCAGGAAAGATCGGAAGCGGTAAGCGGCGCAGCAGATATAATCCGTGAAACCAAAAACCTGCTTGCATCATCCGGCATTGACTGTGACATCGTTACCGGTGGCGGCACCGGGACCTTAATGCATGATATAAATTATGCGGAATGGGATGAGCTTCAATGTGGTTCATACGCCTTTATGGATGCTGATTATGCGAAAAACAAACTGAATGATGATCAGTTTGGCACCGGATTTGAACATGCGTTTTTTGTCCGCACCGTCATTATGAGCGTCAACCAGCCGGAAATTGTAGTTGCAGACGCCGGGCTTAAAGCCATAGCATCGGATTCCGGAAATCCGACCATTGTCGGACACGAGCATTTAACATATAGAATGACGTCTGATGAGCATGGCTGCATAACCGTTTCAGGAAAAGAACGATTTGAATTGGGCGAAAAGCTGATGCTGATTACCGGACATTGTGATCCGACCATAAATCTTTATGACTGGATCGTTGGGGTCAGAAACGGCAAAGTAGAAAAGCTCTGGTCTGTTTCCGCGCGGGGAGCTTTATCCTGATCTATAATTAATCTGTCGTAATTTTAAAGGGTGTGAAGTCGGTCTTATCGTCAAAAATTTCCACGCCCTCAACTTTTTTAAGAAAGCCGACTATTTTATAGGTAACAGGGGTCAGGATCGCTTCCCAAGAGACCTTAATCAGGAAATTGGAAAACATTACCGTAATCAATACATCATTATTCCAGATACCAAAAAAAGCAACAGGGTAAAAAATGAGACTGTCTGCCCCCTGACCGACAATGGTGGAACCGATCGTCCGGGTCCAGAGATATTTTCCCCGGGTCAGAAGTTTCATTCGTGCCATAACATAGGCATTAATAATTTCACCGACAAAAAACGCCAGAAGTGACGCCAACACAATGCGGGGCACCTGACCGAAAATCATGACATAGGCGTCCTGTCCTTCCCACCCTGGCGCCGGGGGTAAAGCGACAATTACGGCACTCATGATGCTGGCGAAAAAAACACCGGCAAACCCAACCCAGATCACTTTTCTTGCCCGCGCATAACCGTACACTTCAGTCAGTACATCACCGAATACATAGGAAAGCGGGAAAAATAGCACACCGGCGCCATAAACTAAGCTTTCACCAAAAACCGTAATAGTGGCAATTTTGGCAGGGCCAATAATATTTGAACAGATGAGGACCACCACAAAGGCGGCCATCATCAGATCATAATATTTAAACCTGTGTTGCGTTACGTCCAATTCACCTAGAACCTTGAACTGCTCAGCTTCACATCAGAATTCGCCCACATGGCATCATAACGCGCTTTAAATTCAGCGGCCTGGTCATTCTTTCCCTGCGCAGTTAAGGCCTGATACATCCCGAATAGCGAATAAGCGTTTTCAGGGTTATGCTCAAGATCCTCCCAATAGACCACTTCCGCCTCAACCGGCTGACCGGCATCAAGCAGGATGGCACCTAGAATATGGCGGGTCGGGAAATACCATGATGGCGGTTCGTTATAGGCAAGACTGTCTTCCATGCGTACAGCGCGGCCAAGATGATAAATGGCCATTTCAAAATTGCCTTTTTTATTTTCCATTTCACCCGCCGCAACCTCGTAAGCGATCGTCAATAATCCACCGACGTCCTCAAAATTCTTATATCCGGGCTGCCCTTCATTAAGCTTCTCTACAAGGCTTTTCAGCGCGTCAAGTTCCTTTTCCGCCTCTGCCATATTGCCTTTATTTAAATAAGCCAGACTGCGGCCATAATGCCAGACCCCGGTCATAAACTGCGCTTTAACAAAGGGTCTTTCCACTTTCAATAGATCATCCCATTTGCCAAACCGGGTCATGACAAATACCGGCTGTGATCTGAATGTTTCGTTTAAACCCCAGGTATTGGTCCTTGAGCCTGCCTCAATTCTATTTTTGACCTTCCATGCCGCCTCAAGAGACTGGGCACTGCGCCCTGTATACATTGACGACCAGGCAAGGAAGTGAAGGTTATGCGGGTAATAGGCAAGCGGATATAAACCTTGTGCATTACACTGGGCAATATAATCCTCGTCCACCATGGCGGCAATCACATTGGTGTCATAGGCATCCTGATAGCGGCCGACCCGCATAAAAATATGGGATGGCATATGAACCAGGTGCCCGGCCCCCGGCATTATCGGCGCCAGATGATCCGCGCTTTCCTCTGCTATTTCAGGACGCATACTTTCAGCAACATGGATATGATAATGAAGGGCTGCTGCATGATCGGGATATTTGGCAATGACTTTTTCAAGAACCGAAATAATCTGCTCCGTCCGCCCTTTCGGTGATCCATCCGCATTCCAGTAATCCCATGGCTGAACATTCATCGCGGCGGCGGCAAAAAGTACGGCTGCATCCGGATCATCCGGATATTTATTCATCAGTTTTTCTGCTGCGACCGCATAGGCTTCATCGAGTTCTTCACGTGGAATAGACAGATCAGTGCTATATCTGGCGGCAAGGGCATCGATATAATCGGCTTCACGTTTGCTGACTTTGTCTTTCAGGGACAAAGCCATACCGATGGCATAATTGGCCTGTTCCATGGAATTCACCAGCATCGGCAGATTTAAGTTACGACCTAAAGTTAAGGCCCAGCCCCAATAGGCCATGGCATTATTCGGGTCCAGCCGGATCGCTTCCTTAAAAGAGCGCATGGCTTCCGAATGATTGAAGCCGACAACAAGTCGATATCCCTGATCAAAGAAATATTGGGAGTCCGGATTGGACGTGCTTACCGTAAAACTGTAATTGCCAAGACCACTTAATTTTGGCGATAAGGGCCCGGTTGCCGTTTTTGGATCAGCATTTAATGCCGTCGGGTCAAACACCTGAGCCCCGGAAAAAGATGATAATGACGCAAGGCATATGGCACTTGCGAGAATTTTTTTGATCATGATACCCCTCCATGAAAAAGATTGTGTTTTGAATATATCATAAGTTGGATTGAAAATGGAGTTTTTTAGGTTACTGCGCCAACCTGTTTAAATTCCGGTCTGTTCCAACGGCCTTCCTCCATGATTTTTTTAAGTTTTTCTACCGCATCCCAGACATTGACATAGGAAACATAGAGCGGCGTAAAGCCAAAGCGCATAATATCCGGTGCCCTGAAATCACCAATGACATTGTCAGCAATAAGTGCCTGCATAATGGCAAAACCATTTTCACACGAAATAGAAACCTGACTGCCGCGGCGGGCATGGTCGCGCGGAGTGACAATTTTAAAATCATATCCTTTCAGGCGCTCATCTATAAGCGCAATGAAAAGATCGCATAATTTTAATGATTTTTTTCTAATTTCATTCATGTCCGCGTGCATAAAAATATCAAGCCCCACTGCTGAAAGGGCAAGGGATACAATCGGCTGTGTACCCGTGCTGAACTGCCAAATATCCTTGCGTGGCCGATAATCACGTTCAAAACCAAACGGCTTATCATGCCCCCACCAGCCGGTCAGCGGTTGAACCGCCTTGCCCTGATGACGTTTTGCAACGAACATAAAAGACTGTGATCCTGGCCCGCCATTCAGATATTTATATGTGCATCCAAGGGCGAAATCCACATTTGAGCCGTTCAGATCAACAGGAAGTGCCCCGGCACTGTGGCAAAGATCCCATATGGTCAATGCCCCAACATCATGTGCTTTTCTGGTTATAGCTGCCATGTCATGGAGATGTCCGGTTTTATAATGTACATGGGTAAGACAGACTACGGCCACATCATCACGGATGGCATCCATAATTTCACCGTCTTCGGCAAAACGGATCTCATGGCCCCGGCCAAGCTGTTTAATAAGTCCCTGAACCATATAATTATCAGTTGGAAAATTGCTTCCTTCCATCACGATTATTTTTCGGTCAGGGCGCTGCTCCAGCGCCGCCGCCACCAGTTTATAAACATTAAGTCCCGTTGCATCGGCATAAATGACTTCACCTTCATCAGCACCTATCAGTTTCGCCACTTTATTGCCAAGCTTCTGAACAAGCGTAAACCAGCCCGCCTTGTTCCAGCTTTTAATCAGATCAGTACCCCATTCCAGTTCAATAACGTCTTTGGCCCGTGCCATAGCCGCTTTTGGCATGGCACCAAGGCTATTGCCGTCAAAATAGATCATCCCTTCCGGAATATTGAATTCTTCAGCAAAGGGGGCTAATGGATCCTCATTATCCAGGGCAATAAAATCATCGCGGGTCAGTGTCATATCCTATGGTCCAATTTGATAAAAAAGCACATTATCATTGTTCAATGAGTGCGGCTATGTAAAAATATGAGCCTGACTATAACAAAATAATGATAAGGGGCAAATCATTGAAACCATACGAAACTATGGACCATGAAACACTGGAACGTGAATATAGTCCAAGCAGCTGTATTGACGATATTATGGTTTATATAAATCAGTATGAAAAACGCAGCGTGGAAGCGAGAGCAGTGCTTCAAGAGCAAATCCGGCCAGATATAAAATATGGAATTGAAGAACGATCCCATATGGATATTTTTGTGCCGGACGGTACCGGTCCCTTCCCCGTTCAAGTTTTTATCCACGGCGGATACTGGCAGCAGCTCTCCAAAAATGAAAGCTGCTTTGCCGCCAAAAACTTTATTGATCATAAAATTATTTTCATTGCCCTTGATTATACCTTGGCCCCACAGGCAAATATTCAAGAAATTATTGATCAGACAAGGCGCGGCATAATCGCCATATTAAAAAATGCGCCGTCTTTTAATGGCGATCCCGACAATATCACCATATCCGGCAGTTCCGCCGGTGGTCATCTTGTCGCGGAAGTGCTCAGTACCGATTGGAAAGCTTACGGATATGATCGCTGCCCGTTAAAAGGAGCCCTTGCCATCAGTGGGGTTTTTGATCTGGAACCCTTGGTAAAAACCTATGTCAATGAACCACTTAAAATGAGCATAGAAGATGCCCGCGCCGCCAGTCCGCTTCATCATATTCCAAATGACTGCTGCCCGATTATATTTACCTACGGCGAGAATGAAACGTCCGAATTTAAACGCCAAACCCATGAATATATGGATGAATGTCTTCGCCGGGGGATTGAGTGTGCCTATCTGGATATGCCTGCGGTCAATCATTTTGATATTGTTTTTGATTTAAATGAAAAGGACAGCCCATTGTTTCAGGCTGTCCTGCATCAGATTGAAGCATAAACTAAGCAGCTGATTTTTTCTTCAGCCTTGCTGCGGCCAGTATTTCTTCAGCCATTTCATCGGCAACCACATTGGTCGGGCGCTGTTCTTTATCGGCGCGCTCAAAAATATGGATCAGCGTATTATAGATATTATCGACTTTCCGGTTCACCCAGTCGAGATCATAATTACCGCTTGTTTCCCCGGATACGTTGATTATGCCACCGGCATTAATTACATAATCAGGGGCAAATAAAATGCCCCTGTCCATAAGACGCACACCATGACTGTCATTGGCCAACTGATTATTTGCCCCACCGGCAATAATGGATGCTTTGATATTGGGGATCGTTTCATCATTTAAAATTGCCCCCAGTGCGCATGGGGATAGCACATCTGCCTTTACTGCCAAAATTTCCTCAGCCGGCACAATAGTCGCCCCGAATTTTTCCACAGCCATTACCAGATTTTCAGCAACAATATCACTGACCAGCAGCTTTACCCCATCAGAATGAAGATATTCACAAAGATATTGTCCCACATGTCCAACCCCCTGAACCGCAACGGTCAGTCCATCAAGTGTGTCCCTGCCCAGTTTATATTTCACGGCTGCTTTGATGCCGTTATAAATGCCTTTTGCAGTAAAGGGGGACGGATCACCACTGGCATGATCCCCCTGCGGCAATCCGGCGACATAGTTGGTTTCTGTGGCAATCGTCATCATATCCTCGGTTGTCATGCCGACATCTTCAGCCGTAATATAAGTGCCGTCCAGGCTATCAACAAAGCGGCCTAGTGCTTTAAAAATCGCTTCCGATTTATCGGTTTTAGCATCCCCGATTATGACCGCCTTTCCACCGCCGAGCGGCAAACCGGCCATGGCGTTTTTATAGCTCATCCCGCGGGCAAGCCGCAGCACATCATTCAGGGCATCCATTTCATTTTCATATGGCCACATGCGGCAACCCCCGGCCGCGGGGCCGAGTGACGTATCATGCACAGCAATAAAGGCTTTTAAGCCGGTGTCTTTATCATTTAAGTAAGCGAGTTGCTCATGGCCCCGGAATTGATTTTTATCGATCATTTTATTCTTCTTCCCGCTCAGGAAGCCTGCTTCATTGGTGTTTTATTCTCAAGCTCATTCAAAAGCCGCTTCAGTTCAATTTTGGCTTTTTGAATATTTTTATCCTTAACATGCCCATATCCCTTATAGGATAAGGGCAGTTCAAGAATTTTAAGGCACAACTCGTAATTGTCTTTGTTCAGTTTGTCGAGAATAAATTGAACAAGATCTTCATATTCCCTGATCAAAGCCCGTTCCATTTTACGTTCTGCTGAATAACCAAAAATATCAAACGGTCCACCGCGCAGGAATTTTAATCTGGCCACAATTTTTAGTGCTGCCATCATCCACGGGCCAAACTCACGCTTTTTGATTTTTCCGGTAACCGGGTCTTTTTTCTCAAAAATCGGCGGGGCCATATGAAATTTCAGTTTATAATTGCCATCAAACTGGGTTTCCAGTTTCTTAATAAAATCACCGTTTGTATAAAGTCGTGCGACTTCATATTCATCCTTGATAGCGAGCAGTTTATGATAGCTTTTTGCCACTGCTTCATAAATGGCACCTTTATCTGTTTTTCTCACTTTTTCCATGAACTTAAGATATTTTTCCGCAAGCGCCCCGTCCTGATATTGCTCAAGCATAATTGTCCGTTTTTCAATCATATCGGTGACATTGGTTGAAATTTTTTGCCCCTCAGCACCTTTAACCATCGGCGCGATAAATGCCTGCAAGCGCTCAAGATTATGAGCAGCCATCCGGCCACAGGAAAAGGTCTGTTTATTTTTTTCCACGGAGACACCGTTAAGGTCTATCGCTTTCAGTATGGCATCAAGGGATAAGGGGATAAGCCCTTTCTGCCAGGCATATCCCATCATAAACACATTGGTGGCAATGCTGTCGCCCAACAGGATTGTTGCCAGTTTTGTTGCTTCAATATAATGGCGACTGTCATCACGGGTGTGGGCTTCAACAGATTTTTTTAATTGTTCCTGTTTAAAATCAATGGCGTTATTTTCCACGAAGGCCGAAACCGGTGAATTATGGGAATTGATCACGGCACTGGCCCGGTCACTTCTGACACATTCAATTGCCTCGGGGCTTGCCCCGACCACCAGATCACAGGCGAGCAATAAATCAGCACAGCCCGTTAAAATATGGGGGGTTCTAAGCACATCAATATCCTTACCCAGCCTTACGTGAGTAAGCACAGCACCACCCTTTTGCGCCAGCCCGGTCATATCCAGCAGATTACTGGCCAGACCATCAATATGGGCTGCCATCCCCAGAATACCGCCAATGGTCAGGACCCCGGTGCCACCGACACCGGTCACCAATATGTTATATTCGCTTTCCACTTCGCTCACTTTGGGAAGAGGAATATTTTCCAGAAGTGCATCAAGCCCGGTGACTTGTGGTTTTTTAAGCTTGCCGCCAATTACACTGACAAATGACGGGCAGAAGCCCTCAACACAGCTATAATCTTTATTACAGCTGGACTGATTGATTGTGCGCTTGCGGCCATATTCTGTTTCAAGCGGCTCAACCGACACACAGTTTGATTTAACCGAACAATCCCCGCATCCTTCGCAGACCGCATCATTGATAAACACCCGCCGGTCCGGGTCAGGAAATTTTCCGCGTTTACGGCGGCGGCGTTTTTCCGCGGCACAGGTCTGATCATAAATTATAATGGTGCAACCATCTGTCTCCCGCGCTTCAAGCATTATGGCCTCTAGCTGATCCCGGTAAAGAATGGGGATATCCCCCGGAATTGCCCCGCGGGATTTATAACGCTCCAGATCCTCTGTCAGAATCCAGATTTTTCTGGCACCTTCACCGCGCATTTGCTGGGCGATTTTTTCGACCGTCAGTGCCCCTTCCACCGGTTGACCGCCGGTCATGGCGACAGCGTCATTATAAAGAATTTTATAGGTGATATTAACCCCTGCCGCGATCGAAGCGCGGATCGCAAGAATGCCGGAATGCTGATAGGTGCCATCCCCCAGATTGGTAAAGATATGCTTTTCGTCAGTAAAGGGCGACTGACCGATCCAGGGTACACCTTCCCCGCCCATTTGCGTGAAGGTATCGGTTTTCCGGTCCATCCACATTGCCATGATATGGCAGCCGATCCCGGCCGTTGCCCGGCTTCCTTCCGGCACTTTGGTCGACGTGTTATGCGGGCAACCGGAGCAGAAAAAAGGTTTTCTGATCAGTGGGGACTGGTATTCTGCCTGCATCGCTTCGCGGCGGTTAAAATAGCGGCGGGCAAATTCAACCATCTTTCCTTTATAAAAATGAGAAATCCGGTCGGCAATCACATGGGTGATCAGTCCCACAGATAAGTCATTTTCCGGCGGCAGCAGCCAACGGCCCTTTTCATCATATTTTCCGACCACTTTCGGGCGTTTGTCGGCATGCCAGTTAAAGAGCTGCTGCTTAAGCTGGTTTTCAATAAGCTCCCGTTTTTCCTCAACAATCAGGATTTCTTCAAGCCCTTCACAGAATTTCCGCACTCCTTCCGGCTCAAGCGGCCAGGGCATACCGACCTTATAAAGGCGAAGGCCGATTTTTTCGGCTACCTTTTCATCAATGCCCAGCTCATAAAGCGCCTGACGCACATCGCCGTAGGTTTTTCCGCTGGTGATGATGCCAAAGCGCGGCTTGCTGCTGTCCATCACGACATAATCAAGTTTGTTTTTCTTGCCAAACGCCAAAGCGGCAAAAAGCTTATAACGCTGCAATCTGAAATCCTGTTCGCGCCAGACATCAGCCGGGCGGATATGGACGCCGCCTTCCGGCATTTCAAATTCATCATCGCCGGGGATCAGGATTTTTCGGTGTTCCCGGTCGAGATCAACGACACCCGTGCTTTCCGCCGTTTCGCTCGTCACTTTAAATGCCGTCCAGCAACCGCTATAACGTGACATGGCAATACCAAGAAGACCATATTCAACAAATTCCTGCATATTGGCCGGATAAAGCATCGGCAGCATGGTTGAATAAAAACTGTGATCAGATTGATGTGGGATAGTTGATGATTTACAGGCATGATCATCACCGGCAATCGCCAGCACGCCGCCGTAAGGCGACGTCCCGGCGGCATTGGCATGCCTAAACACATCGCAGCTGCGGTCAACGCCGGGACCTTTACCGTACCAGATACCGAACACACCGTCATATTTCGCGCCCTTATACATATTAACCTGTTGGGTGCCCCAGACGGCGGTGGCCCCAAGCTCTTCATTAATACCTTCCTGGAAATAAATATTTTCCGCCCTTAAATATTTTTCGGCTTTATGAAGGGCCGCATCATATCCGCCAAGCGGTGAGCCGCGATAACCGGAAATAAACCCGGCCGTATTAAGCCCGGCTGCCTTATCACGCCAGTGTTGCACAATAGGAATACGGACAAGGGCCTGTGTCGCCGTCATGAAGGCTCGACCTTCGGCCAGTTCATATTTATCATTCAGTGAAATTTCAATACCCATGGCAAGCGCTCCAATGCCCATAATAGATAAAGGATAATAATTGCACATTTTTTGGGAAATTACCTTTCTATTTTGGGCAATTTTCCTTATATTGCGAAAGAATATATCATATTTATGACTTTTTAGGGTAAAATAATGCTGGTTAAATTAAGTGATATTGACAGGAAGATTTTAAAGACCATTCAGCGGGACAGCAGCATCACCAATAATGAGCTGGCCGATCTGGTCGGGCTGTCGGCTGCGCCATGCTGGCGACGCATAAAAAAGCTTGAGGAAATGGGTATCATTTCTAAAAGGGTCGGGCTGCTTGATCCCAAAGCACTCGGCCTTAACATCATTGCTTTTGCCAATGTCAAACTTTCCCATATTCAGGAAGATGCGCTTGAAAAATTTGAAAAGGAAGTGATCAAATTTGACGAAGTGACCGAATGCTATACCATCAGCGGGTCTATGGATTTTCTGCTGCGCATTGTTACGGAAAATATGCAGTCATATGAAAAATTCCTGAGGCAGAAACTGCTTCGCCTTCCCATGGTCAGCGAGATTAATACCCATTTCGCCGTAACACAGGTCAAATATACCACCGCCGTGCCGCTTAAGCTTTCCGATTAAGCCACAAATAAATGACGGCAATTTCACTTTTATTTTTGGTGCTCAGGCACTATCCTTGAAGCCGAACAAAATAATGGTGGAAAAATGATCAAAAAAATATCTGTTGTCCTTGGCTCGCTTACCCTTCTGACCGGCTGCGGTGATGATGTCACCGAAGCGCCCTATGGGTCCTGGGCATCACCGATCACGGCGGAACTGACCACCCGCAATGCGGTCAGCTTAAGAAGCGTGCGTTTTGACGGTGATGATATTTACTGGATCGAAGGGCGCCCCGATGAAGGTGGCCGCCGCGTCATCGTAAAGCGCGACAAGGACGGCAATGTCAGCGACGCCATACCGCAAGGGTTCAGCAGCCGAACACGCGTTCATGAATATGGCGGCGGATCCTATAATGTCTGGGACGGCACCATTTATTTTTCCAACCATAGTGACCAGAAACTTTACCGTTATAGCGGTAGCGGCGAACCGCAGGCGCTGACCGCCGATGGCTACCGCTATGCCGACTGTGTAATGGACGCTGGTCATAACCAGCTGATCTGCGTGCAGGAAGACCACAGCCACGAGGGCGAGCCGGTCAATACCCTTGTTTCCGTCAGTCTTGAGGGCGGTGTAAAGGTCAGAACCTTATTCAGCGGCACTGATTTTGTCTCCAGCCCCGCCATCAGCCCGGACGGCAAAACCATTGCCTGGATCACATGGGATCATCCCAATATGAACTGGGACGATACAAAAATGTGGATGGCGTCCCTCACCCCGCAGGGCAGCCTGTCAGGGACCAAAACCGTGGTCAGCCGCGCCAGCCTGTCGGTGCAGGAACCACGCTGGACCGATGACGGAAAGCTATATTATATTTCCGACCCCGACGGCTGGGAAAACCTGCAACGCTATAATGATGGTGAAAGCGCCCCCGTTACCGAAGAGGATGCGGAATTCGGCAGTTTCAGTTCGCTGGGCGCCCATTCATATGCCTATCTTGATAATGAAACCGCCGTCGCCGCCTATGATCAGGACGGTGTATCGCATCTGGCAACCATTGATCTGACAGACGGCGATGTTGATGAGATTAAAACCCCATATGTCAGTATTTCAAATGTTTATGCACATGCGGGCAAAATATACCTGATCGGCGCGACCACCACGACAGCTGCCGAAATTGCCGAATATGATAATGGCGATTTTATCACCATCAAAAAAAGCCAGGAACCGATTGTTGATGAAGATTATATCTCGGAGCCGGAGGCGATTACCTTTTCCAATTTATTGGGGGAGCCGACCCACGCTTTTTACTACGCGCCGAAAAATAAGGATTTCGTCGCCCCCGAAGGCGCACTTCCACCAACCATTGTCCGCCTTCATGGTGGCCCGGTCGGCGCGACCAGCTCCGCTTTCAGCGCAGGGAACCAGTTCTGGACATCGCGGGGTTTTGCCATCATCGATATTAATTACGGCGGCAGCACCGGTTATGGCCGCGCTTACCGCGAACGGCTGCGCGGGCAATGGGGCGTGGTTGATATCAATGACACCATTGCTGCGCTTGATTACCTGGTGGACGAAGGGCTGGCCGACCGCAAAAAACTGTTGATCCGCGGCGGCAGCGCCGGTGGATACAGCGTTCTGGTAGCCCTTAGCACCACGGATATTTTTGCCGCCGGCGCCAATTATTACGGCATCAGCGATCTGGAAATCCTGGCCCGTGACACCCATAAATATGAAAGCCGCTTTTTGGACAGCCTGATCGGTCGTTATCCGGAAGACATTGATATTTATAAGGAACGGTCGCCGATCAATCATCTCGACGGTTTTACCAAACCGCTTATTGTATTTCAGGGGCTCGCCGACCCGGTTGTCCCGCCGAACCAGTCGGAACTGATTGTGAAAGCGCTCCGCGATAAAGGCGTACCAGTGGCTTACTATCCATATGAGGGCGAATATCACGGCTTCGTCAAAAAGGAAAATATCATTCATAGCCTGGAAGCAGAGCTGGTCTTTTACGGTAAAATCCTCGGCTTTACCCCGGCTGGCGACCTGCCGGAAATCACGATTGATAATTTTTACTGATGAATATCTGGATTAGAGAATAAAGCCGCCATGCTTAGTGTAAACATGGCGGAACTTAATTAAATTATTCGTTTTTGGTGCGGTATTTTTTTGGCACTTCCGGATAGGCATTGATGAAATTGTCATGATTGGGCATGACCACTTTCGGCAATGTGTCCTTATTAATCACATCATTTTCACCGATGATACCGTTCTCGCTAAGCAGAAAGGCGGTCAGCGCATAATATTCGCTGTTGGTCAGCGACATCGGCGATGTATAGGGCATAGCCTTGCGGATGTAATTAAACACAGTTGTCGGGTATGGCCAGTAGCTGCCGATGGTGGCGACCATATGATCGGTGCCGATTGTTCCTCGCCCGCCGAACAACGTATCTGCCGGGTCTTCCGGCTCATAATCGGTCAGCTTGTCGGGCGGGTTCATATGGCAAATATGACAGTTATTTTCGAATAGTTCCGCGCCCTCCACGGCGGTGCCCTGCCCGTCGGGCAGATTTTCCCCGTCCGGGAAAACGGACCAGAAGCGCTTATCAATATCGGCCTGTGTCGCCGGTTCGCCAAAGCGGCTTTGCTGTGCCACAACGGTCTGTGCGCCACTAATCATCAGGGCAGCAATAAGGATTTTATGCATAGACATGTCTGATCGCCCCCATTGCATTGACGCTCCAGCTATGGATGGCGTGATAATGATAAAAGGCGTCCTTGCCGCGGGCGGCGAGCAGCTCTTCACGGGTTGGCTGAAGACGTCCGGCTTCATCGGTGGCGCGGCTTTGCAGGATTGCGGGGCTTCCATCCCACATCCATGGAATTCTGAAGCGGGTCAGCATTTTATCATAAATCGGCCCTTCAAGGGCGGCTTCGGCCCAGGTTTTGCCGCCGTCAGCGGAAACCTCAACCTTGGCGATTTTGCCGCGCCCCGACCAGGCAAGCCCGGTTATTTCATATAGCCCTTTTTTCTTGAGGCTTATGGCGCTTGAGGGCCGCGTAATCATTGATTTCACGTCCATTTCGAGCGAGAATTGCAGCGCTTTGCCGTCATAAAGTTTGTCGGTATATTTTGATGTTTCAAAGCGTGACATCACCGGTTTATCGGTCACATATAATGATCGCAGCCATTTAACACTTGTGTTCCCTTCAAACCCCGGATTTAAAAGCCGCATCGGGTAACCCTGACTCGGGCGGATGCGTTCCCCGTTCTGGTAAATGGCGATTATGGTATCATCAAGCGCCTTATCAATCGGGATGCTGCGGCTTAAGGACCCGCTGTCGCCGCCTTCGGCGATAATCCATTTGGCATCCGCCGATATGCCCACTTCATCAAGCAGGGTTGAAAGCGGTATACCGGTCCATTCGCTGCCCGAAACAAGGCCATGGGTCATATACATGAAATTCTGGTCCGGATTTTCCGACCAGCAAACCCGGCTGTTGCCGGAGCATTCCATGAAATATTTTCTGGTCACTGTCGGATAATTTTCAAGCGCCTCAATATCCCATTTAAGCGGCTGCTTGACCATACCGTGAATGACGACCTTGTGTTTTGCCGGGTCAATATCCGGAATACCGTGGTGGGTCACTTCAAAATGAAGGCCGCTTGGCGTGATGGTTCCCTGCAACAAATGATGTGGTGTGCGGCCGGATGATGACGCGGTCCGACCGCCCGATGGCGGCGCAACAAAGCGCTGTACGCGTCCCTTTTCAAACTGGCTGACATCGCCATAAAGCGGCAGGTCATCACCAGGATATAGGGTCCAGTCCTCCTGCCCCTCGCCCACGATGGCGTCCTGTGCTATGGCGGGGGCGCCGCTGGCCAGCGTTGCCCCGGTTGCTAATGCCGAATTAATAAAAAAACGGCGGCTCATCAGGCCGTTCCCGGCAGCCTGATCGGTCGCATCAACGACCAATGTTTTCGTCTTTGATTGTGTCATGTTTCTCTCCCCTTCAGATAAATACTATATCCAGAACTCACAGAAAAACAAGGGGGCTAAAATTGTTCCATGATCCGGTTATAGGAATCCGGCGTGTCAATGTCATGGAGAATGGCATCGGTTTTCAGATCAACGGCTATCACATCATCCTGATATTTCTGAAGCAGCTTTCTAGCGCCCTTGTCCCCTTGCAGGGTGTCAAATTCAGGGAAAAATTCTTTGGAAAATATGATCGGATTACCAATTTTGCCGTGGCGGGTGGGCGCAATAATCTTACCCGTTTTAAATTCAGCGATCAGCCGGTTATAATTGTCCGCCGAAATATAGGGCATATCACCAAGGCAGATCATCACCCCGTCGCAGTCCTTATGAAGTGCCGCCATACCCGCTTTTATGGATGAACTTAATCCCATGCCATAATCGGCGTTATGGGTGAATTTCACAGGCTGGCTAATCCCCGCTGTTACCATTTCATATTCATGGCCGGTGACGACAATAATATCATTAAGATTGCTTGCCATGAGCTGATCAATCACATGGCTGACCATAGTTTTATCATTGAATGTCAGAAGCAGTTTATTGTCCGCGCCCATACGGCTTGATTTGCCCGCAGCAAGGACAATGGCTGTGATACGCGCACTCACGCGATACCCTTAATATTTTCAGCACGGCGGACGGAGATCAGCTCCGCAAGGATGGAAAGGGCAATTTCCGCAGGTTCAAGACTGCCGATATCAAGCCCGGCCGGGCCATGAATTCGGTCAATTTCCGCTTTGCTGAACCCTTTTTCCCGTAGTCTGTTTCTGCGTTGCTGCTGGGTTTTTCGACTACCGAGGGCGGCAATATAAAAGGCGTCCGAACGCATCGCCAATTCAAGTGCCGGATCATCAATTTTCGGATCATGGCTTAAGGTAACAATTGCCGTGCTGGAATTTATCCCTATTTTTTCAATTGCCTCATCCGGCCAGTCGGTCATAAATGTTGTCCCCGGGAAGCGCTCATCGGAGGCATAGGCCGTACGCGGATCAATCAGGATCACATCAATTCCAAGGGTTTTTGCCATGCTGACCAACCCTTGTGAAATATGGACGGCGCCAACCACAATCATCTTTAAGGCCGGTTTATATTCATGGGTAAAATATTTGCCCGAGGCAATTTCCGTATCGCTTTTAAGCTCGCGTGTAATATTCGGGTCCCCGTCCAGAAGGTAAGCGGCTCTTTCCTGAATATTGATAATCGGTTCAACCAGAATATGAACCTCACCACCGCAACTAAGCCCCACTTCCCAGGCCTGATCGGTCGCCACTTCAAATTTAAGAAGCTCGCCTTTACCGCTTTTAAAACAGTCCTGCGCCGTTGTCACCACAACCCCGTCAACACATCCGCCTGAAACGGACCCTTCCATATGCCCGTCAGCATCAATAATCAGATGACTGCCGACAGGACGCGGCGATGATCCCCATGTTTTTACCACGGTGGCCAGTACCATTTTTCGTCCTTCCGCATCCCAATCACGGATGGTTTGCCAGATATGTCTCCAATCAGTGCTCATGGCGCGGACAGTATCAAATTCATTTATAAAAATCACCTTTAAACGTAATAGAATAACAAAATATTTTGGGCCGCCGTTATTTGCTGCTATAAAATAGAAAAGTAACAATTTAGGGTATATTGATGGATCCATTCACGCAGGGTGTCCTTGGGGCCGCCTTCTCGCAAAGCTTTGCCAGAAGAAAGAAAATTCCGGTGGCCTGTCTGGCAGGGGCGCTTGGTGGCATGGCAGCGGATCTTGACATTTTTATCAGATCATCAACTGATCCGCTTCTCGCCATTGAATTTCACCGCCACTTTACTCATTCGATCTGGTTTATACCCATTGGCAGTCTGCTGGTGGCGATGGCGATGTGGCTGGTTTTTTTTAAACTATTCAAAGTTAAAGAATGCGACTTTAAATCGCTGGCAATTTTCTCGACACTTGGCTATGCGACACATGCGACGCTTGATGCCTGCACCAGTTATGGTACGCGGCTTTTCTGGCCACTGTCCAACGAAAGGGTGGCATGGGATACGGTCGCCGTCATTGACCCGCTCCCCACGATAATCATCACAATTTTTGTGGTTCTCAGCTATCGCAGACATTCAAGAACACTGGCGCAGGTCGGCATGGCCTGCTTCATCGGCTATCTGGCGCTTGGGTTTTGGCAGAATTACCGGGTCACCCAAAAAGTGGAACAGATTGCTGCTGCGCGTGGCCATAAAATCAGCCGCATTAAATTAAACCCGACCCTTGGCAATCTGATCGTCTGGCGGGCGATATACCAGTCCGGTGGCAATTATTATGTCAACGCGGTAATCGCCCAGCCCTTTTCCCCGCCAACCGTGATTGAGGGAGCGTCCGTTCCCATGCTCGACCCGGAAAGCATTTATCCGGAACTGGGACCCAATAGTATGGGCAGAAATGATATTCGCCGTTTTGACTATTTTGCGGAAAGTTACCTTTTTAAATATGACGGGACGATTGCTGACCTTCGTTATAGTGCGGAACCCCATAAAATTCAGCCGATCTGGGGCATTCGAGTTCATCCGGACAAGCCGGAAAATCATGTGGATTATATAAGCTACACCCGCCCAAATGGGCGGGCGCTTAATGTGACATGGTCAATGCTGATGGGGACATATGAACCCGCCCCCGCAGAGCCGGACTTTTAATCAGCCACGCATATTGCGAAGACGCAGACGCAGCGCATTCAGCTTGATAAAGCCTTCGGCGTCGCGCTGATCGTAAACCTCGTCTTCCTCAAAGGTGACATGTTCCATGGAATATAGGGATCTTGGTGACTTACGGCCGACCAGTGTTGCGTTCCCTTTATAAAGTTTAAGGCGCACTGTGCCGTAAACATCTTCCTGCGACTTATCAATCAGCGCCTGCATCATTTCACGTTCCGGCGAGAACCAGAAACCATTATAAATGGCTTCGGCATATTTCGGCATAATATCGTCTTTTAAATGCATGGCCCCACGGTCAATGGTAATGCTTTCCATGCCGCGGTGCGCAACAGATAGAATGGTTCCACCCGGTGTTTCGTAAATTCCGCGCGATTTCATTCCTATATAGCGGTTTTCCAGCAAATCAAGACGGCCGATACCGTTTATTTTACCAAGTTCATTAAGTTTGGTGAGAATAGTGGCCGGGGACATGCGCACGCCGTCAATCGCCACCGCATCACCCTTTTCAAATTCAATCTCAATATATGTCGGCTCGTCCGGTGCACTTTCCGGTGAATTGATGCGGTTATAAACATATTCCGGTGCTTCCACCCACGGATCTTCCAGAAGCTTACCTTCCGAAGATGTGTGAAGAAGGTTGGCATCAATGGAAAATGGTGCCTCGCCCCGTTTATCCTTGGCGATTGGAATTTGGTTCTTTTCAGCATAATCAATCAGCTTTTCCCGACTGTTCAGATCCCATTCGCGCCATGGGGCAATAACCTTAATATGCGGGTTTAAGGCATAATAGCCCAGCTCGAACCTGATCTGGTCGTTTCCTTTACCGGTTGCACCATGACAGACGGCTTCTGCACCAACCTTTGCCGCAATTTCAATCTGGCGTTTGGCAATAAGCGGGCGGGCGATTGAGGTGCCCAAAAGATACGTTCCTTCATAAAGGGCGTTGGCACGGAACATTGGAAAAACATAATCGCGGACAAATTCTTCACGCAGGTCTTCAATAAAAATTTCCTTGATCCCGAACATTTCCGCTTTTTTACGGGCCGGTTCCAGTTCTTCACCCTGACCAAGGTCAGCGGTAAAGGTCACCACTTCACACTGGTATACATCCTGAAGCCATTTTAAGATAATGGAGGTATCCAAACCACCCGAATAGGCAAGTACAACTTTATTGATAGACATCACATTTTTCCTTATCGAAATTCATTGCCACAGACGATTCTGCATTCGCGGCGCAGTATAGGGAAAACTACTTGTCGTGCAAGGGCGGATATTGGTCTTCACCATTAAAAGTCGATTTATTTTGCCTGAAAACAGAATTTTCTTCAAAATAATTGCAATTTTCCGAAATTACCTGCTTTCCTCCAGAAATTCAGGTGGCACGCGGGTGCCATATTTCGTGGCACCTGAAAGCCGGGAAAAATACCAGTGGCATGCCCGGGCAATTTCGATCAGTGCTTCTCTGGCCTCATCCGTATCACCATAATTGCCCATCGCGGCAAGTGTATAGGGCCGCCCTTCCAGATCAACCGCACCCCATGACGTATAAACCCCGTCAATGGACCCGGTTTTCTGAAGAACGCGAATACCCGGCGGCGTCCCCGTAGCAATGGCCCCTTCATGAGGAATGGCCATTATATCCTGCATTTCCTTACAGGCATTTTCACTGATCGGCAGATCACAATGATATATTTTTTCCATGATTGACGCGGCTTCAAGCGGTGTGGAAAGATTTTCATTTCCTTTTACACTTTCCATCTGGCGGATCATTTTTCGCTGCAGTTTGGTATTGGCAAAGCCCAGATCTTTCATAATTTTCGTGACATTATCCATCCCGACCTTATCAATCAGGATATTGGTTGCCATATTATCAGAAACCGTAATCATCATCACGGCAAGGTCATGCAGGGAAAGGCTCGAAGTGCCGTCACCAAAATGACTGATATAGCCCGAACCGCCAACCCGGTCTTTGGCCAAAATCGGAACAGCTTCCTTTAAATCAAGCTCGCCACGTTCCGCGCGGATATAAAGGCTGATCAGTAGCGGCACTTTAATGGCGCTGCCTTGTGGGAAAGTCAGTTTTTCATTAACACCAAATTTCTGTTTATTGTTCAGATCAATGACCGAAATTCCCATAACCCCGGGCAGGTCCCGGGCTATTTGGTCCAGCTTTTCCTGAAATTTGTTTGCAAGAATTTTTTGATGTTCATCCTGCGCCATAGCATTGGAGACTATTACGCAGGAAAAAATAACGAATAAATTTATAATAAAAAAACGCACAAAATATTTATTATTGCCCATGATACGACTTCCCCTTATCCATTTTATAAAGGGAAGTATGTTTTAATTATCCAATGACGTCAAGATATTAGGCATTGTATTGTTCTTGTGCCTTAATATACAAATCAGATTACCAGTCATATTTTGGCTTTAATCCATAACTATAAATTCATAATCAATTTTAGGGGTATAATGAGTATTAAGATCGTTTTAAAAGAATTATGGATATTCGGCCTTAAACAGGCCAATGCCGCCATATTTGGTGGCTATCTGCTCGCCCTAATGATCATCAGTAAATATTATTACCCGATTGAAAGCCTGCACCGTTATGATTTCATTTTTATTATGGCGATATTGTTTCAGGTTTTCCTGCTCGCATTCAAACTTGAAACAAAGCGGGAAGCTCTGGTCATTGTCACATTTCATATTGTGGCAACCATTATGGAGCTTTTTAAAACGTCCGATGCCATCGGTTCATGGCATTATCCTGAAGAATATTTTTTCGGTATCGCCAACGTCCCGCTTTTCACCGGGTTTATGTATAGCGCGGTGGGAAGCTATATTGCCCGTGTCTGGCGGATTTTTCAGTTTGAATTTACCGGTTATCCAAAATTCAGCTATACCGTTATCCTGGTTTCACTGATTTATTTAAATTTTTTCGGCCATCATTTTTTCATGGATTTCAGGTGGGTTTTGCTGTTCGTAACGGCCCTGCTTTTTTGGAAAACGAATGTTCACTTTAAAATCATAAAAACCCATCGTCAGATGCCGTTGCTGCTCGGCTGGTTTCTGGTTTCCCTGTTCATCTGGTTTGCGGAAAATATCGCCACATATGCCAATATCTGGCTATACCCAAATCAGAATAACGGATGGCACATGGTGCCACCCGCAAAATTAACGTCATGGTACCTGCTGATGATGCTCAGTTTCGTGCTGATCACGGCAATCAACAGAATTAATAGGAAAGATTAAATGTTATTCGGATCAACGAATACCGATGGTTCCGTTAATATTGAAATCCTTTTCTTTTAACCGGTAACTGGCTTCCGCACCGACAAAGGCATTATCAAGGGTATAGCCAAGACCGACGAGCGGCTCAAAATCCTTGCTGGTGAAATTATAATTTACCCCGAAACTGGCAACAACTTCCTTTGATTTTTTTGATGTAAAAATACGGGGTCCGGCACCGATTTCACCTTTGGTATTAAGTGATAGTGCAAGACCAATACCCATTTCGGCGGATGCTGTGTTGGCAACTGCCAACGTTATCATGATAATCGCTGCTTTAATGGTTATTTTTTTCAACATAGTATCTCCATAAGTTTTATATGTTCCTTTTGGCTGAATTATACTAATCCAGCCTTACCTTCCCCCGTTCGGGCAAGGTAATTTTGAATTTTGTCCATTTAATGGCTAAAGCTTAAAGGCTCTCGTTACTCGCTTTATTGGCATCAACGGTCTGATAAAGCTCGGAGCCTTCATTTTTGAATTTCTGGCTCATTTCCGCCATGCCATCCTTGGCGAAATCGCGGACTTCCTGGCTTATTTTCATAGAACAGAATTTCGGACCGCACATTGAACAGAAATGTGCCACTTTATGGGCTTCCTTGGGCAATGTCTGGTCGTGATATTCACGCGCCTTTTCAGGATCAAGGCCGATATTAAACTGATCAATCCAGCGAAATTCAAACCGGGCCCGGCTCATGGCATCATCGCGGACCTGTGCACCCGGATGTCCTTTTGCAAGGTCGGCGGCATGAGCGGCAATTTTATAGGTAATGACCCCTGTTTTGACATCGTCCCGGTTGGGAAGGCCCAGATGTTCCTTCGGCGTTACATAACATAGCATGGCACAGCCGAACCAGCCGATCATCGCAGCACCGATCCCGCTGGTGATATGATCATAACCCGGGGCAATATCGGTGGTCAGTGGTCCAAGCGTATAAAAGGGTGCTTCATGGCATTCTTTAAGCTGCTTATCCATATTGATCTTGATTTTATTCATCGGCACATGGCCGGGGCCTTCAATCATGACCTGGCATCCCTTGGCCCAGGCGATTTTGGTTAGTTCCCCCAGGGTTTCAAGCTCGGCAAACTGCGCTTCGTCATTGGCGTCGGCGATCGACCCCGGGCGCAGGCCATCGCCGAGTGAAAAGCTCACATCATAAGCGGCCATAATGTCGCAGATTTCCTCAAAATGGGTATAAAGGAAGCTTTCCTTATGATGGGCAAGGCACCATTTCGCCATGATCGAGCCGCCACGGCTGACAATACCGGTGACCCGTTTGGCGGTCATCGGCACATAACGGAGAAGCACCCCGGCATGGATGGTGAAATAATCAACGCCCTGTTCCGCCTGCTCAATCAGTGTGTCGCGATAGACTTCCCAGGTCAGGTCCTCGGCAATGCCGCCGACTTTTTCAAGTGCCTGATAAATCGGCACGGTGCCGATCGGCACCGGAGAATTGCGGATGATCCATTCACGTGTGTTATGAATATTACGGCCAGTGGACAGGTCCATGACATTGTCCGCGCCCCAACGGGTCGCCCAGACCATTTTGTCAACCTCTTCCGCGACGGATGATGTTACGGCGCTGTTCCCTATATTGGCATTGATTTTAACCAGAAAATTGCGGCCGATTATCATCGGCTCCGCTTCCGGGTGGTTTATGTTCCGCGGGATAATCGCGCGCCCGGCGGCCACTTCGCTTCGCACAAATTCAGGGGTGATCTGATCGGGAATATTGGCCCCGAAACTTTCTGCATATTGATCGGGCTTATAATCTTCACCCAGCGCGGCACGGGACATATTTTCACGAATGGCGATATATTCCATTTCTTTGGTGATAATGCCCGCTTTGGCATAATGATACTGGGTCACTATTTTTCCCGGCTTTGCGCGCAGTGGCCTGTTTTTAATCGGAAACTCACGGGCAAGGAACTTGCCGGTGGCGTTGCCGTTATCCTCGGGTTTTACGTCCCGGCCTTCATATTGCTCAACATCGCCACGTTCCAGCACCCAGCTTTGACGTTCTCTTGAAAGTCCGGCATCAATGTCAATTTCTACATTCGGATCTGTATAGGGGCCCGATGTATCATAAACATGCAGGTCTTTTTCGCCCGATGACGGGTCAAGCTTAATAGAGCGCATTGGCACCTGAATACTTTTATCTGACCCTTCAACATAAATTTTTGTCGAGGCCGGGAGCGCACCGGTGGTGACTTCTATTTTCTTGGCATTTTTATCAATTTTGGTTTCAACGTTCATAGCTAGGATCTCCATACATTATAATTGGAGATCCGGGATATAGCGGTAACGGTATTAGAATTTAAAATCCCTTCCCTCCGCCGGAATAACCCGGATCAGGTTCTAAGGGTTACTATCATCATTGCAATAGAATCTCAGTCTCGGTGACTCCCCTAGGAATGCTTATAAGAGTAAACATTTTCCCGCCCAATACAAGGGAAATATATGATGGTAATGACCGATTTTACCCTGTATAAGATGCTTCATGGAAATAGAGATCAGCGAAATCAAATCACACATAAAAAAAGGTGAGCGTTTACTTGGGCTTGACCTTGGCTCAAAAACAATCGGTATCGCCCTTTCTGATACGGGCCTTCGCATTGCAACACCGATGGAAACAATCCGCCGTAAAAAATTCACAACTGATGCGGAACGATTGCTCACCATTATAAATGAACAAAAAGTTGGGGCATTGGTTCTTGGCCTGCCCAAAAACATGGACGGCTCGGAAGGGCCGCGCTGCCAGTCAACACGGCAGTTTGCCAAAAACATGGCCGAGAAAACCGATATTCCCATCTGTTTCTGGGATGAGCGGCTTTCCACCGTTGCAGCCACCCGTACTTTGTTGGAGGCAGACACAAGCCGCAAACGGCGAGATCAGCTAGTTGACAAAATTGCCGCCTCCTATATTTTACAGGGTGTTCTTGATAATCTGGTCCGGTGCTAGAAATTCAATAATTCACTTGCCCCCCTACCCGATTACATCTATATACTTGATTTTCAGAACCTTATAAAACAGCACATTTAAGGACTGAATATGTCGTCAGACAATGCCCCGTTCCCACACCAGCACCTGCTTGGTATTGAAGGTCTGAACGAGTTTGAAATTAAACAAATTCTCGATCTTGCCGACAAATATGTCGACCAAAACCGCCGGACAAATAAGAAAAAAGACCTGCTTGAAGGCATGACACAGATCAATCTGTTTTTTGAAAATTCCACCAGAACAAGAATGTCATTTGAACTTGCCGGAAAGCGCCTTGGCGCCGATGTTATCAATATGTCAACATCAACGTCATCAATCAAAAAGGGCGAAACCCTTATAGATACAGCCTCAACATTAAATGCGATGAGGCCGGATTTATTGGTGGTTCGTCACGATTCTTCCGGTGCAGTTAAACTGCTTTCAAGAAAAGTGGACTGCGCTGTGCTTAATGCCGGGGATGGGAAGCATGAACATCCGACACAGGCCCTTCTTGATGCCCTGACCATCAGACGCCGCAAAGGGCGTCTAGCCCGCCTGACCGTTGCCATATGCGGCGATGTGATGCACAGCCGGGTTGCGCGATCAAACATCCATCTTTTAAATATTATGGGCGCGCGTGTCCGTCTTATCGGGCCACCAACACTGATCCCATCCGGTGCACAGAAACTCGGGGCGGAAATTTATTACAACATGGAAGAAGGGCTTAAAGACTGCGACATCGTAATGATGTTAAGGCTGCAAACCGAGCGCATGCATGGCGGATACTTCCCCAGTGTCACGGAATATTTCTCACTTTACGGTCTTGATTATGACAAGCTTGCCGTCGCAAAGGAAGATGCGCTGATCATGCATCCTGGCCCCATGAACCGCGGCGTTGAAATTGATGCCGCCGTAGCTGATGATCTGACCCGAAGCGCCATTCAGGAACAGGTGGAAATGGGCGTTGCTGTCCGGATGGCCTGTCTTGATCTGCTGACACGCACAAAAAGAGGAGTAAGCAATTGAGTAAATTTGTCCTCTATAAAAATGCCCGCCTGCTTGATCCAGCATCAGGGCTTGATATCAAAGGTGAGCTGCTTACCAAAAACAGTAAAATTGATGCGCTCGGTAAAAAAGTTGATGCACCGGACGATGCAGAAATAATTGATCTTAAGGGTAAGTGCCTTTGCCCGGGCCTTATTGATATGCGTGTTTTTGTCGGCATTCCCGGTGCCGATTATAAAGACACTATTTTAAACACGGGCGAAGCCGCCGCCGCCGGCGGAGTTACAACAGTTTGCGTTCAACCAAATTCAAATCCGATCATCGACTGCTTTCCCAATATTGAATATCTGACATCAAGAGCAAAAAATGCTTTGGTCAATTTTATTCCCATGCCCGCGGTAACCAAGAAGCTTGAAGGCAAGGAAATGACAGATATCGGACTGATGTCGAAGGCAGGCTATAAAACCTTCACCGATTGCAGTGCGACAATTGAAAGCGCCGCGTTAATGAGCCGCATTTTTAAATATGCATCGGCATTTGACGCACAGATTATCCAGCATCTTGCCGAACCCAGCCTTTCCAGAAACGGCTGCATGAATGCAGGTGAATTGGCAACAAGGCTCGGCTTACCCGGCATTCCGACTGCGGCTGAAACGATTGTGCTGGAGCGGGATATCAGACTGCTCAGATCAACAAACTGCCGCTATCATGCATCACAGATTACCTGTGCGGACAGTATTGAGGTCGTTAAAAATGCCAAAGACATGGGGCTTAAAATTACTGCCGGGGTTGCCGTTCCCCATCTGGCCTTAAACGAGTATGCCATTGAGGATTATCGCACTTTCACCAAACTTTCACCGCCTCTACGAGCAGAGGAAGACCGGCTGGCCGTCATTGATGCGCTTAAAAATGGCATTATAGATGTGATCGTCAGCGGACATGACCCGGAAGACCCTGAAAGCAAGCGGGTGCCGTTTGAGCATGCCGAGGCGGGTGTGATCGGGCTTGAAACCCTTTTGAATATTTCCCTTGAAATGTATCATAACGGCAGCCTTGATCTGTTGGATATTCTTTCAAAGCTGACCTGTAATCCTGCCCGGATTATGGGACTGGATAGCGGCGTTCTAAAGGCGGGGGCACCAGCTGATCTCTGTATATTTGATTTAAATGTCCCTTACAGGATTGACCCTGATAAAATGGTCAGTGTAACCAAAAACACATGTTTTGACGGCCGTCCTGTTCAGGGCCGGGTCATCAGAACAGTTGTCGGTGGGGTTAGTGTTTATCAATATGCCGGTTGATTATTCATACATTCTCATTTTTTTAATTTTTGCAGGCGGCTATGTCCTAGGCTCGGTTCCTTTTGGTCTTGTCCTCACCCGACTGGCCGGGTACGGCGATATCCGTAAAATCGGTTCCGGCAACATTGGTGCGACAAATGTACTTCGCACCGGCAACAAATTTCTCGCACTGATGACATTGATCCTGGATATCGGTAAAGGGGCAATAGCGGTTTTCATTGCAGAATATTTTTATCCCGGGCTTGGCCTTTTTGCTGGTGGTGGGGCCTTTATTGGTCATTTATATTCCATATTTCTTAAATTTACCGGTGGCAAGGGGGTTGCCACATTTCTTGGAATTATGATTGCCCTTAACCCCCTTACCGGCCTCGCTTGTTGTCTAAGCTGGCTGGTTACAGCGCTTATTTTCAGAATTTCTTCCCTTTCCGCACTTGTGGCTGCCCTCCTGTCACCACTTTACAGTTATTATTTTTCAGATTTTAAACTTGCTATTCTCGCGGGTATATTGTGTATTCTTATTCTACTTAAGCATAAGGAAAATATTAAACGCCTCCTAAACGGCACAGAACCAAGGATCGGCAAAAAATAACAGGGGGAAGTCATATGGGCAGCACAGCAGAGCAATTATCTCTTCAGGAAAAAATTGCCCGACTTCGCCTGATCCGCACTGAAAATGTCGGGCCCGTAACATTCAGACAACTTATTGAGCGCTATAAAACAGCGGAAAAAGCCCTAGAAATGCTGCCTGAGCTTGCAAAGCGCGGCGGCCGGAAAAAGCCCCTCGTCGCTTGCAGCAAAGCAATGATAGAAGCTGATCTGGAAGAACTTGAGAAACAAAAGGGAACACTAATTGTTTTTGGGGACAGTCTTTATCCGCGCCCACTCGCTGCAACAGAAGATGCGCCGCCCGTCATGATGGGACTTGGCCATACGCATCTTTTGCAACAAAAGAGCTTTGCCATTGTCGGCGCAAGAAATGCTTCTGCAGTGGGATTAAAAATAGCGACTTCCTTTGCCCGGAAACTGGGAGAGGCCGGGTATATAATCAGTTCAGGCATGGCCCGGGGCATTGATGCCGCCGCACATCATGGCGCTTTGGAGTCAGGGACTATTGCCGTTTTGGCAGGCGGTGCCGATGTTATATACCCCAGAGAAAATAGTGTACTTTATGAACAAATCAGGCAAACCGGACTGATTTTATCGGAAATGCCTTTTGGCACGCAACCTCAGGCCCGCCATTTTCCAAGACGCAATAGAATTATTTCAGGGCTATCCCTAGGTGTTCTTGTGGTGGAAGCAACCCACCAGTCCGGTACACTGATCACCGCCAGGCTCGCCTCAGAACAGGGACGTGAAGTATTTGCCGTTCCCGGCTCCCCGCTTGATCCACGGTCCAAAGGGCCAAACAGCCTGATACGACAGGGCGCACAGCTCACCGAATCCGTTCAGGATATTCTGGATGTCCTTAAATTTATGGATGAACGAAGCCTGTCTGAACCACAATATGATTTATTCACCCTCCCTGACACTCCACAACAGGCCGACGACAATCTGAATAAGGAATTGGGCAAAGCACGCAATATCATTAAGGAAAAATTAAGTCATACGGCGATATCAATTGACGAGCTGATTAGATTAACAGAATTAGACACTTCCATGATCCAGACTGTGCTTTTGGAGCTGGAATTAGCAGGAGAAATTACCCGTCATGCAGGAAACAGGGTATCTTTTTGTTAAAACATTCTGTAAAAGCCCCTGAAGAATAAAATATTTGACGATTCTAGTGGTAAATGAGGCGCAATGAAAACAGTAATTGTTGAATCCCCGGCGAAAGCCAAAACCATCAATAAGTATCTTGGTAAAGATTATAAAGTTCTGGCAAGTTTTGGCCATATCCGTGATCTCCCGTCAAAAGACGGTTCTGTGGATACCGAAAATGATTTTGCCATGACCTGGGAAATCGATGGTGACAGCAAAAAGCGTATCAAACAGATTGCCGATGCGACCAAGGGCAGTGAAGAACTGATCCTAGCTACCGACCCTGACCGGGAAGGTGAAGCCATTTCCTGGCATGTGCTTGAAGTTCTTAAAGCCCGCCGCGGCGTCATGAAGGATGTCGCCGTTAAAAGGGTCGTTTTTAATGAAATTACCAAACCTGCCATTTTAAAAGCCATGCAGGAACCCCGTGATATTGATAATGAAATGGTCGAAGCCTATCTGGCCCGCCGCGCGCTCGATTATCTTGTCGGATTTAACCTGTCGCCGGTTTTATGGCGCAAACTGCCCGGATCAAAATCGGCGGGACGAGTCCAGTCTGTTGCGCTTAGACTTATCTGTGAACGTGAGCTGGAAATTGAAAAATTCAAATCGGAAGAATACTGGACCATTGAAGCCGATCTTAAAAATTCGGCGTCAGAACCATTTACTGCAAAACTTACTGTACTTAATGGTGATAAATTAACAAAATTCTCACTTTCAAATAAGGAAAGTGCCAATGCTGCGAAGAAAGCGGTTGAAGCCGCCAATCTGACCGTAAAGGATGTTCAGAGCAAGCCGGCAACAAGACACCCGGCAGCCCCATTTACTACTTCAACATTGCAACAGGAAGCTGCCCGTAAACTTGGTTTCAATGCCCAGCGTACGATGCGCACCGCACAAAAACTATATGAAGGCATTGAAATTAACGGTGAAACAACCGGACTGATCACCTATATGCGTACGGACGGTGTTTCAATGGCGAATGAAGCCATTGCCAGTGCCAGGAATGTAATCGCAACCAAATATGGTGAAAAATACGTTCCGGCAAAAGCGAAAATATATAAAAACAAATCCAAAAATGCTCAGGAGGCGCATGAAGCGATTAGGCCGACTGATCTTTCCCGCCTGCCAGAAACTGTTGCGAATAAACTGGATGATGATCAGAAGCGCCTATATGACCTGATCTGGAAAAGAACCATTGCCAGTCAGATGGCCGAAGCGAGAATGGAAAGAACCACTGCCGATATCCAATCCGAAGACGGTAAAATTATTTTGCGGGCCACCGGAACTGTCCAGATTTTTGATGGCTTTCTTACGCTTTATCAGGAAGGACAGGATGACAAGCAGGATGATGACGAAAGACGCCTGCCCAAACTATCTGTAAGTGAAAAAATAAATAAAGAAAAAATTGAAGCGAACCAGCATTTCACTGAGCCACCTCCAAGATTCTCTGAAGCCAGTCTTGTCAAAAGGCTAGAAGAACTGGGGATCGGTCGTCCATCCACTTACGCGTCAATTCTGACTGTCCTTAGGGAACGTAACTATGTCCTTATGGATAAAAACCGATTTGTACCGGAAGGAAAAGGCCGGGTTGTAACATCTTTCCTTGAAAGTTATTTCAATAAATATGTCCAGTATGATTTTACGGCCGAAATGGAATCCGAACTGGATATGATTTCTGACGGGAAAATTCCTTGGAAAGAAGTATTGGCTAATTTCTGGCTTGATTTCAGCGGCGCTATTGAAGGGACAAAAGACCTTCGGGTCTCTGAAGTGCTGGATGTGATTACTGATGCCCTCGCCCCATTTATTTTTCCGGCGCGTGAAGACGGATCAGACCCACGCATTTGTCCAAAATGTAAAGAAGGACGATTAAGCGTTAAAACTGGTAAATTCGGTGCCTTTATTGGTTGTGAAAATTACCCAACCTGTGATTTCACCCGTCAAATTCAGAATAATGATGAAGCTATTGTTGAAGAAGATGGGCAAAAAACGCTGGGTATTGATCCTGTATCAGGGATGGAAGTTACCTTAAGATCAGGACGGTTCGGTCCTTACATACAACTTGGCGAACCTGTGGAAAAAGAAAAACCCAAGCGGGCGTCTATCCCAAAAGGCATGAGCGCAGAATCTATTGATTTTGAGCGGGCATTAAAACTTCTTGCCCTGCCCCGTGATGTTGGTGTTCATCCGGAGGATGGTAAAATCATTAAGGCGGCAATCGGACGTTTCGGCCCTTATGTGTCGCATAATGGAGTCTTTGCCAGCCTTAAAGACCCTGAGGATGTCTTTAACATCGGAACCAACCACGCCGTCACATTGCTGGCAGAAGCTGCCGCAAAACGCAGCAAAACGTCTGAGCCGATTAAAGATCTTGGACCTCATCCTGACGGTGACAGTAATATTCTTGTCATGGACGGACGTTATGGTCCATATGTAAAATATAATCGTATAAATGCCACTATTCCAAAAGATAAAGACCCGAAAAACATTACGCTTGAAGAGGCGTTGGAGCTGATTAAAGCCAGAGCGGAAAAAGGGAAGAAAACAAAATCTTCCGCAAAAGCGGTAACAAAAAAGAAAGCCAAGGCAAAGCCAAAAGCTAAACCCAAAAAGGCTAAAACCAAATAAGAGAAAATATGACAAAGAAGAATGCCCCATTCCCTGATGAAACACAAATTCTTGAATTCATCAGGGATAATCCGGGGCGCGCCTCCAAACGCGAAATCACCCGTGCCTTTCAGATTAAGGGCGATGATAAAATTAAACTGAAAAAATTGCTGCGAAAGATGGCGCTGGATGGCAAGCTTGAAAAACCTCATAAATCCAGGCTTCATATTTCCGGCGATTTACCAGCGGTACTTGTCATCGAAATTAATGGAGTTGATGGACAGGGTGACTTAACCGCTCGCCCCCTTGATTGGGACTATCCTGAAGAGCCGCCAAAAATTTTAATGTTTGCCTATGACAAACGCAATAAACTTGGCCTAAGTGATCGGGCCCTGGTCCGGTTGACCCCAAATAAAAACAAGGGTGAAACAGGTTATGTCGCGAAGGTCATCCGAAAACTTGAGCAGAAATCGTCCCAGTTAATCGGCGTTTTCCATTCCGATGATGAGAATATTGCCTTTGTTAATCCAACTGATAAAAAAGATCGCAACAGATATTTAATTGCGAAAAATGACTGGAATGGTGCGACAGACGGCTCGCTGGTGCTGATCGCTTTAAAACCGGGGCGCCAAATATCACGTCATGCCAAGGCAAAACCGGCAAAAGTGATAAATTGCTTCGGATCAGTTAGTGATGCCAAATCCATCAGCCTGATTGCAATTGTGTCACAAGGGATTGCGACAGAATTTCCGGAAGAAGCCCTTAAAGAGGCCGAAAAATCGGAAAACCCCATTTTAGGAAAAAGAGTGGATTTAAGAGATATTCCGCTCATAACTGTTGATCCTTCTGATGCCAGAGATCATGACGATGCCATCTGGGCAGAAATGGACACAGATCCAAATAATGAAGGCGGTTGTCACATCATCGTTGCCATTGCAGACGTTGCGCACTATGTCAGGCCCGGCTCTGCCCTTGACCGGGAAGCAAGAAAGCGCGGGAATTCAACATATTTCCCGGACCGTGTCGTCCCCATGCTGCCCGAACAACTTTCAAATGGCCTATGTTCCCTTCATGAAGGGGAAGACCGTTATACAATGGCGGTTCATATCTGGTTTGATAAAAGGGGCAAAAAAATCAAACATAAATTTGTCCGCGGCCTGATGAGAAGCTATGCAAGTCTGTCATACGAAGAATTCCAGAACGCCCGGGATGGCATAAACTCTGAACACACCTCAGGTCTTATCGACCTCGTGATCAATCCTCTTTATCAGGCGTACGAGGTTTTATTAAAAGGGCGCAACCACCGTGAACCACTGAATATTACGGCGCCTGAAAAAAAGATTATATTAGATGATAATGGTGAAGTGATCCGGATTGAAAATAAAGTCAGTCTTGATGCCCATAAACTGATCGAAGAATTCATGATCCAGGCCAATGTCGCGGCAGCAGAAGAACTGGAACGTAAAAATACCCCATGCATGTACCGTATTCACGAGCAACCCAGTCTGGATAAAATAGAAACGCTTCGGCTTTTCATGGCTGGACTTGATTATAAATTTTCAAAAGGTCAGGTTATCAAGCCCAAAATTTTTAATAATTTAATTAATATCGTTGCCGGAAGCCCCCATGAAGAAGTCGTCAACACCATAATATTAAGAACACAGATGCAGGCAAAATATAGCCCTGAAAATCATGGTCATTTTGGCTTATCCCTGACAAGATACGCCCATTTCACCTCCCCCATCAGACGATATGCCGATGTTCTTGTTCATAGATCGTTGATCAGGGCTTTAAGATTTGGGGATGACGGATTAAGCCAGTATGATTCTGACAACTTATTTGAAACAGCCGATCATATCAGTACGACCGAACGTAATTCCATGATTGCAGAGCGTAACTCTACAGAACGATATATTGCACATTATATGAGCCGAAAAATTGATGAGGAATTTCAGGGTAAAATTAATGGCGTCCTGAAAGCCGGTCTTTTTATAAGCCTGACAGAAACTGGGGGAGAAGGTTTTATTCCGATCTCGTCCTTGGTCGGGGACTATTTTCACTATGACAAGGATCATCAGTTAATTGAAGGGGAGCATAGCGGATTAATTTTTCAGCTGGGTGATTCTGTCACTGTTCGACTGCGCGAAGCGAATCCGATTTCCGGTGGATTAATTTTTGAACTGATTGATGATAGACTTTTAAAAAATGCTGCGTCAAAAAAGACAGGGAAAAACAGCCGAAGGCCTCGAAAAAGAAAAAGAAAATAAATTATAAGAAAAAACACAGACTTTTACTTGACTTAAGCCATAATCCCTGTATTTTCCGCAAACGTAAATTATCAATTTTTTAAACGGAGGCTAGCGATGGCCAAACCAGCAAGCGTTAAAATTAAACTTGTCAGCACTGCGGACACAGGTTTTTATTATGTAACAAAGAAAAACCCACGCAATATTACCGAAAAAATGGTAATGCGCAAATATGACCCGGTTGCACGCAAGCATGTCGAATTTAAAGAAGCAAAAATTAAATAATTTTACTCTTAATCGACCTAACTAAAATAAAGAATGGCTGCTATTTAAGCGGCCTTTTTTATAGATTACACTTCATCAAGACAGGAAAGGCCACACACTTTGTTTCGGCCGGTTTCTTTAGCCTTGTATAGCCCTTTATCAGCTTCTGCGAACAGTTTTTCTTTCGTGTTACAGCTTTCACTGACTATTGAGACACCGATACTGACTGTAACGTTAATTGGATGATCAGAGCCAGAAATTCGGAAAGGTTCATCACTAATGGTTTTTCGTAGTCGTTCTGCGATAAATAGTGCAAACCCCGCATCTGTTTCCGGCATAACAACAACAAACTCTTCGCCCCCATATCTGGCAGCAAGATCTATACTGCGGATATTACTTGAAATCCGTTTAGAAAATTCTTCCAAAACTTCATCACCGGATGCATGGCCATATGTGTCATTAATTTTCTTAAAATGGTCAATATCCAGCATAAGAAGGGAAACATTCGTCTGTTTGTCATTCGCCACAGAGAAAATATTTTCAAGATGAGTATCCAAAAAATGGCGATTATAAAGATTTGTGACGGCATCTGTCACGGCCATTTCCATATTCTTTTTCATTTTCCCGCGCAGATAATCTGCATATCTCTTGTGCCTGATTTGCGACTTAACACGCGCAACAAGTTCATTTCCGTCAATTGGTCTGGTCACATAATCTGTAACACCAAGTTCCATTGCCTGTATTAAATTCTTATTATCCCCATCATCGATCAGGACAAGTATGGGCGTATGCCTTGTTACCTCTGCTGAGCGTAAAGACGAACAAAGTCTAAGACCGTCTGCCTCCCTTAAACTCAAGCTAATAATAAACAGATCATATTGTTCCAGATTCTGGGTTACAATTTTTCCACCACTAACATTATCCAAATCTATGGATCCTACAGTATTTTCAAGATAACTGATGATCCTGTTGGCAACTCTTTCATAATCTTCAATGAGTAATATTTTTGAATCGTCAAATTTAAGTGGGGTATTAATATCATTCGTTCCAACACTGCCAAATGCAGCACCGGTTGAATTTCTCATTCGGAGCTCATCCATCAAAACTTTCAGACGGACAAGTGATTTTACACGGGCAAACAGGGGCAGATCCTGAATTGGTTTGGTCAGAAAATCATCTGCTCCTGCTTCAAGGCCCATCACCCTGTCTTTAGGCTGGTCGAGTGCCGTTACCATTATGATCGGTATATGGGCAACAGCCGGATTTTGCTTTACCCGACGACAGACTTCAAAGCCATCCATCCCTGGCATCATAACATCTAGCAAAATAATATCAGGCTGTTCTTTCTCTATAATTTCCAGTGCGTCCAAACCGTTCATAGCCGTAAGTACATCAAAATATTCACTGCGAAGCTTCGCCTCAAGCAGCTTCACGTTGTGAAGTACATCATCAACTACTAGAACTCTGGCCGTCATATTAAGAAATTATCCTACGAATTTTCTTACTGTTTCGATAAAGTGACTAACGGAAATTGGCTTCGCTATATACGCTTCACATCCACCTTCCCTGATTTTTTCCTCATCCCCCTTCATGGCAAATGCTGTAACGGCAATGACAGGTATGGATTTTAGTTCATCATCCTCTTTAATCCATTTGGTCACTTCAAGACCGGAAACCTCCGGAAGCTGGATATCCATCAAAATAAGGTCCGGTTTTTCGTTTCTCGCGAGTTCCAGCGCCTTCATGCCTTCCTGTGTCTGTACTGTCTCATAGCCATGAGCATCCAGTAAGTCACAGAAGAGCTTCATATTTAGGTCATTATCTTCAACAACGAGTATTTTCTTTGGCATAAATGATCTCTTATTTTGTTTTAATTTATGGAATGTGTCCTTCCACTGCTCATAATCCCTTATTTGTTGTATCTTAAGGATATGAAAAAGCGGTTAATTTTTATATATATGTAGCAATATCTTTTTTTGAGAAGAATTGATATAGTAAATACCCATTTTTTTATAATTAACGATTTCAGAAGCATGGATAAAGATAGAGCCGAAATTATTGCCATTAACTGCCTCTCGTTCATTGCTGCCGATGAAAAATATCTTGCCGGCTATCTGAACTTAACGGGTACTGATATTTACCAGCTCAAAAAAAACACTGAAAATCCTGATGAAATGCCCTCAATTTTGGGAAGTGTCCTCGACTATCTGATGCAAAATGAAAAATATCTACTTGAATTCTCCGAAGTTTACGAAGTTGACCCAACAGACATTCAAAAAGCACGCAGGTTATTCCCGGGGGCAGATTTGTTTTAAAAATGGACAATACCGGCACCAATTCAATTTCCTGCTTTTGCCGCGATTGCCTGAGCGATATTTCCATTGATGCCAAGATCACCAAATGTCCAAAATGTTCAAGCCCACGACTTATCACCCATTCCGAACTTCATAATTTAACAATTGCCCACATAGACTGCGATGCATTTTATGCCAGCATTGAAAAAAGGGACGATCCTACTCTCAGCGCCAAACCGCTGATTATCGGTGGTGGCAAAAGAGGAGTCGTTTCAACATGCTGTTACATAGCCAGGACATATGGGGTAAAATCCGCGATGCCAATGTTTCAGGCAAAGAAACTCTGTCCAAACGCCATTATACTCCCCCCTAATATGAAGAAATATTCAGATGTAAGCCGTCAGGTCAGGGAAATATTTGATGAACTTACTCCTGCCATTGAGCCGATTTCCATTGATGAAGCATTTCTAGATCTTGGCGGAACTGAGAAACTTCATGGCCTGTCCGCTGCAAAATTATTAAGCAGAACAGCAACCAGAATAGCAGATGAAATTGGCATCACTGTTTCGGTCGGGCTCAGTTATAATAAATTTCTGGCTAAACTTGCTTCCGATCTTGATAAGCCGAGCGGCTTTTCAGTTATTGGCAGAAGGGAGGCAAAATCATTTCTTGCCAAACAGCCGATAAGTAAAATTTGGGGCGTTGGTAAGGTGCTAAATAATAAAATGAATCGTGCGGGTATCAGCCAGATTGGTCAGTTACAAAATATGGATCTGAAAAAACTGATAAATGACTATGGGGCGATGGGAGAACGGCTTTATTATTTTTCTAGGGGGGAAGATACAAGAACTGTAACCCCATCGCAAAAAATCAAAAGCGTTTCAAATGAGACAACGCTTGAAAAGGATATTTCTGACTATGATATACTTAAAAAATATCTGTGGTCACTTTGTGAAAAACTCTCCGCACGACTGAAAAACCAGCATTTATCAGCAAAAACAATTCATCTGAAATTAAAAACAGCCAATTTCAGAACAGTCAGCCGCTCAGTAACGCTGGATGTTCCGACGCAAATGGCAGAAATTCTTTATACACATGGGAAATATTTGTTAAAGCCTGAATGTAACGGGCTTGAATACAGACTGATCGGAATTGGTGTTTCCAACTTTGCCAATGAAGAATTTTCCGATCTTCCGGACCTCCTTGATCCAGCTAAGGAAAATAAAATTAAAACCGAACGCGCCATTGATAAAATAAGGCAGCGTTTTGGCAATGATATTATTAACAAAGGCCGTAAGTTTACCTGATACCATTTACCATTCATTTACCATGTTTCAGATTATTTTGCCCGGCAAAGGCAGGCAAGAATTTCCACTATTATTAAATCATCAGGAAATTTGACATTTTATCTTTATATTTCAATATGTTACATCGTGGCATAAATTTTGCTTCATAGTGAATAAGTTAGTTTATTAATAAAGGACGTAACATGAATATATTGACTTATAAACAGGGCTATCAGCTTGAGCATTCAACATTTAAGGTAAGCGAAAAAGCATCAGAACTGATCAAAAAATTTCATCAGTCTGCTGACGGACTGACTTTAAAAAACTGGAAAGCACTTTCTGAAATCCTTGATTATGCCGCAGCGGCAGAACAAACAATTGCCGAGCAAAAACAATATATTTCAAATCTTGAATCTATGGCGGCCACGGACCTTCTGACCGGTCTTTTAAACCGACACGGTTTTGAAAATGAAATTAGTCATGCTATTGCCAGAGCGAAAAGATATGGGGAAAAAAGTCTATTTGCCTATATCGATCTGGACCGCTTTAAATCAATTAATGACACATTTGGACATAATACAGGCGATATTATGCTGAAGCAGGTTAGTGAAGTACTAAATGTATCAATCCGCCAAACCGATTATGCGGCTCGTCTGGCAGGTGATGAATTTGGCTTATTACTGACCAATTGTGACATTAAAAAGGGTAAGGAACGAGTGGGTCATATTCGACATAATTTAAGAAAAATTACTGTAAATCATAACGGAGAAAAGATTCAGACATCCGCTAGTATAGGTTTTTCAGTAATTGATGAAACAAGTATGCTTGAAGACGTCCTGGAAAAAGCTGACAAGGCTATGTATTTAAATAAGCGCAAACGCCGTCAAAGTCAGAATAAATATCGGATAAGTTAAATCAATCTCCTTTTCTTATGGGTCAAAAAGTCGTAGTCTCTTGTCAATATTACTAATTAAATGTCGGAGAGATTATGAGCACTTCACCAAAAGAAAATTTAGAAAAACTGGGGATTACTTTACCAACGCCCGTGGCTCCTGTTGCAAATTATGTAACATTCGTACAGGCAGGAAACCTGCTTTCTGTTTCAGGACAATTGCCACTTGATGGAAATGGCAAACTTCCCTATGTGGGAAAAGTCGGCCAGGAAGTAACAGCAGAAGATGCGGCAAAAGCCGCCCGTTTATGTGCCATAAATATTATATCTCAGATTAATGCTGCTGTTGGTGGTGATTTAAACAGAGTTAAGCGTATTGTAAAATTAGGTGGTTTCGTAAATTGCACTGACAGTTTCCCAGGTCAGCCAGCTATTATTAACGGCGCATCAGACCTTATGGTGGAAGTGTTCGGTGATAAGGGAAAACATTCCCGCTCCGCCGTTGGCACCAATGCCCTTCCGCTTAACGTCCCGGTTGAAATTGATGCGCTTGTCGAAATTTCATGACGGAAAGCTGGCTCGCAAAAACATCATATGCCCATAGAGGACTCCATGGCTCTAGGACCGGTTATGTGGAAAATAGTTTATCTGCATTTAAAGAAGCAGCAGAACGGGGGTTTGGAATAGAACTCGATGTGCTGCTCAGCCGTGATAATATTGCCATGGTGTTCCATGATACTGAATTAGGCCGATTGACAACCCATGCCGGGAACACCATTGACTATAGCGCGGATGAGCTTTCAAAAATTAAGTTATCCAATAGCAATGATATCATTCTAACATTACAGTATGTGCTTTCGCAAATTGGTGCCAAAACCCGAATTCTAATTGAAATAAAAGGTGATCAGGGACATTTTCATGAAATAGCCGAAGCCGTCTGGAACGATATCAAATTCTACCCTGATGACATTGCCATTATGTCTTTTTATCCCGAAATTATAAAATATTTTAAGGCCTATTATCCCGGTGTCCCAAGAGGATTGGTAGCAACAACGATTGATGATGGGGAATTGCCAAAAGAGTATTTAAACCCAGACAAACAATTACGTCTGATTAAAAGCCTGGACGTTGACTTTATTGCCTACGATATACGTATCCTGCCCAATAAAGTGACCCGTTATTGTCGGGAACATAATATTCCTGTTCTCACATGGACGGTTAGATCCGAAGAAGAGCGTATCAAGGCAAAAGACAATACGGACAATATCATTTTTGAATTATAGCCAGATGTTGAGAAGTCGAATAATTGAATCAATTAATGATGTTTCAGAAAAAGACTGGAATAGATGTGCAACCTCGGCAGATGACGGACTTAACCCATTTTGCTCACACGGCTTTCTTTCAGCACTGGAGAAAAGTGGTTGTGTGACCGCCGAAACCGGTTGGCTGCCACAGCATGTAATATTGGAAGAAAAAGGCAAAATTCACGGAACCATGCCCCTTTACCTTAAAAGTCATTCACAAGGGGAATATGTTTTTGACCACGGCTGGGCCAATGCTTTTGAGCAGGCCGGTGGCCATTATTACCCCAAGCTGCAATCCTCAATCCCGTTTAGTCCGGTTACCGGCCCTCGCCTGCTTAGTCAAAATTTCGAGCATAAATTAATGCTGCTTGATGCCGCTATTAATCATGCACAAAATCATCATATTTCATCAATTCACTTTACTTTTATCAATGATGTGGATTTTGACGTCATGACGGCACGTCAGCTGCTTCATCGGCAGGATCAACAATTTCACTGGCTTAATGATGGTTATAAAAATTTTGATGATTTTTTGTCGAACTTATCGTCACGCAAACGCAAAAATATTCAGAAAGAAAGACTAAAAGCGCTTGATGCCGGCCTTGAAATTGAATGGATAAGCGGCGATCAGATTGCTGAGCATCACTGGGACTATTATTTTGAATTTTATATGAATACCGCGAACAGAAAATGGGGAAGACCATATCTCAATAGAAAATTCTTTTCACTACTAAGCGAAAAAATACCAAATAATCTTCTTCTTATAATGGCCAAAAGAAATGGGAGATATATCGCTGGCGCCTTAAACCTTATGGGAAAAAATACACTTTATGGCCGCTATTGGGGAGCGACAGAATATCACAAATTTCTACATTTTGAGCTTTGCTATTATCAGGCAATAGACTTTGCCATAGAAAACAAACTTTCAAAAGTAGAAGCAGGGGCACAAGGAGAACATAAAATTGCCCGCGGTTATATTCCTTGCCCGACCAACAGCATGCATTGGATCGAAAATCCATCATTCCGGGTTGCCGTAAAAAAATTTCTCGACCAGGAGCGAAAAGCTGTCGGCCGAGAAATAGAATTTTTACGTGAATTTACACCCTTTAAAAGAGTGAACGATTAGTCAGCTCAGGAAGCTGGCTTTTCATTGAGTAGTTCAAATTCGCCCAGCCCGCAAGGACCCCGCTCCGTAGTTATAAAATCTGTATTGCAGATTTTCCCTCTGTTAGAAGGATATGAAAACTGACGGTTTGTACCAAGACGACTACAAACACCATCCAAAGTATTCAGATAGGTTTTATTATTGCGAAGTTCAAAAAGAATTCTCGTGTCATCAATAATTGTCGCATTCTTAATTTCGCTTTGATTTATACATTTCTCGAACTCACCCGTCGGAATATATTTATCAAGCTTTTCTTTTGCCGCCTCAATCGCGGTGATCTCACCTGCCAAAGCCCATGTAGTAGTCAGGACAAAAGTTGTAACTAATGGGAGTAACATTTTTTTCATGCTATTTTCCTTTCCTGTTTAACTAAGCAATACATAAACTGTTTTCCATAACCAATCATTCACACTAAATGATTTTTCTGCGCACTTATTACAATCTTCAATTATAAGAAAAAGTATGGTTGTTTTATGGCTTAGTCATCTTTTCTTGGCAACTTTTCTAATGTTTCAAATTTGCCCAAAAAGCAAGGTGCACCTGTATCATGTGGCCTCAATACATTTATGACATCTGTGCTGCATAATTGATTACCATGAGAAGTATATTTTATACTTCTTTCAAATCCAAGATTTGGACATTTGCTATCCAATGTATTCAAATAGACCTTGTTACCATCCATTTCAAAAATGATGTGAATATCATCAAGTACGCGGGTTCTTCTAATTTGGCTATTTATTATACAGTTCTTAAATTCACCAGTCTGCTTATATTTTTCCATTTCTTTGGCGAAACGTTCTTCGTTGGTTTCAGAAACGGCAACGGAGGTACCAATCGCGAAAACAATTCCAGTAAAAAGTAATTTTTTCAACATTTTATCACCTGTAAATTATTGCTATTGACGAATTATACAATAGGGCAGATGAATTTAAGCTGAATTTAAGAAAATACGTTAAATAAACATAATTACTTTACTGGCTGTTTTTCCTTTTTACTCTTCTTTGCTTTAGGTTTAGGAAGACTTTTTCCCGGCTCAATATCAAGGGTGATTTTCTTATCTTTAAAACCGATCTTAACTTCACCACCTTCTACCAGACGACCGAATAATAGCTCATCCGCCAGAGGTCTCTTAATTTCTTCCTGTATTACCCGCTTAAGCGGTCTTGCACCGAAATGCTTGTCATATCCCTTATCGGCGATAAAAGCTTTGGCAGCGGGAGAAATCCTGATATGAACACCGCGATCCTCAAGCTGCATTTCAAGTTCAAGTATAAATTTCTCAACCACTTTTTCGATAACGGCAGGAGGAAGTGAAGAAAAGGGCACAATGGCATCCAGCCTGTTTCTAAATTCAGGCGTGAAAAGTTTTTTAATCGCTTCTTCATCGGCACCTGACTGATCTGATCGCCCGAAGCCGATAACTTCCTTGCTGAGTTCTGCCGCTCCTGCATTGGTTGTCATAATCAGGATAACATTTCTGAAATCAATTTTTTTACCGTTGCTGTCCGTTAATGTTCCATGATCCATAACCTGCAGCAGAATATTATAGATATCCTGATGAGCCTTTTCGATCTCATCAAGCAATAATACGCAATGTGGTGTTTTATCAATGGCGTCGGTCAAAAGGCCACCCTGATCATATCCTACATATCCTGGAGGCGCGCCAATCAGACGGGATATAGTATGTCTCTCCATATATTCAGACATATCAAATCGTTCGATTTCAACCCCCAGCAGACTTGCAAGTTGCTTGGCAACTTCTGTCTTACCAACGCCTGTCGGGCCGCTGAACAGATAACAGCCAATCGGTTTGTCCGTCTCGCGAAGTCCGGCACGGGATAACTTAATGGCATCGGCAAGGACTTCAATAGCCTTATCCTGACCGAATACTACCCGTTTCAGATCTTTTGAAAGTGTTTTAAGAATTGATTTGTCATCTTTTGAAACACTTTTAGGCGGTATTCTTGCCATTTTCGAGACGACATTTTCAACATCGGCAACTGTAATATTTTCTGACCTGTCCGCTTCGGGAAGAAGCATCTGCGAAGCACCAACTTCATCAATGACATCAATTGCTTTATCAGGCAATTTTCTTTCATTAATATGGCGCACGGATAAATCTACTGCCGCTTCTATCACTTCATCACTATATTTAACGTTATGATGCTCTTCGAAATATTTTCTAAGACCTTTAAGAATATCCTTAGTTTCCTGTGCTGTAGGCTCAACAACGTCGATTTTCTGGAAACGACGTAGCAAAGCCCGGTCTTTTTCTATATAGGATCTGTATTCTTTATAGGTGGTCGAGCCGATACAGCGCAGTGCCCCTTTGGAAAGGGCCGGTTTTAACAGGTTAGACGCATCCATTGCGCCGCCCCCGGTTGCCCCTGCACCGATAATTGTATGCAGCTCATCAATGAAAAGAATGGAGCCTTCTTTCTCCTCTATTTCCTTAATCACAGCTTTAATGCGTTCCTCAAAGTCACCTCGGAAGCGTGTGCCCGCCAAAATAGTTCCCATTTCAAGGCTGTAAATTGTTGCATTATGGAGAACTTCCGGCACTTCTTTTTTCACAATCCGCAAGGCAAGCCCTTCGGCAATCGCTGTCTTACCAACACCGGGATCGCCCACATAAAGAGGATTATTTTTTGAACGGCGGCATAATATCTGAATTGTTCTTTCAACTTCAGAAACTCTGCCAATCAATGGATCTATCTTTCCTTCGCGCGCTCTTTCATTAAGATTTATACAGTATTTCTCAAGGGCAGATTTAGTACCACCTTCCCGGCCTTCACTTTCTTCACCCTCGGCTCCTGCCTCATTATTTTCATTTGACGATGGTGCATCCGACTTTGCCAGCCCGTGCGATATATAATTTACAACATCAAGTCGTGATACTTCATGTTGCTGCAGATAATATACGGCATGACTTTCACGTTCTGAAAACAGAGCCACCAAAACATTACTGCCGTTGACTTCTTCACGTCCGCTGCTTTGTACATGAAGGATGGACCGTTGGATCACACGCTGGAAACCTGCGGTAGGCGTAGCATCAAGACTGGTGTCATCCGTGATATTCTCCAGTTCCTGATCCAGATACGCCTTAAGCTCGGCACGGAGTTGTGCAATATTTACATCACATGCCCGAAGCACGGCAACAGCATCCTGATCATCCAGCAAGCCGAGCAGCAGATGCTCCAGAGTAGCAAACTCATGGTTTCTTTTATTAGCCTCCGCTACACTTCGGTGCAGAGTATGTTCCAAATTTGGCGAAAATGTAGGCACTTAACTCTCCTTGGCTTAATCTTTTTCCAGGGTACATTGGAGCGGATGTTCATATTTTCGTGCATAGTCAACGACCTGACGAACTTTACTTTCAGCGATTTCAAAACTGAAAACACCACAAACACCAATTCCCTGCTGATGAACCTGCAACATAACTCTCATTGCTTGCGGTTCAGGCATTTTAAAAAATTTCTGTAAGACATGAACAACAAAATCCATCGGCGTATAATCATCATTAAGCATGAGAACCTTATACATCGACGGTTTTTTGGTTTTGGATCTGGTCTGGGTGATGACTGCCCCGTCCACATCACCATTATTATCCTTGTCCTGTTTACTCATTTCCATGCCATATAATCTAAAATAATTTTACCTTCTTAAGATAAAATTTTTATTTCAATTTTAAAGGGGTAACCTTACATTTTCTTTAAAAATTTTCTTCTAAAAACCAAGTATATTCCATTTGAATTAATCATATCATAATTCATTAATAATAAAAATATAACAGTGAATATATTGGTTTATGGAAATGCAGGAGGCTGAACCCCACTTAAAACGAGCTGCTCAGACAGTGCCGCAAAAACCCGCGCGAGAGCTTCACTATCCTTTGCTTCACAACGGGCAACAATGACACTTTGGGTATTGGACGCCCTGATCAGCCACCATCCATCATCTGTCAGCACTCTGGCACCATCAAGATCGTTAACATTGGCATCGGTTTTCTTAAGCCGCTCCAGTATTTCAGCGACGACGGCAAATGGTCTTCCTTCTTCGCATTCAATTCTGAGCTCAGGTGTATTAACAACGGCCGGAAGCTTTCTTCTAAGCGCGCCTAGACCACCTTTCGTATTTACGATTTTATTCAGCAGTCTTAATCCCACATAGACGGCATCATCAAAACCATAATATTTGTGTTTGAAGAAAATATGCCCGCTCATTTCACCGGCAAGTGGGGCATTTAGCTCAACCATTTTGCTTTTTATCAGTGAATGTCCAGTTTTCCACATGACCGGAACACCGCCCAAAGACTTAATCTGGTCAAACAATACCTGGCTGCATTTTACATCGGCAATTATTTTCGACCCAGGCAAATCTAGAAGCACATCTTCTGCCAATATGGCAAGCATCTGATCGCCCCATACGATTTCACCGTCCTGATCAAGTGCCCCGATCCGATCACCATCCCCGTCAAAAGCCAGCCCAGCGTCCATTTTCTCTGCGGCAATCGCCTCCTGCAGCTGCACCAGGTTTTCAGCAACGGTCGGGTCAGGGTGATGTGCCGGAAACGTCCCATCCACCTTTTCATTCAGCAGGATATGCTTACCCGGAATTTTTTTGGTTAATGCCGCAATGACATTGCCTGCGGCACCATTACCGGCATCCCAGCCGATTGTTAAATTGGCCCGTTTCATGGCATCCATATCGACATCTTTGAGCATGCGATTAATATAACGATCAAATATATCAACTTCCTTTGCTGTTCCCTGTCCTTCTTCCAGGTCCCCCTCTGCACTGAGACGCCCTAATTGCTTAATTGTCTCACCATAGCATCCCCCTTTCCCAATCATCATTTTAAACCCATTATAATCGGGTGGATTGTGAGATCCGGTAATCATAATGCCGCCATCTGCATCAAGCTCATAAACAGAAAAATAAAGCATTGGTGAAGGACCAAGGCCAATTTTAATGACATCCAGACCCGTTGAAAGAAGCCCTTTCAAAATTGCCTTTTCCATACTTGGTGAACTCAGTCTGCCATCATAGCCCAAGCAAATTTTCTGTCCGCCATTACGGATAATTAATGTACCGAATGCACGACCAAGAGCTTCTGCATCGCTCTCTTTTAAAGTGTCCCCTACAACACCTCTGATGTCATATTCGCGTAAAATTGTATTATTAAATTGATGCTTGACTGGCATAATTCGTCCTTATTTTATTTTTTCAGCAGGAAGTCTTTCGCCTGATTAAGCTGCGCTGCAAAATAACCAGATCCACCCTGATCAGGATGTATTTTTTTCATTATTCTATGATGTGCTGCTTTGATTTCTTCATCGCTCGGATCACCTGACAGTTCAAGAATTTCAAGTGCTTGTTGACGGGTCATACTATTCATGGGCTGCTTCGGTGCAGCAACCTGTTCATCTGCCTTCGAGCGTAAATATGACCATAAAGATCCCTGCCATGATAGAACGGCAGCTGTCGCCAATACACCACCCACGGCAATATTTCCCTTAATCAGAATAAGAAAACCGGCAACACCCAATGCTATGGCAAGAATTTTGCCGAACATTTCATTAAATTTTTCAGGTTGGTTCTTCAGGTAATTAGAAAGCGCAAAATATAAGATAACTGCGCCTATAATTATTATCAAATAAGGCATTAAAACCCAACACCCTGTCTCTTTTTCTCGACAACCTCTTCCTGCCAGCCAGGAAGTTTCAAATCATTCATCAATCGTCTTATTTCCTGTCTGGCGGCTATATGAGACATCGTCACTTTTTCATCAGTATCACGCATATCAACAAGGGTTAAGCCTCTTGGAAACAACTCACGGTATATAACCCTCTCTCCAAGCCCCTGAATATATCTGAATGAAATTCTTTTTTGGAGTTCTTTCAGTGCATTATTAACACGTCTTTTATTGATGGCATCCAGTGATGATGTTCTGTTTCGCATCACAACCCAGTCAATCGTCCCCCGGTCCGTCATAGCCCTATGCTTACGGGCGTCCCATACCATCTCACTGTAATGACTAAGCTTGTCGACTTTAAACGTATCAGGGTTGACACTTGCCAGAAGGTCTAGATCGACAAAACTGTCATTAATCGGGGTAATCAGGGTATCGGCGACACTATGGGCCAAACGTGAAAGGTTAGAATCCGTTCCCGGACAATCAATAAGAATAAAATCAGAGTCTTTATGCAATTCTTCCATCAGTTCTGAAAAGTTTTTCGTATCTTCAAACATCATATTGTCAATATCGCCCTGCATTGAGCGCGACAATATATATACATCCGGAATTGATAACTTCAGATCATGTTTCGTGGCATAATTTAATCTGTTTTCCAGATAACGCGACAAAGATTTTTGTCGTGCATCAAGGTCGACAACAGAAACATTAAAATTTCTTTTCATCAAACTGACAACTATATGCATTGCTGTTGTTGATTTTCCTGAGCCACCCTTCTCATTGCCAACAACAATTATATGTGCCCTGTTATTATTTTTCGGCATTTCCTTCTCCACTCCCCTGCCAGGTATTGTTTTTTAGACCTAAATCCCAAATATCTAAAAATCTGGCAATTGGAAACTCACTATATTATTATACATCCGCAAGGGCATCAATTTACCCGTTTAGGATATATATGGCTAGTAGCTTACGACGAGAATCTTCATCTTTTGGCAAAAAAGCATTATTTTTTTTGTTTTTGATTGCCGCTTTTGTCTATTTACCTGTGTATATTTCGGTATATGAGGTGAATCAGAGCAGAAAAAGCTTCTCCACGGTCTCTTTGGTCGATCAAATTAACATTGAAGACGGTGAGAATGTCATAAAGAGATTCGCAGCCTATGGTTATAATCTGGATGAAATTAGAAAAGGGAAATCAACTGTTCCCAATTTATTTTTGAAAAAATTGCCCCGTGAACTGACGAAATTAGATGACCTTAAAGATAAAAAAAGATTGTTCATTGAATCACTTTTGCCCCCAATTTTGAAAGTAAATCAGTTTATCCGTTATGAGCGGAGCAGACTGATTGAAATTATGAAGTCCATTGAACTTAATGGTGATGCATCACTGGATGAACTTTACTGGCTAAGACGTAAAATGATTCGTTACCGTATGGATGAGTTTGATATTAATGAGCTTTATTCACGTATGAACATAATCCCCCCATCACTGGCGCTTGCACAGTCCGCTATTGAAACTGGCTGGGGAACGTCCCGATTTGCCCAGGATGCCAACGCTCTCTATGGGCAATGGACATGGAATGATGAAAAAGGCGTGGTCCCATTGGAAAGAGAACAAGGCGAATCTCATAGTATAAGAAAATTTAATAGTCTTATCAGCGCAGTAGAAAGCTATGCCCTAAATTTGAATACACATCCTGCCTATAAAGATTTCAGAATGGAAAGAAGTAAATTTCCATCAACAGACCAGATTAAAGTCAATGAAGATTTGTTATTTACATTACTTTATTACTCTGAGCTGGGCTTTGAATATATTGATAACCTCAACAATATTATGAACAGCAACAACATGCGGGCATTTGATAAGGCCAGGCTTCAAAAAACCCCTTATGAAGAACTCAGAGTAACCCCAGAGTCTTAAGATCATTTTTTAGCTCCATTGGCATTTCTGCCACTTCACTCTTTTCAGATACATCCTTAGGTGCCGCATTTTCTTCAAAATATCGCCACCCCTGAAAGGCTCTGCGTGGCTGACATTCTGTCAGATGGACTTTCTTGTCCATTTTGATCATACATTTTACCCCCTGATCTGTCTGAACATCCTCAAAACCGATAATCCGCTGCCGGGCCAGGATAAAGCCTTTAATCACCCAATAAATTGACCCGCCATCCAATATCTCCTCGGCCTTTTTCGGCTTAAATCTTGTGATATGATAATGGTAATCAAGGGTTCGGTATCTTGGGTTGTTTTTTCGCAGTTCCATAAGATGCTCAACACTGTCCACACCAACACATAATTTTATAATGTGAATAGTCATAATTACAAAAGCACTGCCGCCGCTAATCCGAGAAAAGCGAAGAAGCCAACGACATCGGTAATCGTTGTAACAAAAATGCTGCTCGCCAGTGCCGGGTCGATATCCAGCTTATCCAATGTAACCGGCACCAGAATTCCTGCCAGACCTGCCATGATAATATTAACAACCATCGCAATACCCATAACTCCGCCAAGCGCCGGACTATTAAACCAGACCCAACAAAGCCCGCCAATAATGGCAGCAATGATTGCCCCATTTAAAAGAGCAATGAGCAATTCCCGAAATATAATTCTGCGAACGTTGCTGGATGTCAGATCCCGGGTGGCAATTGCCCTGACTGTCACTGTCATGGTTTGGGTACCTGCATTTCCACCCATTGATGCCACAATCGGCATCAATACGGCAAGAGCAACCATCTGTTCGATAGTTGCATCAAATAACGAAATCACTGCAGATGCCAATATTGCTGTCCCCAGGTTAACAATCAACCAGATGACCCTGTTTTTAGAAGCCTCCAGAACACCTTCCGTAATGTCCGTATCACGAATACCGGCCATCCGCATCAAATCTTCTTCCGCTTCCTCTTCAATAACATCAACCACGTCATCGACAGTAATCATACCGATCAACCGTCCACTGCTGTCCACCACTCCCATGGAGGTTAAGTCATATTGACGGAAAAGATAGGCAACCTCTTCCTGATCCATTTCGACCGGCACGACTGTCGGATCATCATCCATAATATCTCTGATTTTTACGTCCCTGCCGCTGCGGATAATTTTATTTAAAGCAACCGTACCAATAGGATGATGCATTGGATCAACGACAAAAATTTCATAAAATTCATCCGGCAGCTCTTTGTCGGTTCTAAAATAATCAATTACCTTACCAACCGTCCAGCGCCCTGGAACAGACACAAGCGTTCTTTGCAGAAGCCGTCCGGCACTTTCCTCCGGATAGGAAAGACCTTCTTCAATGGCAATCCTGTCCTCATCCGGAAGTGCATCAATAATTTCCCTCTGGTCAACAAGATCAAGATCTTCTAGCACGTGGACCGCATCATCACTTTCCATTTGCGTGATGACACGGGCAACGTCGGCATTATCCATTTCGTTGAGAACAGCATCAAGCGTACTGGCATCAAGCTCGGACAGTACATCAGGCTCCATTTTGGGACCGATAAATGCCGTCAGAATTTTGCGGTCAGCATCATCAAGCTGTTCAAAAACGTCCGCAACATCGGCGCTATGCAGGGGCTCCAACAGAAAGTCAATTTGCTCTCTGTCTTCATTTTCAAGCGCGTGAACAATTTCGGAAACAAATTCAGGTGACACAGGACGCACATCTTCCATCTGTGACTCATTTTCCCCTGAATTATTTTCGCTTGCAATGCTCATTAAATTCCCCTGATAGGTTTAAAATTATAGGCTTTATAGCTTTTATGATCATGAGGTTATACAAAATGTTTATCTTTTTCCACATATATCCTTTTCATATTTGAAAAGATGACTTAAGTTTCAAATTATTTTTAATGATTTAAAAGAAAGCGAATAAGCATGAAGTCATTCATCCCGCCAATAAGAACTCTCATGGGGCCAGGCCCATCTGACGTTTCCCCACGAGTCCTTGAAGCAATGTCCCGTCCGACCATCGGCCACCTTGACCCTGCATTTCAAAAATTGATGGATGAAATTAAAATACTTCTTAGATATGCCTTTAAAACCAAAAATAAACTGACTTTTCCGGTTTCTGCCCCCGGTTCTGCCGGCATGGAAACCTGTTTTGCCAATCTTGTAGAAAAAGGTGATAAGGTCATTGTCTGTGTAAATGGTGTTTTTGGAACACGCATGGTTGAAAATGTCATTCGCTGCGGCGGTGAAGCAATTGTCGTTAACGATGAATGGGGTAAACCGGTTTCAACCGATAAAGTGGAAGCAGAGCTAAATGCCAATCCAGATGTTAAAATAGTCGCCTTTGTCGCCGCAGAAACATCCACCGGAGTCGCGTCTGATACCAAGACATTATGCGAAATTGCCCGCACTCATAACTGCCTGACCATTGTCGATGCTGTTACCTCCCTTGGGGGATCTGAACTGGACGTTGATGGATGGGGCATTGACGCCATTTATTCAGGATCCCAAAAATGTTTATCCTGCCCTCCGGGAATATCACCGGTAAGTTTTAATGATCGGGCGATTGAGAAAATTAAGAAACGCGAAAAACCGGTACAAAGCTGGTTTATGGATTTAAATCTTGTCATGGGATACTGGGACGGCGAAGGTGGACGTTCCTATCATCATACTGCACCCGTTAATGCTATTTATGCTCTCCATGAAAGCCTGCTAATACTTCATGAAGAAGGTCTGGAAAATGCTTGGAAACGTCATACAGAAATGTCGCAAAAACTACGTGAAGGATTTAATGCCATGGGGATCAAATATCTGGTCGATGAGAAATACGCCCTGCCGCAGCTTAATACCATTCTTATTCCCGACCACATAACAGATGAAGCGGCAATTCGTGCGAAGCTGCTCAATGATCATAATCTGGAAATTGGCGCCGGGCTTGGGGCACTTGCTGGGAAAGTATGGCGTGTCGGTCTGATGGGGCATAGTGCAAGAATTGAAAATGTAGAAAAATGCCTTGCCGCATTTAAAGCAGTGATGAATTAACGTCTTAAAGCGTCAATCAGCTCCTGGTCATTAACAATTTTCTCTACAAGGTTTTCAAGAATACTCCTTAACTGTGAGTTATTCGTGTCCTCATTTGATGAAAATGGAACCGTCCTTTCCTCAGAATTTGAATAGGTACGGATAAACCCTTTGCTGCTGACATCCACTTTTATCCTTGATTTGGTTTCCACATCTGTTGTAACCAGATTACCGTCTTTTGAGTAGCTGAGATCTTCAAGGGAAACCACCATATTAACAGCTGATGAATCACTTGCCGAACTAACTGTAAAGCCCTGTTTTGAAAAGCTGTCAACAAGAGATAATCCTATAACCTCAGCCAGATCCTGACTGGTGACAATCTGGCTTTCTTTGCCCATGGTTCCAATCACACCTGTTGATCGGGCATCATCGACCGTAATGGCCAATGTCGTTCCCATTCCTATTTCAGAAGGATTAACTTTAGGAAAAATCTCAATGCGTGCATCCTGTGAAGGTGTGGCACAGGCGGACAAAAACAAAAATAATACGAATGTAATTTTTTTAAACATCTTTTTCCTGTACCTTATTGTCCATCCACAATGACCGTATGCCCTGTACTGCAGGAATGCCTGATTGCCTTAATCGGCGCATATTCCTCACCTGTATACATTGCTTTGGCGGTTTCCATATCCGGAAATTCAATGACCACAAGTCGCGTTGGCTGCCAATCACCATCCATGACCACAAAAGGTCCACCGCGCACATGGTATTTTCCACCATATTTTTCAACCAGCGGCTTGGCCTTTAGCATATATTCCTTATATTTAACAGGATCGTGAATATCCACATCCAGAATTAAATATGCGCTCATTATGGTGCCAGCTCCAGACTATACCCTGTTATAAATGTCGCAATGGTAGATACATCAATCATATCCGGTCCGACATAACGGATAGTATGACTATCAATTCGTTCAAATTGAGGCAGATAAGCAAGCATCTCACTGACACGATAATTTTTAAAGCTCATATCCATAGTGATTGGACCTTTAAGTTTCAGGGGCTTAAAATCCTCAATACGGGCGATGGCTGCTTTTACCTTTTCTGCAATCAGTTTACGCGAAGCAGCAGGATGAAGTGATTTTGCCGCATGGAAGCTGTAGCCCCATTTAACAACGGCCCCTTCCATATCGCCAACCTCATCCCTGACTTCGTTGACAGCATCCTCATCACCGGACACCATGATAATCGGCACACCAAACTCACCGGCTATGGCGGCGTTAAAATAGCCTTCGCTGGCAATTTTGCCGTTCAGTTTAAGACCTGTCAGGTCTGCACTTGATTTGGTATGGGCACGTACGCCTTTCATATTATTGGTGCTTGAATGATATCCAATATAAATAGCGCCATCGAAGCCACCTTCCTCAATCCCCTGCATCATGCCAAGCTTACGGGGCCATGATCTGACCACTTTGACATTTTCAGGAAATTCTTCAATGAGCAAATTCTGACCATTTCCATGAGAATCACTAACGAGAACCTCAGTTGCGCCGGCCTCAAACGCTGCTTCAACAGCTGCGACGGTCTCAGCGGTTGCAAATTTGCGAAAGCGCTCATATTCAAATCCGGTTGGTCCAAGCTGCTCACCTGTTACAGTTCCAGCTATTCCTTCCAAATCAACAGAAATGTATATTTTTAAACCGTCATTCTGTGCAAAAACCTGCACAGGCAATAGATACGCAAAAAACAATATACCCAATTTAATGATTTTTTTCATTTCACTCTCCCCTCAAAGCAAATCCCCCTTACAGGCAGAGCCTATATAAGGGGATTTGAAATGACTAATTTTTCATATTTAATTTTGCGGTTGCTTCATTAACACGTTCCCAAAGGGCTAGTGTGTTTCCGCTCCAGATTTTAGCGATCTGCTCTTCGGTATATCCGCGCTTGACCAGCTCTTTGGTAACATTCATGGTTTCTGAGGCATTGTTCCAGCCGGTTATGCCGCCACCCCCATCAAAATCAGACGCAATACCAACATGATCAATACCTATTAAATTTACAGCATAATCGATGTGGTCCACATATTCTTCCACTGTTCCAGGCGGGAATAGTTCAAGATATTTCTTATAGGCTTCCGCAAATTCAGGTGTGCCCATATGCTTTTTAAAATCAAATTTATCATCGCCGAGTTTTTCGGCGACTTCCTGAAGCATTTTAGCCCTCACAGATGCCGCTTCCGGATAAAATTTAACATAATCACTATAGGCGACCACCTGCATAACACCGCCGGCATCAGCAAGAGCAATCATCTGTTCATCTGTCATATTGCGCACATGCTGTGCCAGGGCATAGACACCGGAATGAGAGGCAATCGGCGGAACTTTTGTATATTTTGTTGCCTGCATCATGCAGTTAAAAGATACATGGGAAATATCAACCATCATGCCAACACGGTTCATTTCATCAATGACTTTATAGCCAAATTCACTGACACCACCATGTTCTTCAGGGCCATCACCCAGGCTTTCCTGTGGTTGGGCACTGTCACAAATATCATTATGGCCATTATGGGCCAACGTCATATATCTGGCGCCGCGGTTATAATAATCTTCAATTAGTGATAAATCCTTGCCAATGGCATATCCATTTTCGATACCAATCATAGCAACTTTTCGCCCTGATTTGTATATTTCTCTGGCCTGTTCAGTTGTATAGGCAAATCCAATTTGATCAGGATACATTTCTACCATTCTGTGAATAGCATCAAACTTCCTTAGCGCAATTCTCTTGGCTTCTGCATAACCTTCTTCGGTTCTTTTGGTTTGTCCCATATAAACGATAAAAAATGCTGCATCCAGTCCACCTTCATCCATTTTGACCAGATCCACCTGCTGCCCGGTCCTCGTTCCCGGGTCATATTTAGGATCAAATGTCATATCTTCGTTAATATCAACATGAGTATCCAACGTCATTACCCGTTTATGAATACCGGCTACAATCTCATCCTGATCCATAACTTTGGCTTCTTTGGAACTTTCCCCTGATTGTTGCGAACAGCTCGTAAGAATAAAGGCAAATGTGATCAACATGCCTGTTGTAATTAGCTTAAATACATTCATTATTTTCCCCTTAAGTCAAAATATGCAAACCATAACACCCCGATAGCGCAGAACCGCTACCGGAGTCTTTTGGAATTAAAAAATCGGTTTAACTATACTTTTTTATTTACCCTGCAACTGATCGGCAACAGCATTGACCCGCCGCCAAAGCGCGACTGTATTACCGCTCCAGATTTTTGCAATTTCTTCTTCTGTGTAACCACGAGTCACCAGTTCTTTTGTGACATTCATAGTTTCAGCAGCATTGTTCCACCCGTTAAGACCACCGCCGCCATCAAAATCAGATGAAATGCCAACATGATCGATCCCGATTAATTTTACGGCATAGTCTATATGATCAACAAAATCCTTCACATTGGCTGGCGGGTATTTTTTATTTAATTCTTCCATGCCTGCCAAATATGCGGGATCTTTTCCATATATTTCAGAATCCCATTCTGTTCCGCCATTCGCCGCAACGACAGAGGCACGTAATGCATCAACTTCCGGCTGCTTCTCAGGATAATATTTTACAAATTCATCAAGACCAACGATTTGAACAACGCCGCCAGATGCGGCAAGTGCCTTAAGCTGCTCATCATTCAGATTTCTTACATGCTTGGATAACGCCCATACTCCTGAGTGAGAAGCAATAACCGGGGCTTTTGAATATTTTGTTGCCTGCATCATACAATTGAAAGACACATGTGAAATATCGACCATCATGCCAACACGATTCATTTCATCGATGACTTTATAGCCATATTCGCTAACACCACCATGCTCTTCAGGAACATCGTCCAGACGTGCCAATGGCTGGGCACTGTCACAGATATCATTATGGCCATTATGAGCCAATGTCATATAGCGGGCGCCGCGGTTATGAAAGTCTTCAATCAAAGACAGGTCTTTACCAATAACATAACCATTTTCGATACCGATTGAGGCTACCTTACGCCCGCTAGCGGCAATCTGTTCAAACTCATCTGGCGTATAGGCAAAACCGATACGTTCCGGATAAAACTCTGTCATTCTGTGGATAGCGCTGAATTTACGAAGAGCTTTTTCTTTCGACATAGCATTGCCTGCCTCGTCCCTTGGTCCCTGTCCGACATAAACAATGAAAAATGCTGCATCAAGCCCGCCCGCTTCCATTTTGCCCAGATCAACCTGCTGTGGTGTGTCAGTGCCTGGATCATATACCGGATCAAACGTCATATCCTCGTGAATATCAACGTGTGTATCAAGCGTGACGACCCGCTTATGAATAGCTTCAACACTATTATCTTTTTCCGCATCAGCAGAACTGCTTCCACCCTGCTCGCTACAGGCGACAAGCAAAAGTGCCGCAGCACAGACCATTCCCTTTAACATAGGGGACTTTATTCCTAAATTAATCATGACATCTCCCACAAAATTTGATTTGTTTTTTCGGATACCATGAAAGAATAAATCACGCCTCAACGCAACAACAAAAAATTTTTTTTACGTTAAATAGCGCTTAATGCTACTCAAACGGGATATATTCGCCTTTTTGCGGCACAACACAATTGAAACAATTGGGAATAATTTCAGCATCTTTATGATGATATATCACCAGTTTCTTTGTTTTTGGCAGTGCATTTTCTTTTCTGGCATTTTCAAAAAGCCATGGTGACAGGAATGCGATATCTGTTTCCGGCAGAGTCGCCAGATGCTTTACATCACCAGTATCGCCACTGAAGTAAAGCTTTCTTCCGCCCCATTCCACCAGATAAGAATAATGTTCAGTCTGTGCAGACGGCGTTTTAATAGCGGTGATTTGCATCGGGCCAAAAAGCATATTTTCTTCAACCACTGATGTTTTTGGCTCAAGGATCGGATCCGGCAGCGTGATATTTACCACTGAACCCGGATTGATTGCCTGATCAATTTCCTGATTTCTTTTTAAATCGGCAACGACTCTGTCTCTTTCTTCTTTAAGGGCCAGGTAACGTTTCTGCAAGTCACCAACCACTTCTGCCGGTGCAATAATTTTCCAGCCCAACGTTAAAAAGACTTCCGGATCAAAATGATCCGTCAGACGATTGGATATCAGTGTTGTCACATCATTATCCTGTTCAACAAAATAAGGATATGTATATTGCATATAATCATAAGCGCCTGAAACATATGGGAAATCTGTGAACAGAACATGTTCACCATCGGTAATACGAACCGTTGAATTTGCTATATAATTTATTGAGATATCTTTTGCATGTCCACTGGTTATACCCAGAATACTCAACAGAACGATACAGATTGTTTTATTAACCAGCCGATGAAACATCAGTTACTCCTCATAATATATTTACTTAAACTCATACTATTAAATTGCCCAGGCGCTATTATATAACGTTTTCATACAAACACGCAAGACTTGAAGAAAAATGAGAAACACGCCTTAAAAGAAGACAATGATGTCAGCTTATTTCAAAGACATTTAAATGAGATATTTTTATGAAAATGGTGCGGTCGAGAAGACTCGAACTTCCACGGGATCAACTCCCACAGCGACCTCAACGCTGCGCGTCTACCAATTCCGCCACGACCGCATTTTCGTAGTTTGGTAAATCAATTGTGGTGAAGTATCAAATGAAACAGACAAGTGCAATAGAAATATGCATTTACAGCTATTTTTTTATAAAACCAAGTTCACGAAAACTCTTAACACCCTCAAGCAACGTAATCCCTATATTTTCGCCGGAAACCATAATTTCACCTTTGGCAATCAGTTCACCATTTGCATAAATTTTCACCGGACTGTCACAATGTTCCTGAAGCTCGATGACAGCACCACGTCCTAATTTGAGGAGTTGCTTTACCGGCATCAGGCTCTGACCGAGCACGACGGTAAGTTCAATTTCGACATCTTCGATAGCTTGTGACATTTAATAAGCCTTTATACTTCACATGAGAGTGATATAAATATATACCACCAACAGTGAAACATTATAGTTATTTTTTGGTTAATTTTGCAAAGATATAAATAGCATGGCTTCAGATAAAATTACATGGAAAATAAGCAGCGGCCTGACCGATTATCAGCAGGCCGTCGATTTTATGGAAAAGCGTGTTTCTGATATTCATGCGGGAAATGAAAGCGAACTGGTCTGGCTTGTGGAGCATCCCCCGCTTTATACGGCGGGAACGTCTTCCAAAATATCCGATCTGCTGTCCCCTAACCGTTTTCCGGTATATGATGCCGGGCGTGGCGGACAATATACTTACCACGGTCCCGGGCAGCGCGTTGCTTATGTAATGCTTGATTTAAACAAGCGCGGTCGCGATGTAAGGCAGTTTGTCGCAAATCTTGAAAAATGGGTGATCAATACTTTGGCCCAGTTTAATGTTAAGGGCGAAACACGCGAAGGGCGGGTTGGGGTCTGGGTTGAACGTGATGGGGGCCGCGAAGACAAAATTGCCGCCATTGGTGTCAGGGTAAGAAAATGGGTCACTTTTCACGGAATTTGCATTAACGTTGAACCGGATCTCAGCCATTATGGCGGCATTGTCCCCTGCGGCATATCAGATCACGGGGTCACATCACTGGTTGATCTCGGACTGCCTGTTAATATGAATGATCTGGATGCAGCACTCAAAAATACATGGTCGGATATTTTTGAGAACCAAAATTAATGACCGCGTCGTTCCTGAATATTGACCGTTGGCTTCTGGTAAAATCCTTTTTTGGTAATCCCGATTGCTTCAGCAATTTCAATGCCGTCCACCTTTGATCTCGGTGGCCCATTTCTACAGTAATTAATCATTTTATTCACTACATCTTCCGGCCCGACAAAAAGAGCTTCTACCGTTCCATCTGTTCTGTTCCTGACCCAGCCATCCAGATGTAACTCTCTGGCATGCCTGACTGTCCAGTCCCGAAAAAAGACCCCCTGGACACGACCGCTGATCAATAGCCGGCGGGCTATATGACCTGGCTCAAGCATGGATCACTCAAATTCCATTATGATTTCGTCAACAGCAAGGCTTCCCCCTGCCACTGCTGAAATTTTGGATACTCTGCCATCCTGTTCTGCACAAAGTATATTTTCCATTTTCATAGCCTCAATGACACAAAGCTTCTGTCCTTCTTTTACGTCTTCGCCTTCGGCCACATCAATTGAAACGACAAGGCCCGGCATTGGACATTGCAGATATTTTGACATATCAACCGGGGCTTTTTCAATCATATAGGATGCCAGTTCCTGTTCTCTCTGGCTTCTGACGTATATAACCTCACTGGCCCCGTCATAAGTCAGACGGTAGCCGTCTGAAAGATATTCAACTTCAACGCTTACTTTTTCATCATTGATGACCGCTGAAAACACTGGCATCCCCGGCGCCCATAGCGTTTCCACACTATAGACAAGACCACCCGTAATGACATTACAGCCAGCCTGTGTCATCAGGAAATTCGCCGGCTGAACTTCGCCATCAATCTGCACCTGCCAGGTTTCTGAAAAAGAACTGCTTTCCTCGTTCATTCGGCCGCTGATGGTTGATTGGCGACCTACTTCACAGGAATGAACGGTGGTTGCCACCGCAATCATTATATTCCAAGCTTCAAGGCTTACACTGCCACCGTTAAAGCCATCTTCATATTCTTCTTCAATAAATTTGGTTGAAATGTCACCGTTTTGAACGCGCGGGGATTTAAGAACGTCAGACAAGAATGCAATATTATGGCCGACCCCACGAATATAATATTCATCAAGTGCAAGTCGTAATTTTGCTATTGCCTCATCACGGTCAGACCCATAAGCAATGACCTTGGATATCATCGGATCATAATAAATGCTGATTTCGCTTCCCTCAAAAATACCGCTATCTATACGAATATTTTCATTCTGCTCGGGCTCAATATAGTTTGTGACCCGACCGGTTGAGGGCAGGAATCCACGCAGCGGATCTTCCGCATAGACACGGGCTTCAATCGCCCAGCCGTTGATCATGACTTTATCCTGGGTAATGGACAGACTTTCACCTGCTGCTACTCTAATCATCTGCTCCACCAGATCTATCCCAGTGACCAGCTCGGTTACCGGATGCTCCACCTGAAGCCTTGTATTCATTTCAAGGAAATAGAAATTCTGGTCCTTATCGACAATAAACTCGACGGTTCCGGCAGAATTATAATTTACCGCTTTAGCCAGCGCGACAGACTGGTTACCCATTTTAACGCGCGTTTCCATATGCAGAAACGAGCTGGGTGCTTCCTCAATAACCTTCTGATGCCTGCGTTGAATTGAACATTCCCGCTCCGCAAGATAAATCACATTGCCATGATTATCACCAAGCACCTGAATTTCAATATGCCTTGGGTTTTCAATGAATTTTTCGGCAAAAACACGATCATCGCCAAAACTTGATTTTGCCTCGTTGACAGCAGACTTAAACCCTTCCCTTGCCTCGTTGTCATTATAGACAACACGCATGCCTTTACCGCCACCGCCTGCTGATGCCTTTAACATAACAGGATAGCCGATTTCATTTGCGACCTTTACAGCTTCCTCAGCATCTTTAATGACACCAAGATAACCGGGAATGGTGTTAACCCTTGCTTTTTCCGCCAGCTTCTTTGAAGATATTTTATCCCCCATAACACCTATTGCGTTCCTGTTGGGACCGATAAATGTTATGCCCGCTGCTTCCAGCTTTTCACAGAAATCTGCATTTTCCGATAAAAATCCATATCCCGGATGAATGGAATCCGCGCCTGTGGTTTTTGCGGCTGCAATTATTTTTTCTGCATCCAGATAACTATCTGTGGCAGGAGCAGGACCAATACGAACTTTTTCATCCGCCATCCTGACATGAAGGGCATCGGCATCCACATCGGAATAAACCGCCACTGTGGCAATACCCATTTTTCGGGCCGTTTTAATAACACGACAGGCAATTTCCCCCCGGTTTGCAATAAGAATTTTTTTAAACATCTCTCACTCCTAAAGCGGTATATTGTCGTGTTTTTTCCAGGGATTCTGGAGATCTTTATTTTTAAGCATTCTGAGGCCACGGCTGATCCGCCGTCTGGTCGCGTGGGGCATGATCACATCATCAATATAGCCGCGACGGGCGGCAACAAAGGGGTTTGCAAATTTTTCTGAATATTCATTTGTTTTTGCGACAAGTTTTTCCGGGTCCTTTGCTTCTTCCCTGAAAATAATTTTCACCGCCCCTTCCGCGCCCATTACGGCAATTTCCGCCGTTGGCCAAGCGAAATTAAGGTCTCCCCGCAAATGCTTGGAGGCCATCACATCATAGGCACCGCCATAGGCTTTACGAGTAATGATCGTAATTTTTGGAACCGTCGCTTCACCATAAGCAAAAAGCAGCTTGGCCCCATGTTTGATCACCCCGCCATATTCCTGCGCCGTACCCGGCAGGAACCCGGGCACATCAACATAAGTAATGATTGGAATACTGAAACAGTCACAGAACCGCACAAAGCGAGCCGCTTTTCTGGACGCATCATTATCAAGGCAACCTGCTAACACCATCGGCTGGTTGGCGACAATGCCGACTGTTGAGCCCTCAATCCGGGCAAAACCGGTAATGATATTTTTGGCATATTTAGGTTGAATTTCAAAAAAATCGCCTTCATCAACTGTCTTCCGGATTAGCTCGTGCATATCATAGGGATGATTTGGATTGGCCGGGATAAGGCTATCGAGCGATTCTTCTTCACGGTCACGCTTATCAAATGTCTGTCTTGTTGGTGGTTTTTCCCTGTTATTGAGGGGCAGAAAATCGATCAGTCGTCTTGTCTGTTTAATCGCTTCCACATCATTTTCATAGGCATGGTCCGCAACGCCGGAACGGACCGTGTGGGTGGTTGCGCCACCTTATTCTTCCTGAGTTACGGTTTCATTGGTCACCGTTTTAACCACATCGGGGCCGGTCACAAACATGTAGGAGCTATCCTTGACCATAAAAATGAAATCTGTCATAGCCGGTGAATATACAGCCCCACCGGCACAGGGCCCCATAATAAGGGAAATTTGCGGAACAACGCCGGATGCAAGCACATTCTGCTGAAAGACTTCCGCATATCCGGCAAGGGCTGATACCCCTTCCTGAATACGGGCGCCACCGGAATCATTAATGCCGATAATCGGTGCACCGTTTTTCATTGCCATTTCCATTATTTTGCAGATTTTTTCCGCGTGTGTCTCTGAAAGCGACCCACCAAAAACCGTAAAATCCTGACTATAAACAAAAATCAGGCGACCATTTACAGTACCGGACCCGATGACAACACCATCACCGGCCACTTTGTTATTTTCCATGCCGAAATCGATGGATCGATGTTCCTTAAACATGTCATATTCTTCGAAACTTCCTGCATCCACCAGCAGTTCAATCCTCTCACGCGCCGTAAGCTTCCCTTTGGCATGCTGAGCGTTAATTCGTGCCTCGCCACCGCCTAAACGGGCGGACTGCCGCCTTTCCTCAAGTTTATCAAGGATATCCTGCATTTATTCTCTCCCAACAATAATGTTACCAATCAGTAACATAAAAACACCCTGCCCTACAACTTATTTTTTTGTTTCCTGCCCCCGGGTCAGTTTTAGAAAATAGTCAGCATTTGCCAGCTCAGTTTTTAATGCTGATCTTCTTCGTTCCGCCTCTTCATCAATTCCCCATTCTGATGCTTGAAAATTCTCATCCAGATGGCCTGCTTCCCATGCCTGTTCAAGGCTTTGGTGACCACTGAAAAGACTTAACCCGACTGTTACAGAGCCAGTTACAGTGATCATGGTATATAGGGCCGTTAGCTCAAAACTTTCCATTTTTTCAAAAATTATACGAAATTTATCCAGTTGCACACGATCCTGCTCAACAAAAATTATGCCCGTTGATAATTTTAGCTTTATGTCAAATTGATCCTTTAACCAGTCCAGCAATGGATTCCACATGCTGTTCTGTAATTCAACAAGAGTATCAGGTGCTTCAGCACGATAACAAAGCTGATCACTGCCGGCAAAGCTGATCATTTCATTGATCAGCTCTTCTCTTCTTTTTCCAACTCGGTCAATGGCCGTATTTACAAGTTTAAAAATAGGCATAGTCGCCGGTTTTATATCCTTATCCTGATCATCCCATTCCTTGGCAACGGCTTCTGCCATTTTCCGGGTAGGCATGAGACAAGGGCTTTTTTCTGGCGTTTTTACTTTTTTTCCATCCAGTAATACAAAATACCCGCCGTTTTCCTTTTCTACGGTTACTTGTTTATAAAATCTTTTCATTTACTCTTTCATCAATTCGACAAGTTCGGAAATATGACTGATAATATGATGGGCTCCAGACGATATTAGCTCATGTGTTTCATGATAGCCCCATGTTACACCGACCGATCTGACGCCGGCCTGTTTTGCCATAATCATATCATAGGTGGTATCACCGATCATCACTGCATTTTCTTTTTTGACACCGGTTTCTGCAAGGGCGACATTAATCATGGACGGGTCGGGTTTCCCCGGACCATCATCGGCCGTATTCAAGGTAACAAAATGTCCGTCAAGCCCGTGATTATGAAGTGTCTTTTTTAAACCTCTTGAAGACTTACCCGTCGCGATCCCAAGCAATATTCCCATCTTATCAAGTTCGAGGATCACTTCTCTTACGCCATCATATAAAGGCTCATGCTGATCATCCAGCGTTCTTAAAAACTGGAAATGTTCAATAAATTCCTTCTGCAGCCGACCATGGTCAATTTCCTTTAGGTCAGGATAAACCCGTGTAATCGCTTCATATAGTGAAAGCCCGACAATTCGTCTGACCGGCTCATCACCGGGATAAGGAATATTGCATCTCTCACTGGCCATTTTCATGGAACTTATAATCATATGCTGACCATCGACCAGCGTTCCATCACAATCAAATATCGCCAGCTTCAGATCACTAGACATCATCCATTTCCTCAAACGGGTCACTGATATCATCGTCATCAAAACCAAATAATGCCCAGCTTTCCTTCATGTGGGTGGGAAGTGCCGCCTTAACCGATAGAGTGCCCCCATCCGGATGGTCAATGTCAAGCGATCTTGCATGCAAGTGGAGTTTCCTGCTGACAGGACCGTCAATAAAAGCATCCTTGCCGCCATATTTACCATCACCGACAATTGGCGTTCCGAGCAACGTTGCATGGACCCTGATCTGATGGGTTCTGCCGGTTACGGGTCTGAATGCCATCCAGGTTGCCGTATCTGCGGCACTATCCATCATTTTAAAATCTGTCACCGCGCGTTTTCCGTCATCTGAAACCGCCATTCGCTCCCCCCGTGACCCCGGTTCCTTATCAAGTGGCGCCTGAATGACCCCCTCCATCTGGCTGGGCCGCCCCTTCACCAACGCCCAATATATTTTATTGGTTTTTCTTTTTTTGAAACTTTCGGTAAGTTTTTTTGCGCTTGCCGCCGTGCGAGCGATGACAAGTATCCCGCTGGTGTCTTTATCTATCCGATGAACCAGTTTCGGTTTTTCTTTTGATTTTCCCTGCAATGCGCCCAGCATACCATCAACATGACGCGGAGTATTTGTCCCACCCTGTACCGCCAGACCCGGTAACTTGTTCAGGACAATAACACTGTCATCCTGATAGATGACCATATTGCGCATCAGTGCTGCATCATCGTCCGAGATTTTATTAACCGCTTTGGGTTTGTCCAATTGTGTTCTTTCTTCCTTTCCCAGCGGTGGAAGTCTGATTTCCATACCACCTTCTAGTCGAAAGTTTGCCTTTACCCGTTTCCCGTCAACCCGCACTTCACCCTTACGCAAGATTTTTGACAATCGTCCATAACTAAGCCCTGGAAAATGAACTTTAAACCATTTATCAAGCCGCCAGTCACTTTCACTGTCCTTGACATATTCACGTGTTACGCCAGACATAAACTATCCTTATAGAACCGTACGGCCGGCAAAAATACCGGCAAATAATGCGACTATTCCGGCAAACATGGTGCCAAAGATATAAATAGCCGCTGTGTAGAACTGATCACGCTCGAGCATCAGTCCGACCTCCATTGAAAAGGAAGAAAAAGTCGTAAACCCGCCAAGGATCCCAACCACAATAAATCCCTGCCATTCGTGAGCCAGATTCATACGAAGAGCCATTAATTCAACCAATAATCCAATCAGGAACGATCCAACAATATTTACCGTAAACGTGCCCCATGGAAAGCCGGGCCCCATAATATTAAACATCAGTCGACCGACAAGAAACCGCCCTGTCGCACCGATGGCCCCTCCTGCTGCAACTGCTAAAATCATATTCATAAAAATCACTCCCATAGAACTGTTTACATTATTGTCTTTTACCCGTAATTATAAAATAATCAAAATTTATTAGATTATAAACCATAGAACTGTGATCCATGTTTCCATTATCAATATTCTTAAATAAGCTCATCAAACAGGGTACTTTAAATGTTATCGATGCAGAAGGAAAAACACATAAATTTTCCGGAAGCCCTGACCCGGAAATTACGATCAGACTTCATAATAAATCCGTGAAATGGAAATTATTCTTCTGGCCAGATCTTAAGGCCGGAGAATCCTATATGGATGGCAGTCTGACGATAGAACCGCCTCATACTGTATATGATTTTCTTGCTTTCATAACAAAGAATATGGAATGGCGGCCGGATAATCCGTTCCACCTTATGGGCGGTGATCCATATAGCCGTTTCAAAGGATGGCTCGGGCAAATGAATAAAGCTGCCAAAGCCAAAGATAACGTCGCTCATCATTATGATCTGTCCGATGATCTTTATGATTTATTTCTGGATGCCAACCGGCAATATTCTTCAGCAGTCTTCAAATATCCGGATGACAGTCTTGAACAGGCACAGATTAATAAAATGGATCTGATCACCAATAAGCTGCTTTTAAAACCGGACCATAAAGTGCTTGATATTGGCTGTGGCTGGGGTGGGTTAAGTCTTCATATCAACAAGCGGACCGGCGCAAGCGTAACCGGCGTAACGTTAAGTGAAGAACAATTAAAGGTCGCGAATGGCAATGCTGAAAAAATTGACGGTGTTCATTTTGAGCTTTGTGATTATCGTAATGTGAAAGAAAAATTTGACCGTGTGGTCTCTGTTGGCATGTTCGAGCATGTCGGACGCAGTCAATATAATACCTATTTCAAAAAAATATATGAATGTCTGAAAGATGATGGTGTAGCTCTTGTCCACACCATAGCCCGTGCTGACGGACCGGGGGAAACAGACCCCTGGACCAAAAAATATATTTTCCCGGGCGGTTATGCACCTGCCCTTTCCGAAATTGCTCCGGCCATTGAAAAAAGCGGCCTTTATATTACCGATGTTGAGATTTTAAGACTTCATTATGCCAAGACATTATGCGAATGGCGAAAACGGGTTGAAGAGAACAGAGAAAAAATTATCGAGCTTTATGACGATCGTTTTTTAAGAATGTGGGAATTTTATCTCGCCAGTGCAGAATGCGCTTTCAGAAATCTTGGTCATGTGGTCATGCAATTTCAACTGGCGAAAAAACAGGATAATGTACCGCTTCATCGCAGCTATCTCTGCAGTTAGCTTTTTTCTGACCTGAGCTTTTTCCAATAATCAAGCCGTTTCTGGATTTCTCTCTCAAACCCTCTGGTTACGGGTTTGTAAAATTCTTCCCGCGGCAGATTATCCGGAAAATAGTTTTGTCCTGAGAACCCGTCCTCTGTATCATGGTCATATTGGTAATCCTTGCCATATCCCATTTCCTTCATCATTTTTGTCGGTGCATTCAGAATATGCATCGGCGGGTTTAAAGAGCCGGTTTCTTTTGCTCTTCGGAATGATGCTTTTTGTGCTTTATATACTGCATTGGATTTCGGTGCTGTCCCCAGGTAAATAACCGCCTGGGCGATCGCTATCTCCCCTTCGGGTGAGCCAAGAAATTCATATACTTCGCGGGCGGCATTTGCCTGTATCACAGCCTGCGGATCAGCAAGACCGATATCTTCCACCGCAAAGCGAACAAGCCTCCTGAGGATATATAGTGGCTCCTCACCACCTGCCAGCATACGTGCTGCCCAGTAAAGCGCTGCATCAGTGTCGGAGCCACGCAAGGATTTATGAAGGGCAGAAATCAGATTATAATGACCTTCGCGGTCTTTATCATAAACGGGAGCGCGCTTCTGTAAAATCTGCAACAGTGAATTGGGGTCAAGATCAGCATCAAATTCAAGACCCAGTAATATTTCTGCCAGATTAAGCAGATAGCGACCATCACCGTCAGCCATATTATATAAAAGGGCTCTGGCTTCTGCAGTTAAAGGCAGCTCTTTACTTTCCAGCTTTTCGGCCCTTTTTAAAAGCTCCTCCATCGCACGGTTATCAAGCCTGTTCAGGGTCAAAACCTGCATCCGTGAAAGCAACGCGGCATTCAGCTCAAAAGACGGGTTTTCCGTCGTCGCCCCAACCAGAACGATGGTTCCATCCTCAACATAGGGTAAAAATCCATCCTGTTGAGAACGGTTAAACCGGTGAATCTCATCAACGAATAGCAGCGTTCCCTGTCCGGTTTTGCGCCTTGCCTTCGCGGCTTCAAAACATTTCCTTAAATCGGCAACGCCTGAAAAAACAGCCGATATCTGCTCGAAATAAAGATTTACATTTTCGGCCAGCAATCTTGCTGTGGTGGTCTTTCCTGTTCCTGGGGGACCCCAGAAAATTATGGACGATAAATGCCCGGCCTTTAACATACGACCCAAAGTTCCATTGGGATCAGTCAGATGCCCCTGCCCAACAACGTCTTCAATCTTTCCTGGGCGCAACCGATCCGCAAGAGGACGTGGAGCCCCTTCATCCAGACCGGCTTTTTCAAATAAGTCACTCATAAAAAGATAATGAGGTCATCGGCAACTATAGCTCCCTCGTCCGCGTGCGATACATTCAATAACGCCCCCTTGGCGTCTTACGGCGAAGGAAACATCTGTCCCTGATTCATCAAGAACATCCTGTAATTCTTCAACAGAAGTTATTTCCTTACCATCAATTGATTCGAATATATCGCCTGGACGAAGCACATTCAATCGCCTTACCGGACTTAACCGGTCAATATCAAGAATGATAACGCCTTTTTCAAACATGCTCACGCCCAATTCATTTGAAAAGGCAGGTGACAGGTTACCAACCTGAATATTTTCAAAGATATTATCCCCCCTAAGAACTGTTATATTTCGGGGTGGATCTTCCGGTGCCACTTCCAGCTTAACCTTAACATCACGTGTTTTACCACCATCAAGAACTTTAAGGGTTGTCTCCCCACCGACTTTACCAAGCGCTATAAAATATCTAAGCCCCTGAGTATCAAATATTTCTTCACCATCAATGGAAAGAATGACATTTCCTGGTTCAAGTCCCGCACGACCAGCCGGACTATCAGGATATACATTATCAACCAGCACACCGCCTGGACGGTCAAGGCCAAGACTTTCAGCAATATCCGCTGAAACCGCCTGTCCGCTTGCGCCAAACCAGGGGCGGACAATTTTTCCATCCGTTAAAGCAGCATTTAAAACAAATTCAACCATTCTGACCGGAATGGCAAACCCGATACCATTTGAGCCGCCACTTCGCGAATATATTGATGTATTAATGCCAACCAGTTTGCCGTCCATACCAACTAGGGCACCACCACTGTTGCCTGGATTTACTGCCGCATCGGTCTGGATAAAAAACTGATATTCATCATCCCCAACCTGCGTACGGGCCAGTGCGGATACTATCCCACTTGTCACCGACTGGCCAACGCCGAACGGATTTCCAATGGCCAGTACCAGATCACCGACCTGAACGTCATCTGAGTCGCTAAATTCAATCACGCTGAGCGGTGCCCCTCTGGGTGTAATTCTTAAGACCGCCAGATCAGCACTTTCATCTTTCAGGATGACTTCTGCTTCGAATTCCCGTCTGTCTGACAAAGAAACGGTTATTTCATCTGCCCCATCAATAACATGATAATTGGTAACGATCACACCGTCGTTTCTGACAATGACACCTGAACCAAGGGACCTTTCAATCCGTTCTCTTGGTGTCGAGGTTCCACCAAAAAACTGACTGAAAAATGGATCACTTAAAAAGGGTGACGTCCGGGTCTTGATAACCCGTTTCGTATAAATATTCACAACGGCTGGCGCTACATTATGGACAACCGGGGCGTAGGAAAGTTTCACTTCAGCTTCCGAAGACGGGACCCGCCTGTTGTTGGCATTCTGCGCTATAGCCGTAGCGTTCAGGAGCACTAATGTTAACGTTAAAAGTGATAAATATCGAAATCCATAATTCATCAATTTTTTCATAACCGGTCCTATTACTGTATTAAATAACATCCTGTTATATATTCTTTATAAGTGGCAAAATTATGTGCTTTTTAAAAGCAAAAAATAAAAAAGGCAGTTTTTATAAAACTGCCTTTTCCGGATTTTCTTTCAGCTATTTTGCCAATGACCGTCCAGCTGATCCAAGGTCTTCGAACGCTTCATCAAGACGAGCGACAAAGGACTGCTCCCCTGCTCTGAGCCATTTACGAGGATCATAAAATTTCTTTAGCGGTGTACCGTCATCCGGATCAATCTGAAATTTGAAGGCATTTCCATGCTCGTCAACATATTTTCCAACACCGTTGGCAAAGGCAAATTGGGTATCGGTATCGATATTCATTTTAAAGACACCATATGAAATTGCTTCCGCAATCTTGTCTTTTTCAGAACCCGACCCACCATGAAAAACGAGGTTTAGTGGCTTACTTCCAGTGCTATGGGTTTTGCTGACCAGTGCCTGACTGTTTTTAAGTATTTCCGGACGAAGCTTCACATTGCCCGGTTTATAAACCCCATGCACATTGCCAAAGGAGGCCGCCACAGAAAAATGACCTATTGGTGTCAAAAGATCGTAAGCTTTAAGCACATCTTCCGGCTGCGTATATAAATGCGAGCTGTCTGCCCCTTCTTCAATATCATGGCCAACGCCGTCTTCTTCACCGCCGGTAATTCCCAGTTCAATTTCCAGGCTCATATTGATTTTTGACATACGCTCAAGCATACGGGCACATTCGTTCAAATTTTCGTCAATGGCCTCTTCTGACAGATCAAGCATATGCGAGCTATAGAGGGCCTTCCCATGCTGCTTATAATAATGTTCGGAATGATCAACAAGAGCATCAACCCATGGAACCAGTTTACGGTTAGCATGGTCAGTGTGAAGAACAACACAAACTCCATAATGTTCCGCAAGCAAATGCACATGCTGCGCTGCAGAAACGGCACCAAGTACTTTTGCCTGAAAAGTATCTTCCATTCCCTGACCCGCATAAAACTGACTTCCGCCATTTGACAACTGGATTATGACATCGCTCTTATTTTTTGCGGCCGCTTCCATCACTGCATTGACAGAATTGGTCCCCACGCAATTTACAGCCGCCAGTGCGTAACCACCTTCTTTACATGCATTTACGAGCTCAATATATTCATCGCCGCAAACTACGCCTGGTTTTAGTGCCATTTTATTTTTTCCTTTTTAATGATTTTTCTATTCTTTATTTATAGGATTTTATACTATCAGTCGCAAGCGCAACCGGAAAATTCAACAAAAAATTCAAATAAAAAAAGCAGCTCTAAAAGCTGCTTTTTTAAAAATAACATTTTGTTGCTTTGCTTAAGCGACTGCTTCTTCTTCAATATCATCAAAGACAGGACCGCTATTTAGGCCTTTTGCAGACTCATCACGGTCAACAAACTCAATAACAGCAACCGGGGCGGCATCGCCATGACGGAAACCAGCTTTAAGCACGCGTGTATAACCACCATTGCGTTCTTTATAACGATCAGCAAGTACATCGAACAGTTTTTGGACGATTTCCTTATCAGACGCAGGCAGTTTTGAAATTGCCTGACGACGTGCATGAAGTGATCCGCGTTTACCCAAAGTGATAAGACGTTCGACAATCGGACGAAGTTCTTTTGCTTTAGGAAGCGTTGTTATAATTTGCTCATGCTTAATCAGCGCTGAAGCCATATTGGCAAACATTGCTTTACGATGGCTACTAGTTTTATTAAGCTTACGCCCAGCTTTACGATGGCGCATATCTTTTACTCCTTGAGGGGGTATCCGTTACCGGACCCGGGCCCATTAAATTAAAATTCCTGTTCCAGTTTCTTTACAAGCTCTTCGATATTCTCTGGTGGCCATCCCGGATTTTCCATACCAAGACGAAGCCCCATTGAAGAGAGAACTTCTTTAATTTCATTCAGTGATTTACGACCGAAGTTCGGTGTACGAAGCATTTCTGCCTCTGTCTTACGAACCAGATCACCAATATAAACGATGTTATCGTTTTTAAGGCAGTTTGCTGAACGGACACTAAGTTCAAGTTCATCAACACGGCGAAGAAGGTTACGGTTGAAATCAGGCTCATCTGATTCCTTATCCGCTGCCAGATCTTCAGGTTCTTCAAAATTGATAAATGTCTGAAGCTGATCCTGTAAGATACGGGCGGCATACGCAATCGCATCTTCCGGGGTAACCGTACCATCAGTTTCAATATCCATTGTCAGTTTATCATAATCAAGAATCTGACCTTCACGAGTGTTATCCACCTTATAGCTAACACGGGTCACAGGGCTGAACAGGCTGTCCACCGGGATTAGGCCAATTGGCGCATCATCCGCACGGTTTTTAACAGCTGCAACATATCCTTTGCCTGTGTTAACGGTAAGCTCCATACGAAGATCAGCACCATCATCCAGATTACAGATAACCAGGTCCGGATTATGAATGTTAATGCCTGTTACTTCATCAATCTGTCCGGCAGTTACTTCACCCGGGCCAGATGCCTTAAGGATCAGGCGGCGTGGACCTTCAATTTCACCATCCATGCTAACGGCCAGCTTTTTGATGTTCAGAATAATATCTGTTACATCTTCGCGGACACCTGCGATTGATGAAAATTCATGAAGTACATTATCAATATGTACTGAAGTGACTGCAGCACCCTGTAGTGAAGAAAGGAGCACACGACGCAGTGCATTTCCAAGAGTCATGCCAAAACCGCGCTCTAACGGCTCTGCAATTACTCTTGCTTTTCTTCTTTCAGCACCCTTTTGAATAATTTCAAGGGTTGTCGGTTTTATTAGCTCTTGCCAGTTATTTTGGATCACGGTTAAATCCTTATCTATTTAGGTCAGGCTTAATATCAATAGCGTATTTAGCAAATATGCTGAACACGCTACAATTGTTATACTCTACGGCGTTTCGGCGCACGGCATCCATTATGCGGGATAGGCGTTACGTCACGAATCGAAGTAATGGTAATTCCAAGTGCCATCAAAGCACGCAGTGCCGATTCGCGACCTGAACCAGGTCCCTTTACTTCGACTTCCAGTGTTTTGATGCCATGTTCCATTGCTTTTCTACCAGCATCTTCACCTGCGATCTGTGCCGCATATGGTGTCGATTTACGGGAGCCTTTGAAGCCCATTGCACCGGCAGTTGACCAGGAAATTGTATTTCCCTGTGCATCAGCAATTGTAATAATGGTATTGTTGAATGTGCTGTTCACATGTGCAACACCATTGGTGATGTTTTTGCGTTCTCTACGCTTTAAACGTTTTTCAGTAGCCATAGTCTTATTTCCTATTTCTTCTTACCGGCAATAGCAACAGCCTTACCTTTACGGGTACGGGCATTGGTGCTAGTGCGTTGACCACGAACAGGTAATCTCTTCCGATGGCGCAGGCCACGATAGGTTCCCAGGTCAAGCAAACGTTTAATATTCATGGCGACTTCACGACGACGGTCGCCTTCCACCAAATATTCGGCATCAATCGTTTCGCGGATTTTAATCACTTCCGCATCACTAAGATCCGACACACGTCGCTCCGGTGTGATACCATTTTTTTTACAAATTTCTTTCGCAGAAGTAAGCCCTATACCATGAATATAGGTCAATGCGACTTCCACCCTTTTTGCGGTGGGTATATTAACGCCAGAAATACGCGCCACGATCGTTTCTCCCGATCTAAAAATTCAAACAATTCAGCAAAATCCATCACGCTATAAAGCATGATATGAAGTTGCGCGATTATAGGTATTAAGTTCACTTAGTCAACCTCTGAAGAAAAGCTTTTTAAAAAAAGTTTTTCAACCTAGATACAAGGCTTAAGACAAGCTACCTAATACTTCATTTATTTGGGCGGTAACATCATCGATATCAGCCATCCCGTCCACCACTTTCAGAATACCTTTTGCTTTATAATAAGGAAGCAAAGGAGCAGTCTGAGCATGGTATGCTTCCAGACGTGACGAAACGGTTTCCCGATTATCATCCGCCCGGCGTTTGAAATTCGTAGAGCCACAGTTGTCGCAGACGCCATCAACTTTGGGCTTAAGGTTTACATCATGATATCCCTGATTACAGTTTGCACATGTATAACGACCTGTAATCCGGTCTACCAAAGCCGCATCATCAACCTTCATCTCGATGACAACATCAAGTTTCAGATCTTTACGAGCGAGCATATTATCGAGCGCTTCCGCCTGTGCAACGGTCCGTGGAAAACCATCAAGCAGGAAACCATTCCTGCAATCGTCTTCATCAATACGGTCCGCGATAATTCCAATAACAATTTCGTCAGTTACGAGTTTTCCGGCATCCATAAATGCCTTCGCTTTTTTGCCGACTTCCGTCCCGGCAGCAACAGCGGCTCTAAGCATATCTCCGGTGGAGAGCTGAACCAACCCTTGCGTTGCTTCTATTCTTTGTGCCTGTGTCCCCTTACCTGCACCTGGAGGGCCGAGTAAAATAATGATCATCTGCGACGTCTCTTTCCACCACGAAGTTTAGATTTTTTCATCAGGCCTTCGTATTGATGGGCCATGAGGTGGCTATGTATTTGTCCAACAGTGTCCATTGTCACATTGACAACGATCAACAGCGATGTACCACCAAAATAAAATGGTATTGCGTACTGTGCTTTTAGAATTTCCGGCAGTAAGCACACCAGACAAAGATAGGCAGAGCCGACCACAGTCAGTCGTGTCAAAATATAATCAAGATACCTGGCTGTATTTTTCCCCGGACGAATTCCAGGAATAAATCCACCATATTTTTTTAGATTTTCAGATGTTTCCTCAGGGTTAAAGACAAGCGCAGTATAGAAGAAACAGAAAAACACGATACCCGCAACATAAAGGATCATATATAGTGGCTGCCCAGGACCCAACAATGATGTAAGCGTTGTCACCCACTCAGGACTATCAGCAGACGCAAATCCGGCAAGCGACATTGGCATCAGAAGTAGTGAAGAAGCAAAAATTGGTGGAATTACACCAGCAGTATTAAGCTTGAGCGGCATATGGGACTGTTCACCCTGACTCATGCCGTTTGCCTGTTGTCTTTTCGGATATTGGATCAGCACCCGACGCTGGGCCCGTTCGACGAACACAATCAACGCGATCACACCAATAACCATCGCTATCATAAATACAATGAAGATCGGGCCGCCCAGGGTGCCTTTTGAACTCATATCCAGAGTATTGGCAATAGCAACAGGCAGACGTGCCACAATACCGGCAAAAATAATCAGTGAAATACCATTACCGACACCGCGCGATGTAATCTGTTCCCCCAGCCATACCAGAAACAGGGTGCCGCCAGTCAGCGTAACCACCGTCGTCATTCTGAAGAACATGCCCGGTTCTGTCGCAATATTTTGTTCCAGTCCCGTTGCGATCGCATAAGCCTGTACCAGACAAAGAACCACAGTACCATAGCGGGTAAACTGGTTAATTTTGCGACGGCCGGCCTCGCCTTCTTTCTTGAGCTCTTTAAGATTCGTACTCATCGATGTCATAAGCTGCATAATAATCGATGAGGAAATATAAGGCATAATACCAAGGGCAATAATACTCATACGCTGAATTGCGCCACCATTAAACAAATCCAGCATTCCAAGAATACCTTGCTGATTTTGCTCAAACATTTGATTTAAGGCAACAGGATCAATCCCCGGCAACGGCAGATAAGTCGCCAGACGGTAAACCATAAGCGCAATCAGCGTAAACCAAATGCGCTTTTTAAGCTCTGTCGCCTTTGAAAAAGCGCCAAAGTTTAAATTTCCCGCTAACTGTTCTGCCGCTGATGCCATTGTTTAATCCCTATGCCTTAATATCAATTACTTCTATTTAAGATCAAGATGCTGCAGTTTCAACCTTAGCCGGCACAGATACTGTACCGCCCGCTTTTTCAACAGCAGCAATAGCAGCCGCAGAAGCACCGGATACTTCGATGTTTACTTTAGCTTTAATTTCACCTTTTGCAAGAAGACGGATACCATCTTTAACACTATTAACAACGCCAGCTGCTTTGAGCACGTCTACTGTTATAGGCTTTTTCGCATCAATTTTCTTGGCATCAATTGCTTCCTGTAAACGACCAATGTTCAAAGCAACAAAAGATTTTGAATTGATATTGTTAAATCCACGCTTTGGAAGACGCATATGAAGTGGCATCTGTCCGCCTTCGAAGCCTTTAATGGCTACGCCGGAACGTGACTTCTGACCTTTAACACCTCGTCCACCCGTTTTACCTGTTCCTGAGCCGATGCCGCGACCAACGCGTTTTCTCGGCTTGGTTGAGCCAGGTTTATTTGCAAGTTCATTAAGTTTCATAATTCCACCTATTCACCTTCAACTTTGACCATATGGTGAACCTTGCGGATCATCCCGCGCACTGCCGGAGTATCCTCTAGCTCGCGTGTCCGGTGCATTTTATTTAAACCAAGACCAATGAGCGTTGCTCTCTGATCTTCTGTGCGACGGATCGGGCTACCGATTTGAGTCACTTTTATTGTTTTCTTCGCCATCTAATTTACTCCGTTGCTTCGGCAGCATCAGCTTTACGGTCACCACGACGGGCAACAATATCACTTACTTTTTTACTGCGACGAGAGGCCACCATACGTGGTGACACCTGATTAGTCAGTGCATTAAATGTTCCGCGAACCATGTTATAAGGGTTTGACGTTCCAAGTGATTTAGTCACAACGTCATGGACGCCAAGTGCTTCGAACACAGCACGCATCGGACCACCTGCGATGATTCCGGTACCTGGCTGTGCTGAGCGGATAACCACCCGGCCTGCTCCATGGCGACCTTCAACATCATGATGAAGCGTACGTCCTTCACGAAGCGGAACACGAATCATGTTCTTTTTAGCGGCTTCCGTTGCTTTACGGATCGCTTCCGGAACTTCACGTGCCTTACCCTTACCAAAACCAACACGGCCTTTCTGATCTCCCACAACAACGAGTGCTGCGAAACCGAAACGACGGCCACCTTTAACAACTTTGGCAACGCGGTTAATGTGAACGAGCTTTTCAGTTAGTTCACTTTCCTGACGAGGTTCTCTTTCTGCTCTAGCCATAATCTTTTCCTTAGAAACTCAAACCGGCTTCACGGGCAGCATCAGCAAGTGCTTTAACACGACCATGGTATAAGAAACCACCACGATCAAAAACAACCTGTTCGATACCGGCCTTTTTAGCACGGTCTGCTATTAATTTACCTACGGCTGCAGCAGCCTCTGAATTGCTTCCCACTTTAAGGCCCTTAAGGTCACCATCAAGTGTTGAAGCAGCAACAATAGTCGCACCTTTCTGATCATCAATAACCTGTGCATAGATATGCTGGTTGGTACGGTGAATAGAAAGGCGTGGACGGCCATTTGCTACTTTGCGCAGACTGGTCCGCACACGTGTACGGCGACGCTCAAATAATTTTTTACCATTTTGCATAACGACCACCTATTTCTTCTTGCCTTCTTTACGGAAGATATATTCGTCGCTGTATTTAACACCCTTACCTTTATAAGGTTCAGGCTTACGAAACTCACGAATTTCCGCCGCAACTTGGCCAACTTTTTGTTTATCAATACCAGATACAATAATTGTGGTCTGGTTCGGACAGTTTACTTCCACGCCTTCAGCAACTTCATAAAGAATATCATGTGAATATCCGAGTTGAAGATTCACATTTCTGCCTTGCATTTGAGCGCGATAACCAACGCCGTTAAGCTCAAGAGTTTTAGAAAACCCATTTGTAACGCCTTCTACAAGGTTGCTTACAAGCGTACGCTGCATTCCCCACATAGAACGAGCACGTTTACTCTCACCACGTGGCATAACTGACACTTCGCCATTTTCCAGTTTCACATCGACTTCATTAACAAAAGACATGTTAAGCGAACCTTTAGGACCTTTGATAGTCAAAATTCCATCATTAAGATTTGCTTCAACTCCTGCTGGAATTTGTACAGCTTTTTTACCAATTCGAGACATAATATTCTCCTAAAATACTGTACAGATGACTTCGCCACCGACATTTTCAGCACGAGCTTCTGCGTCGGAAAGTACACCTTTGGGGGTTGATACAATCGAAATACCCAGACCGTTACGAACCCGTGGCAAATCCTGCACGGATGAATAAACCCGGCGACCTGGCTTTGATATACGTTTAATTTCACGTATCACAGGCTCACCTTCATGATATTTCAGTTCAATATTAATTTCCGGCTTGCCGGTTTCAGAAGAACCATTGACATAACCGCGAATGTACCCTTCACGCTCAAGCACATCCAGAACACGCTGACGTAGCTTTGAAGACGGTGAAAGAACAGCTTTTTTATTAGCACGTTGTCCGTTACGGATACGTGTCAGCATATCTGCTAGAGGATCACTCATAGACATTTATCAGTCCTCCTACCAGCTCGATTTCACAACGCCTGGCAAATAGCCGTGTGAGGCCAGCAGACGAAGAGAGACACGAGACATTTTAAATTTACGGTAATAACCGCGTGGGCGACCTGTTACCTGACAACGGTTGCGAAGACGAATTCTTGCACTGTTGCGCGGTAACTTCGCGAGCTTTAGGCGCGCTTCAAACTGTTCATCAAATGACAACTCAGGATTTTTAGCTTTTGCCTTAAGCTCAGCACGTTTTGCCGCATATTTTTTAACCAAACGCTCACGCTTAAGGTTATTATTGATAGCACTTAACTTAGCCATTGATTTCTCCAACCTTTGAAGCGAATGGCATCTGGAAGCCAGATAAAAGCGCATGAGCTTCTTTATCAGTTTTCGCCGTTGTACAAATGATAACATCCATGCCGCGAATATCGTCGACATCATCATAGTTAATCTCTGTAAAGACGAGCTGTTCTTTAATACCGAGAGCATAATTGCCACGACCATCAAAGCTTTTGTCATTTACACCACGGAAGTCACGAACACGAGGAAGAGCAACCTGAATAAGACGATCCAGGAATTCATACATTTTTGCTCCTCTCAGAGTAACTTTACAACCGAGCGGCATATCTTCACGGACTTTAAAACCAGCGATCGATTTTTTTGCCCGTGTTGTAACCGGTGCCTGACCAGCAATTTTGGCCATTTCTTCAACAGCTTTTTTAACTTTTTTGCTATCACTTACTGCACCACCAACACCCATATTGAGCACAATTTTCTCAAGCTTTGGGATTTCCATGACATTTGAATAATTAAATTCATTTTGCAGACTAGCACGAATTTCTTTTTCATATACATCACGAAGACGAGGACTATAAGCCATTAGATTGCCTCCCCTGATGCTTTGGAAATACGCTTCTTGGTTCCATCTTTTTCAATTTTGAATCCAATTCTTGATGCTTTTCCGGTTTTAGGATCTTTAAGAGCCAGATTAGAAATGTGAATCGATGCTTCTTTGGTTATGATACCACCTTCACTATCCTGGGTCTGTCTTGTATGACGTTTCACCAGATTAATGCCCTGAACAATGGCACGTCCTTCTGAAATCAACATTTTTGTGACTTCACCAGACTTTCCTTTGTCCTTACCGGCCAGAACAATAACTTCATCACCTTTACGGATTTTACACTTAACGTTAGACATTAAAGCACCTCCGGAGCGAGTGAAATAATTTTCATGTGGTTAGCTGCTCGTAACTCACGTACTACTGGACCAAAGATACGTGTACCAATCGGCTCGTTTTGTTTGTTGATCAAAACAGCTGCATTGGTGTCAAAACGGATTGTTGTTCCGTCTACACGTTTTACATCTTTCTTAGTGCGTACGATAACTGCACGATGCACCTCTCCCTTTTTGACACGTCCGCGTGGAATAGCTTCCTTTACGCTTACGACAATTACGTCACCTACACCGGCCGCTTTCCTTTTGGAACCGCCGAGCACCTTGATGCACTGCACGCGACGAGCGCCTGAGTTATCGGCAACGTCAAGGTTGGTTTGCATTTGAATCATAGGTAATTCCTACTTAGTTAAAATTAATTTATCAGTTTTGCCAATTACTTGGTTTCGCTGATAACAGTCCACGATTTATTTTTAGAGATTGGACGACATTCTTCGATACGAACAATATCACCAACTTTAAAACTATTATTTTCGTCATGCGCACGATATTTTTTGGAACGACGCACAACTTTTTTCACCATTGGGTGCATGAAACGACGCTCAACAAGAACTGTAACTGTCTTATCATTTGCATCACTTACAACTGTACCCTGTAAAATACGTTTAGGCATTCAAGTAATCCCTTATTCTTTAGTCGCCGCGCCAGAACGCTTTGCATTAATTACTGTCCGGTGACGGGCAATTCCCCGACGAACCTGACGAATTCGAGCCGTATTTTCAAGCTGGTTTGTTGCTTTCTGAAAACGCAGATTAAACTGCTCTTTTTTCAGGTCAGCAAGCTCACCCTGTAGCTCTTCAATCGACTTATTATGAAGTTCAGATGCTTTGCTCATCAAGAACTCTCCTAATTTTCACCAAGACGTGTTACAAAACGCGTCGCGATTGGTAGTTTAGCTGCGGCACGTTCAAAAGCCTCGCGGGCAATATCAAACGGAACCCCATCCATTTCAAACATAATACGGCCAGGTTTTACACGGGCTGCCCAAAATTCAACAGACCCTTTACCTTTACCCATACGAACCTCAGCAGGTTTTTTGGATACAGGCACATCTGGAAACAGTCTGATCCAGACTTTACCCTGACGCTTAATATGACGTGTCATTGCACGGCGCGCCGCTTCGATTTGGCGTGCTGTGATCCTTTCCGGCTCAAGAGCTTTAAGTCCACATGACCCAAAAGCAAGCTGCGTGCCTCCTTTTGCGTTTCCGTGAATACGGCCCTTATGTGCGCGGCGGAATTTTGTTCTTTTTGGCTGTAACATATCCCTTATCCTGCGTTTCTGAAGTTGCCCTGGCCACGGCTAGGACCGCTACCACCGGATTTCTGCATTTCATTAATGCGTTTATCGCGTGCCATTGGATCATGTTCCAGAATTTCGCCCTTAAAGAGCCACACTTTAATTCCGATCACGCCATATGCAGTGTAAGCTTTACTTTCTGCATAATCGATGTCTGATCGAAGAGTGTGTAGTGGAACGCGACCTTCACGGTACCATTCTGTTCTGGCGATCTCGGCACCGCCAAGACGACCTGCTGAATTGATACGGATGCCCAATGCACCTAAACGCAGCGCATTTTGCATAACGCGTTTCATGGCACGACGGAAAGCAACACGACGTTCAAGCTGCTGTGCAACATTGTCTGCCACCAGCTGTGCATCAATCTCAGGCTTTCTGATCTCAACAATATTCAAGCTGACATCCCCTGCAGAAGGTGCCATTTTGGCAATCTTCTGGCGAAGTTTTTCAATATCTGCACCTTTTTTGCCAATAATAACACCAGGACGTCCTGAATAGATTGTTACACGCATCTTTTTAGATGGACGCTCAATAACAATACGGCTTACTGCAGCAGCTTTAAGTGAGCTAAGCAGCTCATCACGAACTTTAAGATCTTCGTGCAACATGACACCATAATTGTCACCTTCAGCATACCAGCGGCTGTCCCATGTACGGTTGACGCCAAGGCGGAAACCAATTGGATTTACCTTCTGACCCATTATTCGTCTCCCTCTTCTACTTCACGCACGACAATACGCATGTTACTGAATGGTTTCAGGATTTTGGCACCGCGGCCACGTGCACGTGCACGGAAACGCTTCATTACCATTGCCTTGCCTACACTGGCTTCAGCAACGATCAGGCTGTCAACATCCAGACCATGGTTGTTTTCTGCATTGGCAACCGCACTTTCAAGAAGTTTCTTGACATCGTTTGCAATACGTTTCTTTGAGAAAGTCAGATTGGCCAGTGCCTTTTCCACTTTCAATCCACGAATTAGACCGGCCACCAGATTAAGTTTCTGGGGGCTGATGCGAACCATACGGAGTTCCGCATTCGCTTCGTTGTCGGCCAAGCGACGTGGTGCTGATTTCTTACCCACTATCTCTTCCTCGCTTTTTTATCGGCGCCATGCCCGTAATAAGTACGAGTAGGTGCAAATTCACCAAGTTTATGACCAACCATTTCATCTGTTACATAAACAGGGACGAATTTATGGCCATTGTGTACATTAAATGTCTGACCGACAAACTGTGGCAGGATCGTTGAACGACGTGACCATGTTTTAATCGGTGACGATTTGCCTGATTCAGTCATTGCCTCAGATTTCTTCAGCAAATGCATATCGACAAATGGACCTTTCCAAACGGAACGTGACATATCTCTTGCTCCTACTTCTTACGTTCGTGACGTGACCGAAGAATAAAACGGTCTGTCGATTTGTTGGCGCGTGTACGCTTACCTTTGGTTGGCTTACCCCAAGGTGTAACCGGATGACGGCCACCTGAAGTACGACCCTCACCACCACCATGTGGATGGTCAACAGGGTTCATGGCCACACCACGAACCGAAGGACGCTTGCCAAGCCAGCGACTACGTCCGGCTTTTGCCAGTTTCTGGTTCTGATTATCAGGATTTGATACAGCACCAATTGTTGCCATACAGTCTGAACGAACATAACGCTGTTCACCAGATGCCAGACGAAGCAATACATAACCACGGTCACGACCGGTAACCTGAACATATCCACCGGCAGCACGGGCAATCTGCCCACCTTTACCAGGCTTCATTTCAACATTATGCACGATCGAGCCGACCGGAACGGAATAAAGCGGCATTGCATTACCAGGCTTAACATCAACTTTATCGCCGGCAATAACTTTATCACCTTCACCAACACGTTGTGGTGCCAGAATATAAGTCTTTTCACCATCTGTATATTCGATCAGGGCAATAAAGGCTGAACGGTTCGGGTCATACTCAAGACGCAGAATTGTTGCTTCCATATCCCATTTACGACGCTTGAAGTCAATCAGACGATAAGCGCGCTTATGACCACCACCACGACGACGCGCAGTGATACGACCCATATTGTTCCGACCGCCATTACTTGTAAGCCCTTCGGTAAGCGCTTTAACCGGCTTACCTTTCCAAAGCTCTGAACGATCAACTGTTACCAGCGAACGTAGGCTAGGAGTTGTAGGATTATATTTTTTTAATGCCATTTTCCTACACCCCCGTCGTCACATCAATGGAATGACCTTCGGCCAATTTTACCATTGCTTTTTTACTGTCACTGCGACGGCCCATTACGCCTTTGAAGCGTTTTGTTTTTCCGTCCTGACGAATTGTATTTACCTTTTCAACCTTTACATTGAAAAGAGCCTCAACAGCAGCCTTAATAGCAGGCTTTGACGCTGTCATAGGGACCTTGAATGTCACCACGTTATTTTCAGAGAGCATTGTAGATTTCTCTGTAACAACCGGGCCAAGGATAATATCATAATGCTTGATATCGGTCATTTCAGTCTCTCCACCAAACTTTCTACGGCAGCTTTAGTCAACACCAGTTTTTCGCGGCGCAGGATGTCATAGACATTTGCTCCCTGAGTTGGCAGAACATCCACATTTGGAATGTTACTAAGAGCTTTCCGAAAGTTTTCATTAACTTCTGCGCCATCAACAAACAACGCATTGGATACACCCAGCTTATCAAGTTTTGATAGCAGGTCTTTAGTTTTACTGTTCTTAAGGTCGGCATTTTCAAGAATAACCAGATCACCACTGGCAACCTTACTTGAAAGCGCTGTCTTAAGACCCAGAGCTCTAATTTTCTTTGGAAGACTGATCGCGTGAGAGCGGACAACCGGACCAAATGCCCGGGCACCACCACGAAACTGGCTAACTTTACCAGAACCATGACGTGCAGATCCGCCGCCTTTTTGGCGACCAATACGTTTTGTTGTACCTGCTACTTCACCGCGAGACTGGACCTTATGTGTACCAGCACGGCGCTTTGCAAGCTGCCATACCACAACGCGCTGAAGAATATCACCACGCTCCGGCAGACCAAAAATACCATCATCAAGATCGATATCGCCGGCCTTTTTGGCATCAAGTGTAATTACTTGGGCTTTCATCGTTCTTATTCCTCATTCTCTGTTGCTGCGGTTTCTTCTGCAGGCGCTTCTTCTGACGGAGCATCATTTGCCACTTCAGCAACTGCTGCTGATTTTACTGCACCAGGATATGGCGCATCAGCAGGACGCTCTTTCTTAACCGCATCATTAATCAGTACCCAACTGTTTTTAGTTCCAGGCACAGCCCCTTTCACGAGGATGATACCTTCTTCCGCATCAGTTGAAATAACTTCAAGGTTTTGCTGGGTCATGCGCGCATCACCATAATGACCCGCCATTTTTTTACCTTTAAAAACGCGACCCGGATCCTGACACTGACCAGTTGAGCCATGCGCTCTGTGAGAAATAGAAACACCGTGAGAAGCGCGAAGACCGCCAAAGTTCCAGCGTTTCATAGCTCCGGCAAAGCCTTTACCTTTTGATGTACCTGTAATATCGACTATCTGCCCCGGAATAAAGTGATCTGCAGTAAGTTCAGCACCAAGATCAATAAATCCGTCTTCATTGATGCGAAACTCAGCGAGTTTCACTTTCGGCTCAACATTAGCTTTGGCAAAATGACCGCGCATTGGCTGCGTTGTCTTTTTTACTTTCGCTGTGCCGGCACCAAGCTGAAGAGCATTATAGCCGTCTTTCTCTTTTGTTTTATGTGCAACAACCTGTGCCCCGTCAACATGAAGTACTGTAACAGGTATATGTCTGCCACCTTCGGCAAATATACGGGTCATGCCCACCTTTTTTGCAATAAGTCCTGAACGCATATCCATTACCCCTGCAATTTAATTTCAACTTCAACACCAGCCGCAAGATCAAGCTTCATCAGCGCATCAACGGTTTGTGGTGTCGGCTCAACAATGTCCAAAAGACGTTTGTGAGTACGTGTTTCAAATTGTTCACGAGATTTTTTATCAATATGTGGCCCTCTTAGGACTGTATATTTTTCAATTCGCGTCGGCATAGGAATAGGGCCGCGAACGCTGGCTCCTGTTCTTTTCGCCGTATTTGCAATTTCACCTGCCGCCTGATCAAGAATACGATGATCAAATGCTTTAAGGCGAATGCGAATGTTTTGTGATTCCAACATAAAAATTTACGCAGACCTTTCGGTCTGCGCTCCTAAAAAGACTTTATCTATTCAACAATGGTAGCGACGACGCCGGCGCCTACAGTACGTCCACCTTCACGGATCGCGAAACGCAGACCTTCATCCATCGCAATCGGGTTGATCAGCTCAACATTAATCGCAACATTGTCCCCTGGCATCACCATCTCAACGCCAGCATCAAGGGTCACAACACCCGTCACATCAGTCGTACGGAAGTAAAACTGCGGACGGTAGTTGGTGAAGAATGGTGTATGACGGCCACCCTCATCCTTCGTCAGAATGTAGGCTTCGCCTTTGAACTTCGTATGTGGTGTAATCGTGCCAACATGGGCAAGAACCTGTCCGCGCTCAACCTCTTCACGGCCAACACCACGGATCAAAGCGCCAATATTGTCGCCAGCCTGTCCACTGTCCAGAAGCTTGCGGAACATTTCAACACCGGTAACCGTTGTCTTCTGGGTCTTCTTAATACCCACAATCTCAACCTCGTCACCAACTTTAACAATTCCACGCTCAACACGGCCAGTCACAACTGTACCACGACCCGAAATAGAGAACACGTCCTCAATCGGCATCAAAAATGCTCCGTCAATCGCACGCTCAGGCTGCGGAATATACTCATCAACCGCCTGCATCAGTTTCAGAATGCTTTCTTTACCAATCGCATCATCACGACCCTCAAGAGCTGCAAGTGCTGAACCGGCAACAATCGGAATATCATCACCAGGAAACTCATATTCATTCAGAAGCTCACGGATCTCCATCTCTACAAGCTCAAGAAGCTCCTCGTCATCAACCTGATCAACTTTGTTCAGATAAACAACAAGCGCCGGCACACCAACCTGACGAGCAAGAAGAATATGCTCACGGGTCTGTGGCATCGGGCCATCCGCTGCGTTAACAACCAATATCGCACCGTCCATCTGCGCCGCACCCGTGATCATGTTCTTCACATAGTCAGCGTGACCAGGACAGTCTACGTGCGCATAGTGACGCGCATCTGTTTCATACTCAACGTGTGCTGTCGAAATCGTAATCCCGCGCTCACGCTCCTCAGGAGCCTTGTCAATATTCGCAAAGTCAACCGCTGCTCCACGTCCACTCGTCTCAGCCAATACCTTCGTAATCGCCGCTGTCAGCGTCGTCTTACCATGGTCAACGTGGCCGATTGTACCCACGTTACAATGCGGCTTATTGCGTTCAAATTTCTCTTTTGCCATCTTCTTCTACCTTTTTCACTTATATTCAAGCGCCCTGTATTTTCCTCACAGGAAGAGCTAGTTAATATTTATTTACTCAAAATCAATTTAAGCAAACTTTTCCTTTACCTCTTCAGCTACGTTCTGAGGCACTTCTGCATAGTGATCGAACTGCATAGAATATGTAGCACGACCCTTTGTAAATGAACGCAGCTGGTTCACATAGCCAAACATGTTGGCCAGCGGCACCATTGCGTTTACAACTGTATTTGGACCACGTGTTTCAGAACCTGAAACCTGGCCACGACGTGATGAAATATCACCGATCACGTCACCCATATGATCTTCAGGCGTAACAACTTCAACGGCCATAATCGGCTCAAGAAGCTTGATACCTGCTTTCGATGCTGCTTCACGCATTGCACCACGACCGGCGATTTCGAACGCCAGAACACTACTATCCACATCATGGTAGGCACCATCAATGAGGGTAACTGAGAAGTCAATAATCGGGAACCCGATTAAGGCACCACTCTCGGCAACATCATGAACACCCTTTTCAACACCAGGGATATATTCCTTAGGAATGTTACCGCCCTTAATTTCATCGATAAACTGAATGCCAGAACCACGCTCACCTGGTGTAACTGTAATTTTTACACGGGCAAACTGACCTGAACCACCAGATTGCTTTTTATGGGTATAGTCAATTTCAACCTGACGAGCGATACTCTCACGATAAGCAACCTGAGGCGCGCCAACATTGGCATCAACTTTAAATTCACGCTTCATACGATCAACAATAATATCAAGATGAAGCTCGCCCATTCCTGAAATAATTGTCTGACCACTTTCTTCGTCCGATTTTACACGGAAAGAAGGATCTTCCTGCGCCAGACGGTTTAGGGCGATACCCATTTTTTCCTGGTCAGCTTTTGTTTTTGGCTCAACCGCAACAGAAATAACCGGCTCAGGAAACTCCATACGCTCAAGGATAATTTGCTTATTTGCAGCACAAAGGGTATCCCCTGTTGTTGTTTCTTTAAGACCACAAAGAGCAATAATATCACCTGTGCGTGCTTCTTTAACATCTTCACGCTCATTTGAATGCATTTGCAGCATGCGACCGATTTTTTCTTTTCTGCCTTTTACTGAATTAATCAAAACTGTGCCTGACTCAACTACGCCGGAATATACACGGGCAAAAGTCAGTGAACCAACAAATGGATCATTCATAATTTTAAAGGCTAGCGCAGAGAACGGCTCATCATCAGAAGGCGCGCGTGAAAGCGGTGTATCACCGTCAACCTCAACGCCCTGCACATCTTCAATATCAAGAGGTGATGGCATAAAGTCGACAACAGCATCAAGAAGTGTCTGAACACCTTTATTTTTAAAAGCTGTACCGGTTAGAACAGGAACAAAATCACCCGAAATCGTCCCTTTACGGATCAGACGCTTGATTGTATCAACATCAGGCTCATTTCCCTCAAGGTAAGCTTCCATCACCGCATCATCAAGCTCAACAACCATATCAAGAAGTTCAGCACGGTATTCAGCCACCTGATCAACCATATCAGCAGGAATTTCAACTTCAGTATAGTTTGCACCCATACCTTCGTCTTCCCAGATAATGCCGACATTTTTTACAACATCAACATGGCCTTTATAATCAGCTTCAACACCAATCGGCAACTGGATCACAAGCGCATTTGAACCCAAACGCTCTTTAATCATTTTAACGCAACGATAAAAGTCAGCACCCATACGGTCCATTTTGTTAACAAAACACATACGGGGAACATCATATTTATCAGCCTGACGCCAAACTGTTTCAGATTGAGGCTCAACCCCAGCCACACTATCAAAAACCGCTACCGCACCATCAAGCACACGAAGTGAGCGCTCCACCTCAATCGTAAAGTCAACGTGGCCTGGTGTATCAATAATATTAATACGCTTTTCTTTCCAGAAACAGGTTGTCGCAGCAGAGGTAATTGTAATACCACGCTCCTGCTCCTGCTCCATCCAGTCCATTGTCGCAGCGCCATCATGCACTTCGCCAATTTTATGGCTCATGCCTGTATAAAAAAGAATACGCTCTGTTGTCGTTGTCTTACCGGCATCAATATGGGCCATAATACCGATATTGCGATAATCTTTGAGGGGAGTAGTACGTGCCATCTTCTTAAACCTTTACCAGTTCTACCAGCGATAATGCGAGAAGGCCTTATTAGCCTCTGCCATTTTGTGAGTGTCTTCGCGTTTTTTAACTGCAGCACAACGGTTGTTAACAGCGTCGAGGAATTCTCCTGCAAGACGTTCTGTCATTGTATTTTCATTGCGCTTGCGTGACATACTAATAAGCCAGCGAATGGCAAGTGCCTGTGCACGAGTTGAACGTACCTCTACAGGAACCTGATAAGTCGCTCCACCAACACGGCGCGAACGAACTTCAACGGCTGGACGGATATTCTCAAGAGCAGTATGGAACTGTTCAATAGGGTCCACACCTGTTTTTGACTTAACAATATCAAGCGCATCATAAACAATGCGCTCAGCAGTCGATTTTTTACCATCAACCATCAGATTATTAATAAATTTAGCCAATACAACATCACCAAATTTTGGTTCTGGTAATACTTTTCTTTTTTCGGCTGCGTGACGACGCGACATATCTTAATTCCTTTGATAAAGGCCCTTATTTAGGACGCTTAGCACCATATTTAGAGCGACCTTGACGACGGTCGGCGATTCCCTGTGTATCAAGCACACCACGAAGAACGTGATAACGAACACCAGGCAAGTCTTTCACACGACCACCACGAATAAGAACAACACTATGCTCCTGAAGATTATGCCCTTCCCCAGGAATATAACTTGTTACCTCGAAGCCATTCGTCAAACGCACACGGGCAACTTTACGAAGAGCTGAGTTTGGTTTCTTTGGTGTAGTGGTATAAACACGAGTACATACGCCACGTTTTTGCGGACAAGATTCAAGTGCCGGCACTTTATTGCGCTGTACTGGCTTCTTCCGTGGGTTACGTACCAACTGGTTGATCGTCGGCATTCTAATTCCTTAATCTTTTTTTCATTTCCATAGCACAAAAGACAGCCATGTTTTCTATAATAGAAAAAAGAGCGATTCTTTCGACCGCCCCGGCTACCTAAAATACTTAAGTTCAAATTTTCTTATTCTCTACAGTACAGCGTTTAGCTCGCATGTGAACTACCACCAGCACCTCTAAGAAGTGTGCGCATACTATGTTCGCTTAATTTGTCAGTCAAGAAAAATTTAACATAGTCTTACTTTTTATCAAAAAGGCTGCAGAATCTGTTGTTTCAGTTCCTGCAGCCTTTAAATTATTTGAATTTAATTGCTGATAATATGTCTAATTATATAATAAACAGCAATTTAACTCATATTTCCTCATCCTTGAGAAGCAGAACCTTATGAGTCGGCCACTTCACCAAGCTCACTTGCCAGCGGATCCGCATTTGCAAGTGCATCAGCTGTCTGCTGTTCCAGTTCACTCTGAGCATCACGTCTGTGAGCGATTCTGTTATAAGCCTTCATCACCGAACCCGTACCGGCAGGAATCAGGCGACCAACAATCACATTTTCCTTTAAGCCAATAAGCTTATCAGATTTACCGGAAACAGCGGCTTCGGTCAGAACCCTGGTTGTTTCCTGGAATGATGCCGCGGAAATAAATGAACGCGTTTGAAGCGATGCTTTGGTAATTCCAAGAAGGATAGCTTCTCCTTTCGCAGGCTCACGCCCTTCAGCAATAGCCTTTTCATTCACTTCATCGAACTCTTCACGCTCAACCTGCTCACCGATCAGGAATGTTGTTTCACCGGATTTGGTAATTTCAACCTTCTTGAGCATCTGACGAACAATGACTTCAATATGCTTGTCATTGATCCCGACGCCCTGAAGTCGATAAACATCCTGAACTTCATTCACCAGATATTCAGCCAATGCCTCAATACCGAGAGACTTCAGAATATCATGCGGAGCCGGGTTACCATCAATCAGATATTCACCACGACGAATGTAATCACCTTCCTGTACAGATATATGTTTACCTTTAGGAATGAGATATTCGACCATTTCGTCCTTATCATTACGTGGATTAATGCTGATACGGCGCTTATTTTTATAGTCACGACCAAATTCAACATAACCATCAATTTCAGCGATAATTGCATGATCTTTCGGACGACGGGCTTCAAACAATTCCGCCACACGCGGGAGACCACCGGTAATATCCTTGGTTTTTGACGCTTCACGTGGGATACGTGCAATCACATCACCCGCGTGAACCTCGGCACCATCGGTAACCGAAAGAATAGCACCGACGGACATGAAATAACGGGCTTCCGTTCCATTGGCGAGTGCCACCACATTGTCCTTTGCATCACGGACAGTAATACGCGGACGAAGATCAGCACCTTTAGGATGAGAACGCCAGTCAACAACAACACGACTTGAAATTCCGGTTGCTTCGTCAATATTTTCACTAACCGCCACACCATCAGCAAGGTCAACAAATTTAATTGTACCACCCTGTTCGGTAATGATTGGAAGTGTATAAGGGTCCCACTCGCAGAGTTTTTCACCATGTTTAACTTTTGTACCTTCATCTTTCAGAAGATGTGAGCCAAACTGGACTTTATAGGTAACACGGTCACGTCCCTCTTCATCGACAAGAATAATTTCCATATTCCTTGAAAGCACAACCATCCTGCCTTTGCTGTCCTTAACAACTTTTTTGTTGATAATTTTGACAACACCGTCATGGGAGGCCTCAATTGCCGATTGCTGGGAAACAGAAGATGCGGTACCACCAATATGGAAAGTACGCATAGTCAGCTGTGTACCCGGCTCACCAATGGACTGTGCAGCAATAACGCCAACCGCTTCACCGATATTGACAATCGTTCCACGGGCAAGGTCACGGCCATAACATTTTACGCAGCAGCCATTTTTAGTCTCACAGGTAAGACCTGAACGGACTTTAACCACTGAAAGACCGGCTTTTTCAATTTCTTCTGCTTTTACTTCGTCAAGATATGTCCCTGCCTCGTAAATCAGTTCACCGGATACCGGATCCTTAATATCTTTTGCAAGGCAACGACCGACTATACGATCACTCAGTTTCACGATAACGTCACCGCCATCTGTAACTTCTGCCATATCAATTCCAAGTGACGTTCCGCAGTCTTCCTCAGTAATAACGCAGTCCTGTGACACATCGACAAGACGTCTTGTCAGATATCCGGAGTTCGCTGTTTTCAGCGCGGTATCGGCAAGACCCTTACGGGCACCATGGGTTGAGTTAAAGTATTCAAGAACACTGAGGCCTTCTTTGAAGTTTGAAATAATTGGTGTTTCAATAATTTCACCAGATGGCTTTGCCATCAGACCACGCATACCGGCAAGCTGTTTCATCTGCGCTGCAGAACCACGAGCACCACTATCCGCCATCATGAAGATGGAGTTCGTCGGAAGGGAACGACCCTTTTCGTCGACTTCTTCTTTGGAAATTTCAGCCATCATGGCATCAGCTACACGGTCAGTACATTGTGACCAGGCGTCAACCACCTTATTATATTTCTCACCCTGGGTTATGAGGCCCTGTTGATACTGATCTTCAAACTCTTTAACAGAATTTGAGGTTTCCTCAATAATTGGTGCCTTGCTGTCAGGAATAATCATATCGTCTTTACCAAACGAAATGCCGGCCTTACAGGCTTCACGGAAACCAAGTCTCATAACACTATCTGCGAAAAGCACTGTACGTTTCTGTCCTGAATGACGATAAACAATGTCAATAATTTCAGAAATTTCACGCTTACCAATGCGACGGTTAATCAGCTTCTCAAAGGAAATCTCAGGATGCTTAGGAAGATTTTTCGCAAGCATTGCCCGACCCGGAGTGGTTTCAACAATCTTTTTAATTGGATTGCCTTCATCATCAACACTGTCAATACGACATTTAATTGAGCTGTGAAGCGTAATTGCCTTTGCGTTTAGTGCCAGATCCACTTCGTCAAGGTCACTAAACACCATTCCTTCACCAGGCTCACCTTTTTTGGCCGTTGTCATATAATAAAGACCAAGAATAATGTCCTGTGAAGGCACAATAATCGGCTTACCATTTGACGGGCTCAGGATGTTGTTTGTTGACATCATAAGAACGCGTGCTTCCAGCTGGGCTTCAAGGCTAAGGGGCACATGAACGGCCATCTGGTCACCATCAAAGTCAGCATTAAACGCCGCACACACGAGCGGGTGAAGCTGAATGGCTTTTCCTTCAATGAGGACAGGTTCAAAAGCCTGAATACCAAGTCTGTGAAGTGTTGGGGCACGGTTCAGGAAGATCGGATGCTCACGAATAACAACATCCAGAACGTCCCAAACTTCACGACGCTCTTTTTCAACAAGCTTTTTGGCCTGTTTGATCGTGGTTGCAATACCAAGCTTATCAAGACGTGCATAAATGAACGGCTTGAAGAGCTCCAGAGCCATTTTCTTTGGCAGTCCGCACTGATGAAGAAGCAGGTCAGGGCCCACCACAATCACCGAACGGCCGGAATAATCAACGCGTTTTCCAAGGAGGTTCTGACGGAAACGGCCTTGTTTACCTTTGAGCATATCTGAAAGCGATTTCAGAGGCCGCTTGTTGGCACCTGTAATCACACGGCCGCGACGACCATTATCAAACAATGCGTCAACCGATTCCTGAAGCATACGTTTTTCATTTCGTACGATAATGTCAGGAGCGCGCAGTTCCATAAGTCTTTTCAGACGGTTATTACGGTTAATAACACGGCGATAAAGATCGTTAAGATCCGACGTGGCAAAACGGCCACCGTCCAATGGAACAAGCGGGCGAAGCTCTGGTGGGATAACCGGAAGAACTTCAAGGATCATCCATTCAGGACGGTTATCACTTTCAATGAACCCTTCTATGATCTTCAGACGCTTAACAATTTTCTTTGGCTTAAGCTCTGATTTAGTTTCAAGAAGTTCACGGTGCAGATCTTCTTTTTCCTGTTCAAGATCAATATTTTCAAGCAGCACTTTGATCGCTTCAGCACCAATACCGGCAGAGAAACTGTCCTCACCATACTCTTCCTGTGCCTGAACATATTCTTCTTCAGTAAGCAACTGCTTCATCTTAAGATTGGTAAGACCAGGTTCTGTCACAATATGCTGTTCAAAATAAAGAACACGTTCCAGATCTTTTAGTGTCATATCAAGCATAAGACCAATACGGCTTGGCAGTGATTTCAGGAACCAGATATGTGCAACCGGCGCGGCCAGTTCAATATGGCCCATGCGATCACGACGCACTTTGCTCAATGTCACTTCCACACCACATTTTTCGCAGGTGATGCCGCGATATTTCATCCGCTTATATTTACCGCAAAGACATTCATAATCTTTGATCGGACCAAAGATACGCGCACAGAAAAGACCATCGCGCTCAGGTTTGAAAGTACGGTAGTTAATTGTTTCCGGCTTTTTGATCTCGCCATAAGACCATGACCGGATTTGCTCAGTACTTGCAATCAGAATTTTGATATTATCAAATGTTTCTGGTTTTGCATTCGCATTGAAGAAATTTACTATTTCCTGGCCCATTGCCAATTCTCCTTATCCAGTAACGGTCTAGCTGTTATTATTTGTTAATTCGACATTCAGGCACAGAGATTTCATCTCTTTAACCAGAACATTGAATGATTCCGGAATTCCAGCATCAAAGCTGTCATCGCCACGAACAATACTTTCATAGACTTTCGTACGACCATTGACGTCGTCCGACTTGACTGTAAGCATTTCCTGCAAGGTATAGGCAGCACCATATGCCTGAAGTGCCCAAACCTCCATCTCACCAAACCTTTGACCACCAAACTGGGCTTTACCACCAAGTGGCTGTTGGGTAACGAGAGAGTATGGACCGATTGAACGGGCATGGATTTTGTCATCAACAAGATGGTGAAGTTTGAGCATATAAATGTAACCAACGGTTACTTTACGGTCAAACTTGTCCCCTGTCAGACCATCATAAAGATCAACCTGACCTGAACCTTCAAGCCCAGCTTCATTCAACATATCCACAATATCAGGTTCATGCGCACCATCAAATACCGGCGTTGCCATCGGAATACCATTACGAAGATTATCTGACATACCGATAAGATCTTCATCATTGAGTGGCGTAATTTCAGCTTTATATTGCTCTTTACTGTAGACGGTTTTAAATTTCTTACGAAGATTTTCCGCTATTTCAGCCTGTGATGCATCATGGGCATCAAGCATTTCTGAAATCTGAACACCCAGACCACGTGACGCCCATCCAAGATGGGTTTCAAGGATCTGTCCCACATTCATCCGTGATGGCACGCCAAGCGGGTTAAGACAGATATCAACTGGTGTTCCGTCTTCAAGATATGGCATATCTTCCTGTGGAAGAATACGCGAAATCACCCCTTTGTTTCCATGACGTCCCGCCATTTTATCACCAGGCTGAAGTTTACGTTTAACCGCAACAAAAACTTTAACCATTTTAAGAACGCCTGGCAGCAATTCATCACCACGCTGAAGTTTCTCAATTTTTTCCTCGAAACGCTCATGCAGTCTGGCTCGTGCTTCTTCAAATTGCTGGTGAAGGCCATCAATTTTTGCTGTTGCTTTTTCATCATCAACCGCAATCTGCCACCAGAGCCCATTTGAAAGTTCATCAAGAAGCTCTTCTGTAACCTTGCTTCCTTTTTTCACTTCCTTTGGACCACTTATAATTTTCTTATCCATAAGCAATGGTTTCAGACGTTGATAAATGCTGCGATCAAGAATTGACTGCTCGTCTTCACGGTCTTTTGAAAGGCGTTCAATCTCTTCACGTTCAATGGCAATGGCACGCTCATCTTTATCAATACCATGACGGTTAAAGACACGAACCTCAACCACAGTACCGGCAACACCGGGTGGCAGGCGCATGGATGTATCACGTACGTCAGCCGCTTTTTCACCAAAGATCGCCCGAAGAAGTTTTTCTTCAGGTGTCATTGGGCTTTCACCTTTTGGCGTGATTTTACCAACCAGAATATCACCAGGATGCACTTCAGCACCAAGATAGACTATGCCTGCTTCATCAAGGTTTCGCAGACCTTCCTCACCGACGTTTGGAATATCACGGGTGATATCTTCCGGACCCAGTTTTGTATCACGGGCCATGACTTCGAATTCTTCAATATGAATGGATGTGAAGACATCATCCTTCACAATACGCTCAGAGATCAGAATACTGTCTTCGAAGTTATAACCATGCCAAGGCATAAATGCCACAAGCACATTTCGACCCAGAGCCAACTCACCAAGATCAGTTGAAGGACCGTCAGCGATGACATCACCGGCTTTTACCTCATCGCCTACTTTTACAATCGGGCGCTGGTTAATACATGTGTTCTGGTTTGAACGCTGGAACTTTTGCAGCGTATAAATATCCACACCTGAACTATCAGGATCAATTTTGTCCGTTACACGAACAACAATCCTGATTGCATCCACCTGGTCAATAACACCGCCGCGGGTTGCCACAACTGCAGCACCGGAATCACGGGCAACAACCCGTTCCATTCCCGTACCGACAAATGGCGATTCCGCACGCAGCAGAGGCACGGCCTGACGTTGCATGTTTGATCCCATAAGAGCACGGTTCGCATCGTCATTCTCAAGGAATGGGATAAGCGCCGCCGCAACCGAAACAACCTGCTTCGGCGAAACGTCCATCAGGTTAATTTCTTCATGTCTTTTAAGTACATGATCACCTGCCTGACGACAGTCTACCAGCTCCTGCACAAAATCGCCATTTTCATCAAGTGGCGTATTTGCCTGGGCGATTGTATATTTTTCTTCTTCCATAGCGGAAAGATAGATAACTTCATCCGTAATTTTACCTTCTACCACTTTGCGGTATGGAGTTTCGATAAAGCCGTATTTATTCACTTTTGCATAGGTAGCAAGTGAGTTAATCAGACCAATATTCGGACCTTCCGGTGTTTCAATCGGACAAATTCTGCCGTAATGGGTTGTATGAACGTCACGCACCTCAAACCCGGCACGTTCCCGCGTCAGGCCGCCAGGGCCGAGAGCTGAAAGACGACGTTTATGCGTAATTTCAGAAAGCGGGTTGGTTTGATCCATGAATTGACTTAACTGAGATGACCCAAAAAATTCACGAACAGCTGCAACAGCCGGCTTTGCATTGACGAGATCATGTGGCATTACTGTATCTATATCAATGCTGCTCATACGCTCACGAATTGCTCTTTCCATCCTTAGAAGACCAATCCGATATTGATTTTCCATCAATTCACCTACAGAGCGGACGCGACGGTTCCCAAGATGGTCAATATCGTCAACAACACCTTTACCGTCTTTAAGATCAATCATTGTCCGGAGGACTTCAAGAATATCTTCCTTGCGAAGAACACGTACATCATCAGGGCATTCCTGGTTTAGACGCATATTCATTTTTACACGGCCAACGGCTGACAGATCATACCGCTCTGCATCAAAAAACAGACCTTCAAATAAAGCTTCTGCTGTCTCTCTGGTCGGCGGTTCGCCAGGACGCATGACGCGGTAAATTTCTGATAAAGCCATATCACGGTTCTGACATTTATCAGCCATCAATGTATTACGAAGAAACGGACCAACGCGCATATGGTCAATATCAAGAACGTCAATTACTTTAACGCCAGCTTCGGCAAAAAGGTCAAGATGCTCCTGTGAAATCTCTTCGCCTGCTTCGATATAAATCTCACCGGTTTTCTCATTGATCATATCTTCCGCAGCAAAACGGTTGATCAGATCATCATCTGGAAGCAGAACATTCAGAACACCTTCCTCCTGCAGCTTTTTAACAGTTCTTGGCGTAATTTTAGTGCCCGCCTCTACAAGAACTGAACCATCTTTTGCATTCACAAGATCAAACGTTGGCTTAACACCGCGCCAGCGATCAGGATCAAATGTAACGCTCCAGCCGCCTTTTACTTTTTTATATGTCAGACGGTTATAATAATAATCAAGAATATCCTCCGCGCTGAGCCCCAGGGCATAAAGCAATGTCGTCACCGGCATTTTGCGGCGACGGTCGAAACGTACATGGATTATATCTTTCGCATCAAATTCAAAATCAAGCCATGACCCACGGTAAGGGATTACACGTGCCGCAAAAAGAAACTTGCCTGAGGCCTGCGTTTTACCGCCATCATGATCAAAGAATACGCCTGGGGAACGATGCATTTGCGATACGATTACACGCTCGGTACCATTGACAATAAATGTCCCACGGTCCGTCATCAGTGGCAAATCGCCCATATAGACATCCTGCTCTTTAATATCAAGCACGGATCTTGCTTCTGTTTCTTCATCAACTTCAAAAACGATAAGCCGTAAGGTCACACGAAGTGGGGCCGCATATGTCATATCACGCTGCTGACACTCGTCAGTATCATATTTTGGCTTTTCTAATTCATAAGATACAAACTCAAGTGACGCAGTTTCGGCAAAGTCCGAAATTGGAAATACACTTTTGAATACCCCCTGCAAACCATCATTGGTTCGCTCAGCTGGTACTATATCTGTTTGCAGAAACTGATCATAAGAGCTTTTTTGAACCTTAATAAGATTTGGCATTTCTGCCACTTCACGGATACGTCCAAAATTCTTACGAACTTTTTTACGACTGGAATAAGAAGTCGCCATGTTCAACCCTCGCCAATATATTCTTGATCAAACTGATTTACTTCAAAAAAATCAATTAGTTAAAAGCAACTCAGCAATAAAAAATAAACAAAAAATTCAGATACGCCAAAACCGCTTCAGAATAACTTCTGAAAACGGTCATATTAAATTAGTCAAAATAACTTCAAAATCAATGGTAGATTATTGTATTCTAACAAATTATTTCAAATCCTGTTTAATGTTTACCACTCTCCCTAATAAAAGGGTAAAGGTGATGCGGGCACAACTAGCCCCTCGCATCACCTTTTTGATTTTTTAGAACTATTTAAGTTCTACTGTAGCACCGGCAGCTTCAAGCTTTGCTTTCAGCTCTTCAGCTTCAGCTTTTGAAACGCCTTCTTTAACGACTTTCGGTGCACCTTCAACCATGTCTTTAGACTCTTTTAGTCCAAGACCGGTAATGCCGCGCACTTCTTTAATCACGTTGATTTTCTTGTCGCCTGCAGAAGCAAGAACAACATCAAACTCTTCTTTCTCAGCAGCAGCTTCGCCAGCTGCAGCAGGAGCAGCAGCAGCAACAGCAACAGGAGCAGCAGCAGAAACACCCCATTTTTCTTCAAGAAGTTTTGAAAGTTCTGCAGCTTCCATAACTGTTAATGCAGATAGTTCATCAGCAATCTTATTTAGATCAGCCATTTTAATTTTCCTTAATTCAAATTAATATTTCAATTGAAACCCAGGTCGCTTAACCTTGCGATCCATAAGCACCAAACACGCGAGCCAGCTGACCGGCAGGGGCTTGCGTAATACTTGCAAGTTTTCCTGCTGGAGCCTGAAGCAGCCCAACGATTTTTCCACGAAGTTCATCAAGTCCAGGCAGTGCTGCCAATGATTTAACACCATCCACATCAAGGATAGTTGAATCCATTGATCCGCCAACGATTTCAATTTTATCGCTGTCTTTGGCATATTTAACCAGAACTTTAGCAGCAGCAACCACATCTTCGGAATATCCGAGGACTGTTGTGCCGTTTAGATGCTCTCCAAGGCCTTCAATTTTGGTACCTTCAAGTGCAAGACGAGCGAGCCGGTTTTTAGCAACCTTCAGAGTGGCACCCTCTTCACGCATTTTATTGCGCAGATCAGACATCTGAGCCACATTAAGCCCCAGGTTGCGCACGACAACTATTGAAGCAGATGTGTCAAAAACATCTTTTAAAAAGGATACCATTTCCTTTTTTTGAGTACGATCCATTCTCGTCTCCGATTTCAATTTGCAAAGATTAATAAATTAATCCTTACCGTTAAAATTTGATATGGGTTGGATATCCTCTCCATATCGCTCATGCCTGTCGTTTCCATCCTTGCGAATTTCCACACGGAAACTGTGATAAATCACAACCCCATCTATGCAGGCCCTTAAGCTTAAACCATCCCCTTATAAAAGGTTCCGGCACCTGCAGTTTCGGACAAGCCGGGATTACGGAGAAAACCTTCGTAACCCCAAGTTCCCGTCAGACACGTCTAACGGAATTCATTTTCATCAGCACCCGTTTAGTCAGCCAGGGCTGATGCTGTATCAATACTTAAGCCTGGACCCATTGTAGAAGACATGGACATGGTTTTAAAATATGTCCCTTTTACACCAGCAGGCTTTGCTTTAATGACGGCATCAATAAGTGTTTTTACATTTTCAACCAGTGATTTGTCATCAAAGCTGATTTTACCAACGCCAACATGAATAATACCGGCTTTCTCAACACGATATTCAACCTGACCACCTTTAGCAGCTTTTACTGCACCGGCCACATCCTGCGTAACTGTACCCAGCTTAGGGTTTGGCATAAGGCCACGAGGACCAAGCACTTTACCCAGACGGCCAACAATTGCCATCATGTCAGGTGTCGCAATACAGCGGTCAAAGTCCATCTCACCATTTTGGATTTTTTCCATCAGGTCTTCAGCACCGACGAGCTCTGCACCGGCTTTTTTTGCTTTTTCCGCATTATCACCGCGGGCAAACACGGCCACGCGTACTGATTTACCCGTACCATTTGGAAGACCAACAACGCCTCGCACCATTTGATCTGCATGACGCGGGTCAACACCCAGTCCGATTGCTACCTCAACAGTTTCATCAAATTTAACTTTTGAACGCTCTTTAAGAATCTTAACCGCCTCTTCAATAGAGTAGGACACATTAAGGTTAAGACCTTCGCGCATCGCTTTCGCGCGTTTACTTAATTTAGCCATCACCCTTATCCTTTAATCTCAATACCCATCGAACGGGCTGTTCCAGCGATGATTTCAAATGCCGCTTCTTTTGTATTTGCATTCAAATCAGCCATTTTTGTATCAGCAATCTCCTGAACCTGCGCCGCAGTCACCGAACCAGCAACCTCACGACCAGGCAATTTTGATGCTGATTTAAGGTTCGCCGCCTTTTTAAGCAGGAATGATGCCGGTGGCGTTTTTGTTACAAAAGTAAAGCTGCGATCCGCATAAACAGTAATAATCGTAGGAATTGGCATATTTTTTTCCAAATCCTGTGTTTGTGCGTTAAACGCTTTACAAAATTCCATAATATTAACACCGCGCTGACCAAGTGCTGGTCCGATTGGTGGTGATGGGTTGGCGACGCCCGCAGGCACCTGTAGCTTAATATAGCCGCTAATTTTCTTTGCCATTGTATACCTTTTATATAATATATTCAGGGATTAACCTGAAAGTTTAAAGGGATGTGGTACGGCCATGGCGGGCCTTCCACACGCTATGGGCATTTGCCCGGTTTATTTGGGATTATCTCCCAAACAACAAGCCGCCAAAAAATATAATACTTTTCAGCGACTCAGTAAGAGCGGCTTATAACAGCCTATTCATAATATTGCTAGTTTTTTTCTACCTGATTATATTCCAGCTCAACAGGTGTTGCCCGACCAAAGATCGAAACCGATACTTTCAGGCGCATTTTTTCAACGTCAACGCCTTCAACAATTCCTACAAAGGAATTAAAAGGACCATCAATTACGCGGACTTCCTCACCAACATCGTAAGTGATGGAAGGTGATTTTCTATCCACACCCTCTTCAACCTGATGAAGGATTTGCTTAACTTCTTTTTCACTGATTGGTGCCGGCTTCCCACCAGCTCCAAGAAAGCCACTTACTTTTGGTGTATTCTTGATCAGATGATAGGTCGAATCAGTCATATGCATTTTCGCCAGAACATAACCCGGGAAAAATTTATGCTCGGTAGTGACTTTCTTGCCTTTTTTAACCTCAACCACTTCTTCAACAGGCACAAGCACTTCTTCAATAAGCGCACTTAGACCATGAAGCTCAGCTGAAGACCTGATAGCCTCGGCTACTTTTTTCTCATATCCGGAATAAGCCTGGACGATATACCATTTTGCATCAGTCGCCATACCCTACGCCCCCAGTCCAAGTATAAGCTGAATAACAAAGGCCCAAAGCTGGTCAACTCCCAAAAAGAAAACAGACATTACAGCTGCCATGATAAAAACCATGATTGTTGTAACAGTTGCTTCTTTTCGGGTCGGCCAGTGTATCTTGGAGACTTCCTGACGAACCTGACGAACAAATTCTGCTGGGCTTGTTTTTGCCATCCTTCAAAACTTCCATATTATTTATGAACTTGACGATGAATACTCTAAAATCCACCACAAATCCACTTTTATTTAAATGGCAGGAGTGGAGAGACTCGAACTCCCGACACCCGGTTTTGGAGACCGGTGCTCTACCAACTGAGCTACACTCCTACAAATAGGCAGAACGGGCCCTATTACAAGACCCGTTCCACATAAAAACTACTATTCAACAATGGTAGCGACGACGCCGGCGCCTACAGTACGTCCACCTTCACGGATCGCGAAACGCAGACCTTCATCCATCGCAATCGGGTTGATCAGCTCAACATTAATCGCAACATTGTCACCAGGCATCACCATCTCAACACCAGCATCAAGGGTCACAACACCGGTCACATCAGTCGTACGGAAGTAAAACTGCGGACGGTAGTTGGTGAAGAATGGTGTATGACGGCCACCCTCATCCTTCGTCAGAATGTAGGCTTCGCCTTTGAACTTCGTATGTGGCGTAATCGTACCAACATGCGCAAGAACCTGTCCGCGCTCAACCTCTTCACGGCCAACACCACGGATCAAAGCGCCAATATTGTCGCCAGCCTGTCCACTGTCCAGAAGCTTGCGGAACATCTCAACACCGGTAACCGTTGTCTTCTGGGTCTTCTTAATACCCACAATCTCAACCTCGTCACCAACTTTAACAATTCCACGCTCAACACGGCCAGTCACAACTGTACCACGGCCCGAAATAGAGAACACGTCCTCAATCGGCATCAAAAATGCTCCGTCAATCGCACGCTCAGGCTGCGGAATATACTCATCAACCGCCTGCATCAGTTTCAGAATGCTTTCTTTACCAATCGCATCATCACGACCCTCAAGAGCTGCAAGTGCTGAACCGGCAACAATCGGAATATCATCACCAGGAAACTCATATTCATTCAGAAGCTCACGGATCTCCATCTCTACAAGCTCAAGAAGCTCCTCGTCATCAACCTGATCAACTTTGTTCAGATAAACAACAAGCGCCGGCACACCAACCTGACGAGCAAGAAGAATATGCTCACGGGTCTGTGGCATCGGGCCATCCGCTGCGTTAACAACCAATATCGCGCCGTCCATCTGCGCCGCACCCGTGATCATGTTCTTCACATAGTCAGCGTGACCAGGACAGTCAACGTGCGCATAGTGACGCGCATCTGTTTCATACTCAACGTGTGCTGTCGAAATCGTAATCCCGCGCTCACGCTCCTCAGGAGCCTTGTCAATATTCGCAAAGTCAACCGCTGCTCCACGTCCACTCGTCTCAGCCAATACCTTCGTAATCGCAGCCGTCAGCGTCGTCTTACCATGGTCAACGTGGCCGATTGTACCCACGTTACAATGCGGCTTATTGCGTTCAAATTTCTCTTTTGCCATCTTCTTCTACCTAAGTTTTCAAATTCGGATAATTAAATCCCTGTCTATTAAACACACCAGTGTAAGGCATTATTGCCAATTCACCGCATTAAAAATTGGAGCGGGCGAAGGGAATCGAACCCTCGTATTCAGCTTGGAAGGCTGCTGCATTACCATTATGCTACGCCCGCACAGAACACCGCTCCACCCTGATTCCACTTATTTTCCGGACCTTAGATTATACATCAAAAGTCAGGAAAATGGTGGAGGGGACAGGATTCGAACCTGTGTACGCTATGCGGCCAGATTTACAGTCTGGTGCCTTTAACCACTCGGCCACCCCTCCAAAAACAGGGTTTAAGTCACCAACAAAAGCAGGCAACTTGAAGCCGCAATATGGACATTTATTCTGTGATGTCAATGTATTTTTCCAGAAAATCACAACCTTTTTTATAAACTTGCAAAAATCACACAATAACTTGGCAATTAAAGCGGTTGCGCTAAAATGCAGACTAGCTTATAGCACATCATATGAGCAAAAATAAAATTAAAAAACAGGCCTCCAGAAATAAGCCGAAAAAGCAGTCTGAGAATTTGGCAAGAAGGAATCATCCGCATGAACAGGCTCCTTCCCAATCAAAAGGATTATGGTTATTTGGCCGACATGCTGTTCTTGCTGCCCTTGAAAATCCAATGCGCAAGATCAAGCGGCTGATCGTGGCAACCAAAAGCCAGGACCAATATCAGCATGCCCTGACAGAAATACATTTAAACCACCGCGCTTTGCATCCGGAAATAGTTGCTAATGAGCAGTTTGAGAAACTATTACCCCCTGATGCCGTCCATCAGGGTATTGCCTTGCTTACCGCTCCCCTGCCCGACAATCATCTTGAAGATGTATGCATTATATTGAAGGACAGAAAAAATCTGGTTCTGGTCATGGATCAGGTAACTGACCCACATAATGTTGGTGCCATCATAAGAAGCGCTGCTGCCTTTGGTGCCAAGGCAATCGTTACCACAGACAGACATGCCCCACCGGAATCCGGCGCGCTGGCCAAATCAGCGTCCGGTGCATTGGAGACGCTCCCATGGGTGCGCGTAACTAACCTGAGCCGCGCCCTTGATCAACTGGCGGATATGGGCTACTGGCGCGTTGGGCTGGACGGCTATGCCGAGCAGGATATTCGCGAGGCAGATTTCGGGGATAATATCGTTCTTGTGCTCGGCGCAGAAGGCAAAGGCATCAGAAAAGGAACAGCCGATCATTGTGACGGACTTGTAAAATTATCGATCAGCCGCACGGTGGAAAGTTTAAATGTTTCAAACGCGGCGGCAGTCGCCCTTTATGTTTTTTCCACATCGTAATAAAAAACACATATCACGCGAAAATAATGCTTGATTTTGAAATAAAACAACACTAGTTTTCGCCTACTTTCGTCAGAGTCTTGAAGTTTAAGGTTCTGATATTATCTTTACTAAGATGCCTCTATAGCTCAGTTGGTAGAGCAACTGATTTGTAATCAGTAGGTCCGCGGTTCGAGTCCGTGTGGGGGCACCACTTTTCTAAAATTTAATAGTTGCTAACGTAATCCAGATTTTGGGTTATAGAGTGCTGAATATACACTATCCAGATTAGTAAATCATTCAAACGTCCAAGATGCGCCTATAGAGCAGCTCGAAAGAATAGCTAGACTCCATCATAGAACGTCATAGTAAACTATATTTTGAAATACGTCTCCCACGCAATGCATTTGATATACATACAATACCACTTTCAAATGGGTTAGCATTAAATATACATCTTTCATTGACATACGTCATTAAAAACGTTATATACGTATATATGTACGTAATTTATCAATATTGAACTATTAAAGGAATATGAATGAAACCCAAAACAGAAAGATTTGAAATGCGCCTTGATCAGGAGACGCTGGATAGTGTTGATCAATGGCGATTACAACAGCAGGATTCACCTTCACGCGCTGAAACAATCAGAAGATTAATTCGCGTAGGTTTAGGTGTAACTGCAGGGAAAGAAGTCAAAATTGGAAAGGAAGTCAAAATTGGGAAAGAAATTGAAATTAGAGACGGTGAAAAACTAATAATTATGATGCTTAGCGATTTGTATAAGCATCATAAAGTGATAAATGGAGAGATTGACGCTGATTTCGTAAATGCATCAATTCGTGGAGGACACTATTGGGGTTTGGATTGGGAGTATCCCGGATTATTCCATGGACATATGGATAAAAATTCGGTTGTTTCTGAAGTGGTCGATATACTGGATATGTGGTCACTTATTGAAAGTGCACATTCAAAGTTATCGAAACAAGACAAAGAAAAGGTTGAAAAAGAAGCAGAGCCATTTGGAAGGAATGTCATTTTCCCAGGGTTTGATGGTAATTATGAAAGTGAATATTACAGTGTGGCTCGTTTTTTAATTCATGACATGAAGAGATTTCTAACTTTCGAGAAGAGAGACCTTAACTCACATGCACCTCTGATTTCAGCGTATAAGAGAATGCTAACTGTATTCAAGCCTATACGAAATAATCTAATTGGCGCAGAACTCAATCGTTCACAAATTATAGCAGTATTGAAAGCTATGATTCACCCAGATCAAAGAAAAGAAAGATAATGTATATATGAATTATCTAATTTATTTGCATTTTCCGGAAAGAAAGTAAAAGAGATGATTTTAAAAGAATATATTTGTGTTAAGTGTAAAAGGAGGTTTCACGTTGAGATATTAGAAGATGGTGAGCCGTTGCCACCAGGAACCGTACCAACCAAACCACAATGTGTTTGTGGCAGTTTTGCATTAATTGACCCTACTGAAGTTATAGAGAAACAGGATTATTAATGAAGATATTTATAAGCTCTCTAATAAATAATATGGAGTCGCAAAGAGTGTCGGCTGCGACTGCAATTAACGATCTAGGACACGAACCGATTAGAGCCGAAAGTTACCCTGCGTCTCCAGACTCTCCACAATCAGCATGTCTGTCAGGAGTTAGAGACTCTGATCTTGTTATATTAATTTTAGGTGAAAAATATGGCTTTATTCAGGATTCTGGCTTATCTGCCACACACGAAGAATACAGAGAAGCTAAAGAGAGAAAACCAGTATTAGCATTTATTCAAACAGGAGTTGATTTTGATAAAAAACAAAGCGCTTTTGTTGAAGAAGTTCAAGATTGGAGTTCAGGTCAGTACACTGCCTCATTTGAAGATTTATCAAGTTTAAGATCTACAATTACGCGTTCAATACATGAATGGGAATTATCCCAAGCATCAGGACCTATAGATTCAGAGCAAACTCTTTCAGAGGCTTTATCACTCTTTGCTGTGGAAGAAGTAAGTTATGGAGGGTTGTCTCCTCAATTATGGGTTGTAGTTTCCGGCGCTCCGACACAATCAATATTAAGACCAAGTGAATTAGAAAATAAAGATTTGATCGATTGGTTACAAAGAGAAGCTTTATTTGGCAAGGCCCGTGTGTTTAATAACGGCGAAGGGATAAAACCCTCAATCAAAGGTCATAATCTCATATTAAAGCAACTTTCTAATTCCGTACTCATCAACGAAAGAGTTACAATATCAGTTCGAGTAGCTTTAGGCACCACTACAAGAGGGATGATGGTAATTATTGAAGAAGATCTTTTGGAAAAGATAATTTGCTCTCTTAAATATACCTCTTCGGTCTTAGACCATATAGATTCTCAAAGTAGGATTTCCCATGTAGTAATTGCTGCGGCAGTAGTAAATGCCAATTATTTCGCTTGGAAAACAAGAGCGGAGCATCATGAGCATCCTAACACTGCTTCGATTAATATGACTGAACCTCAAGTTAAGCACTTTAATCCTCCACATAAACCTAGAGGATCACTTCGCATGCAGCCTGAAAATTTAGCAGAAGACATTCTTGCATTGCTAAAACGAGGCGTACGCACTTAACTCTATTAGAGATGATACTAATTCTACTAGACTTTTTAACTATGCTAACTGGCAATTTACCATAGACTTGGTGCCCAGAAGAGGACTCGAACCTCCACGGCCGCAAGGGCCACTAGCACCTGAAGCTAGCGCGTCTACCAATTCCGCCACCTGGGCATCGTGCGAAAGGAGACTTATCTAGCACAAGATATATTTTAATCAAAGCCTAAAATGCGAAATTCCGCATGCAATATTTTAGGATTTTATTTTCAACAATAATCCGCGTGCTTATCACTTTGTAGGATGACAAAAAAATGAGTTTGATAAGCGATCCCAACCCATTATATTTATTCATAGTAAAATTAAACCGGGATCTACTAAATGGCTAAAAATGACAAAGACTTTTCAGTTAAGATTCGCATTCTGTCCGGGGATGAACTGGCGATGGGACCTGGGAAGGCTGATCTTCTGGATCAAATCAGCAAAACCGGCTCCATAGCGGCGGCAGGTCGCGCCATGAACATGAGCTACAAAAGAGCCTGGGATCTTGTAGAAACAATGAATAAATGTTTCAAAACCCCTTTGGTCGAAAAATCAAAAGGAGGCGCCACCAAAGGCGGCGCCATTGTAACACCGCTGGGAAAAGAGATACTGGGCCAGTATAGAAAAATTCAAAGAACTGCAATCGACACCATAAAGCGTGATGTTGATGATTTGCACCGGCTTTTAAAAGACTAACTTAAATTCAAATTAGCTTGACATTAAAAAACGGATATCTTAAATCTCCGATATATTTCATTAAATATATCGGAGATTTAAGTGACCACTAAAAGTAATTTTTCTTCTTACTTCATCATTTTTTATATAATTTTTTTATTCATGATCACTTCGGTTGCCAACGCTGAAAGTGAACCATTCCGGCTGCAAAAGGCAATCGGGCTTCCCGATTGGTTTACTTTACAGGGTAGCTACAGAGTAAGGTATGAAGCATTAAACAACCCATTTCGTTCTGGTGCCACGGGTTCTGACCAAATTCTGGTCGAACGCCTTTTACTTAACACCCAAATAGATATCGATAATTTCTACTTAGGTGCAGAATTCGAAGATTCTCGTTCTCAGCTTGATGATGCTGGTACCCCACTTGGTACTGATGATGTGAATACTGCTGAACTGCTACGTGCTTATATCGGTTATCAACAAAAAGGGTTAATTATTGCAGGAGACACCTTAAATATTCAGGCTGGCAGACTAACGATTGATGTCGGAAGCAGACGATTGGTTGCCCGAAACCGTTTTCGGAATACCCTTAATGCCTTCACCGGAATAAATGTCATATGGACAGGGCAAAATGATTTAAAACTGCAGGGTTTCTGGACAATGCCCGTAAATCGCAAACCTACAAATCGCATTAAACTTGATCATAACGAAGTTGAATTTGATTCCGAAAACTCAAACGTCACATTCTGGGCAATTTACGCTTCAAAAGAAAATTTAACCAATAATATAAATGGGGAAGTTTATTTCTATGGTTTGAATGAAGACGATAATTCTGATCTTGCCACAAGAAACCGTCATATCTATACGCCGGGCGTCAGAATATATTCAAAGCCGAAAGAAGGCTTATGGGATTTCGAGATTGAATCAGCATATCAGTATGGGAAATCAAGGAAGACAACTTCACCCGCCGACCTAGCAGATTTAAATCATTCAGCTTTCTTTTCTCATGTTCATCTGGCGCACACACTAAAAAACAGCTGGAGTCCACGTCTGGTTTTTCAGTATGACTTTGCCAGCGGCGACAAACAATCAAATGATAATAATAACAACCGCTTTGACACACTTTATGGAGCACGACGCTTTGATTTTGGCCCAACCGGAATCTATGGTGCATTTGCCAGATCAAACATAAGCTCCCCGGGAACTCGTGGTGAGTTTAACCCAACAGGTAAAACACAAGCATTTATAGGTTATAGAGCTATTTGGCTGGCTAGCAGCAAAGACTCCTTAACCACCGCTTCTCTTACCGACATAACAGGAAACTCTGGAAATTTTGTAGGGCACCAGATTGAAACAAGAGTAAGATACGCTCTTTTTGCCGGGAATCTGCAAATCGAGGCTGGCGGCGCTTATCTGATCGCAGGACAATTTTTAAAAAATGTTACCAACGCACCAAAAGAAGGCAACTCAATTTATGCTTACCTGCAATCAAGTTTTACATTCTAACATTTTTAAAGTGTTTTGACTGAGGAGATTACCATGAAAAAAAACAATATTATTTTACTGATATTATTCTTAATTCTTTGGGGACATTCATACACATTTGCAATGGCTGAAAATGTTCGTGTCGCAGTTGCTGCTAATTTTACCGAAGCGGCCAATGAGATAGGCCAGGCCTTTGAGAAGAATACAGGTCACAGCGCTCAGTTCAGTTTCGGGTCCACAGGCCAGTTATTCACCCAAATTTCACAAGGAGCCCCTTTTGAAATATTTCTGGCTGCAGATCAAAGCAGGCCTAAAAAAGCTGTGGAAGATGGATATGCCGTAAAAGACAGCCAATTTACTTATGCTATAGGAAAAATTGCTTTATATAGTGAAGATCCTGATTTTGTTAATGGTGAAGAAACATTAAAACAAAGCAGATTTACGAAAATAGCAATAGCAAATCCGACCACCGCGCCTTACGGTGCTGCAGCAGTGGAAGTCATGAAACAATTAGACCTCTATAACTCTCTTCAAAATAAAATAGTTCAGGGAAATAATATTGCCCAGACTTATCAGTTTGTTCATAGTCTTAATGCCGAAGTCGGTTTTGTGGCCTTGTCACAAATCAGTTCGCATAAGGAGGGTTCCAGATGGATAATACCTGCTGAATTATATTCTGAAATTGCACAGGATGCCGTACTGCTAAAAGAAGGGGAAAATAATGAGGCAGCTTTGGCTTTCATAAATTTTCTTAAAAATCCCCTTGCACGAAATATCATAGAAAAATATGGATATGGCACCAAACAATAGAAATGGAAAATATGAACGAAATAGCTGACCTCTGGCCGCCAATCCGACTGACCCTTGAACTGGCAACAATAACCACTATTGGATTATCAATTATAGGAACACCGATTGCCTGGTGGCTATGCCATTCAAGATCAAAATGGAAAGATATTGTCGCCGCCGTCGTTACATTACCGATTGTCCTGCCACCAACTGTAATTGGCTTTTATCTCCTTATCGCATTGGGGCCCAAAGGACCGGGCGGATGGATTGCGGAACTTTATGGCGAGCGCTCTCTTGCCTTCACGTTTCAGGGGTTGGTGATCGGCTCAATCATTTATTCCCTTCCCTTTGTCGTTCAGCCGATAAGAAACTCATTTGAAGCGATTGGTAAACGCCCGCTCGAAGTTGCCTCCACTTTGGGCGCGTCGCCCTGGAATGCTTTCTGGACAGTTGCTGTTCCCCTTGCCAGACCCGGGTTCATGACGGGTGCCATTCTTGGCTTTACCCATACGATCGGTGAATTTGGTGTGGTTCTGATGATCGGTGGTAATATTGCCGGGGAAACAAAAGTGTTATCAGTCGCTATTTATGATTATGTGGAAACACTTGAATGGACACCCGCCCATATATTGGCAGGCGGTATGCTTCTTTTTTCTTTTATAATCATTTTATCAATGATTAAATTTGAAAAATATTTCAGTAAGTCAGCCCAATGAATGAAATGACGGAATATAAACATATCGAAGTTGCCTTTAAAGGCTCCATTGGTGATTTCAGACTGGATATAGAATTTCAAATGCCTTTAAAAGGGATAACCGCATTATTTGGACCATCCGGCTGCGGCAAGACAACGATCCTCCGATGCCTGGCCGGGCTCCACCAATTGCCGGGAAAAGTAATCGTTGATAATGAAATTTGGCAAAATGATCAGATTTTTATAAAACCGCATAAAAGATCAGTCGGTTATATTTTTCAGGAAGCCAATCTCTTTTCACATCTTACAGTTCGACAAAATTTGCTTTACGGTGCCGAACGGGCTCGCGCCCATAATCTAAAGGAAACGTTCCATTATAATGATGTTGTTGAATTGCTCGGTATCAATCACCTGCTAAACCGCTCTACCCTTTCATTATCAGGAGGAGAAAGGCAGCGCGTTGCAATCGGACGCGCCATTCTCGCACAACCAAGATTATTACTTATGGATGAACCACTTTCCGCTTTGGACCAAACTTCCAAACAGGGAATTTTAACCTGCTTTCAAAGACTTCATGATGAATTTTCCCTGCCAATTCTTTATGTCAGCCATGATATAAAGGAGGTTTCATTGCTATCTGACCGTATCATCGTTTTGGACGATGGAAAAAAGGTGGAGGAAGGTATTGCAAAGCAAGTTTTCCCGGCTTTAAATCATGTCAATCCAGATAACCCGTTCATTGATGTGGATAAAAGAACCGACCTAATTGCTGTGATAAAAGAACATGATAACAACAATCATTTGACCATTTTAGAGTTTCAGGGACAGGAGATTATTTTACCAAAGATAGATGAAAAGCCGGGCAAAGATGTCATTTTATCCTGTCTGACAGAGAATATCGCCATCGTCCCCTATCATACTGAATTCATATGTAGCACACCTAAATTAATCGCTACGGTCAAAAATATTGAGTTTGATCAGAGATCAAGTTTTTCAGAAATTTTACTTAATCTTGGCGACGAAACCGTAAAAATAAAAGCCCCACAGAAACTGTTAATTGACTTAAGCCTTAAGAAGAACGCCCAAGTTTTCCTGATTATGACAAACATCTTTCATAATCAATTGACCAAAGCTGAAACATCCAAAAATTTTAATGATAAGAGTTCTGCGTTTTAACCTATTGTAGCGTTGTTGTTGACGGGAAGTGCCTCCCTGATTTTTTTGATATAATACAGGCATTCTCTATTAAATCTGGCAGAAAAAACATCACTGATGTCCCTTTTCCCAGCGCACTTTCAATTTTAAGTCTCCCACCATGAGCTTCTATCAGAAGTTTTGTAATTGCCAGCCCCAGTCCCCAGCCTTCCTCTGCATAATAGGCCGATTTCTTCCCTTTAAAAAATGGTTCCGTCAGATTTTCAATCAGTTCTTCTTCAATACCCTGCCCGTTATCTTTAACCATTATTTTTTTCATATCCTGTTGCTGTTCAACAGAAATTGTTATTTCCCCTTCATTTTGGGTATATTTTATAGAATTGGTTAAAAGATTGAACAATACCTGTTTCAAGGCCAGGCGATCTGCATAAATTTCAGGCTGGTCTTTATCCATGGAAAAATTTAGTGTGATATTTTTCTGCATTATCTGGTACCGCATAATTTCAGTACATTCTTCAACAATCTCCTTAGCAGATAAAATTTCTTTATTTATATCCTTCTTCCCGCTTTCAATTTCGGTAAGGTCAAGCAGAGTATTGATCAGATCAAGAAGGTGTTTCCCGCTCCTATTTATATCCTTAACATAATCAAGTTGCTTTTCATTCAATTCACCAAAATATTTATTTAGCAACATTTCCGAAAAGCCGAGAATTGCATTTAATGGCGTTCTTAGTTCATGGCTTGTCTCAGCCAGAAAAGTTGATTTAGCTCTATTAGCCTTCGTTGCATCGTGCAATGCCTGTTCCAGTGCATATTGCGCCTGTGTAATATCAGTTAAATCAGTTATCGAGCCAATAAAAGACACTTTATCTTTTATCTTCATTTCCCCAACGCCCAGATGGATGGGAACTTCCTCACCATTTTTACGAAGGGCTTTTACCTTTATTCCAATTCCGATTATTTTTCTCACACCAGAGGTTATATAGTTTTCTATATATTTATCATGCCGGGTTGCATGAAATTCAGGCATTAACATTTTTACATTTTTGCCGACAACTTCATCACTTTTATAGCCAAATATTTTTTCTGCTGCTTCATTAAATACCTCAATGGTCCCTTTACTATCTGCCACAATTGCTCCTGTTGCAATATTTTTGAATGCGCCATGAAAACGCTCCATATCGCTATCAAGTTGTTCGGCAATCAATTCTTTCGATTTGATCTCCAAATTTAGTTTTTCTTCAATTTTCCTTCTAAGACTGATTTCTCTTCTCATGCTGTAATTCCAGATCAAAATTACAACACTAATGAAAATAGAAAATCCAAGTACATATAAAAGGGCTCCATAATTCGTTGTGGGTTCAATATTAACTGAATACCATTTATTGAATATTTTTTGCCTTGATAACGGATCTATATCTGCAAGGGCTTTTTTTATTGAACTGGCAAGCAAGGGCAAATCTGCCTGAATCCCCATAGCACTTTCCATTTTATAGGGGGAAATACCGGTAACAATCAGGTTTGAAGTACCAATGATCGGCATTAATGAATTTACAAATGGAATATCCCCAATATAAGCATCAGTCTGCCCGACCAGAACCATATTTAACGCTTTCTGATCATCTTCCGCCTCAATGATTTTGATATCAGGATAATCTTTTTTTATGAATTCCACTAATGCCGCATCTTTACTCAGCGAAATTTTATGCCCCACCAAACTTTCCAAAGATGTAAAAACCTGATTGTTTTTGACCGTAAATATAGCTTGTTCAAACTTCATGTAAGGTTCAGTAAAAATAATATACTCTTCACGCTCTTTGGTTGGCGTTACAACAGCGATCATATCAATTTGATGGGCTTTAAAACTTTCAAGACCGGAATGCCAGTTATCATTACCAGCCCATTTAAATGTGACATTTAATCTTTGCGCAATTTCATCTAAAAAATCCCCTGAGATACCTGAAATATTTCCGTTCTTATCAATAAATTCATAGGGAAATGTCTTCTTTTCAGCAGCAACCAGAATTGTTTTATGATTGGAAAGCCAGTTTTTTTCCTGCTGGGTAAGACCTACATTATAGTCACTTATTGCAGGCTTGATCCATTTATTGGAAATTTCCCTGAACTCTTCATCGGTAACCAGGGCCATACCTTTTTTTATGATGTCTATTAATATCGGGTTATTTTTATGAACGGCAATTCGTTGTTCAATGTCATTATCCTGCATCACAAGATCATCGCCAATAATCTCGATATCTTTAATATTATCCTGGGAAAGGGTAAAATCGATGGCGGTAACATCGCCCGGATAAACATCTATCTCACCAGAAGAGAGAGCCATTAAAACCTCTCTGTTATTAGAATAGGTTATGTAATTTAACTCTGGATATTTCTGCTGATAACTTGCACCAACGATATGGTTTTTTATAATACCAATATTTTTCCCTTTTAAGTCATTAACACCATTAATTCTTTGTGCGCCGGAATGACCATATATAGCAATGGGCACTTTAAAATATGGGTCAGAAAAATTGAAATAATTCTCCCTTTCCTCAGTTCTTGAAAGGGTTTGAATGATATCAACTTCTTGGTTTTTGGCATTTTCAAGCATTAATGACCAGCTACCAAAATTTATATATTCAATTTTTAAACCGACTTTACTGGCGATCAGGTTTAGGTAATCAATGGAAAGGCCAGCAGGAACGCCTGCACTGACAAAATCAATGGGAGCATAACCCGTATTATTGGAAGCGGTAACGACAGGATGTTCGGCAATCCATTTTTTTTCCGTAATGGAAAGGGAGGATGCCTCGTTAATTTCTCCTGCAAGAGCAAAAAAAGAAAATGTAAAAAAGTGAAAAACAAATATCGCGCATATAAATATTTTCTCTACACATTTTAGACCGGAAATGCGCATCCTCATCAAACCCCCTAACAAAAAATTAATGTGTCAATATTTCCCGAATAAAGTGTCAACAGAATTTAATATATAAAATATTATTGTTAATATTTATTTAAGTTTTACAACCTTTTTTTCGTGCATTAATTGAAATTGTTTAAATTCCTGATGTTTAAATATGCTCTAATTGTGTATAATGGCAACAGCAACCTTAAAGAACGTAAAAAACCAAGAAAGATAACTGCTATATGAAAAAATTAAAACATTATCTGGCTATGGTATGTGGGGCTATGCTTCTGCTTTTTGTCCTGCAGAACATGACCATTGTTGAAATCAATTTTCTGTTCTGGTCCTTTCAAACCAGCCGCTTTGTCATTATCGCGTTTTCTTTGCTTACCGGTGTCTTGATAGGCATGATCATCAGCAGCCATAAAAAAACGGATCCTGAAATTGAAACAACAGAATAGTTTGAAACCAATGCTATAAAACCTCCTAATAAAGGAAACTAAAAATGCCCGTCATATATTTAATAATTTCATTAATACTCCTTGTTGGTTCGTTTTATAAAAACCGCTCCGAAATGATTTTCATTTTTCTCGGATTGGTTATCTGGTCACTGCTTGGGGTAATCGGTGCCTCAGACAGTATGGCAGTCATAATAGCACTGATCATTTCAGGTATCGGTCTTATCCTCCAATATAACATCCCTTTAAGGCGGTCATTTATTACGGACCGATTATTTGATATTGCCGCCAATGTTCTGCCAAGAATGAGTGAAACGGAAAAAACGGCATTGGAGGCAGGGACCGTCTGGTTTGATGGAGAAATTTTCTCTGGTAAGCCCAACTGGGCAAAGCTGATGAAAGAACCCGCCTTCAAATTGTCTCCGGAAGAACAGAAATTTATCGATGGCCCAGTTCAGAAACTTTGCGAAATGCTCGATGACTGGCAAATTCAGCAGGATAGAGAGCTTCCAGACAAGGTCTGGGCTTATATGAAAAAGGAAAAATTTTTCGGTCTGGTCATCCCCAAAGAATATGGCGGCTTAGGCTTTTCAGCATCAGGACATTCAGCGGTCGTTACCAAAATATCGACACGAAGTATTGCAGCAGCAGTGACCGTTATGGTGCCAAATTCATTGGGTCCTGGCGAACTTTTATATCATTACGGCACGGATGAGCAGAAAAAAACATATCTTCCAAAATTGGCGGATGGCACAGAAATTCCCTGTTTTGCGCTGACCGGACCGGAAGCCGGTAGTGATGCAGGTGCCATGCAAAGTTTTGGCACTGTAATGAAGAAAAAAATAAAAGGAAAAAATGTCCTCGGTATCTCTCTTGATTTCAATAAAAGATATATCACCCTTGCCCCTGTCGCGACCCTGATCGGGCTTGCCTTTAAACTGCGTGACCCACAACATCTGCTGGGTGATGAAGAGGACAGAGGCATCACCTGTGCCCTGCTTCCCCGCGATATTGAAGGACTGACAATTGGCAACAGACATGATCCGATGGGGGTCCCGTTCGCCAATGGCCCGATCCATGGCAAGGATGTGTTTATTCCTGTTTCAGCCATTATCGGCGGAGAAAAAGGTATTGGTAACGGATGGCGTATGCTGGTTGAATCGCTCGCTGCCGGACGGTCAATTTCTTTACCTTCTCTCTCCGTTGGGGCCGCGCAATTATCAACCCGTGTCTGCGGCGCATACGCAACAATAAGGGAACAGTTTGATACGCCCATTGGCCGCTTTGAGGGGGTCGAGGAAATTCTCGCCCGCATTGCCGGATATACATATATGATGGATGCAACCCGCCAGATGACTTGTGCGGCAATTGATGGCGGTGAAAAACCATCCGTCTTATCAGGAACGGTAAAAGCCTATTTAACTGAAGGGATGCGTAAAACCCTTAACGATGCTATGGATCTGAGAGCAGGTGCAGCGATTATTCGTGGGCCACAAAATATCCTTTCAAGGGCCTATTCCGCCATTCCCATTGGAATTACAGTCGAGGGATCAAACGTCCTGACCAGATCAATGATCATTTACGGACAGGGGGCAATCAGAAGCCATCCTTATCTATTAAAGGAAATGACCGCATTGCAAACAGATGACAAAGCCGGGTTTGATAAATATCTCTGGAAACATATTTTCAATGTCTTCAGTAATTTAACCCGATGTTTCCTGCTTGGTCTTTCGATAAAAACCGGCCTTATTAAGCTTTCCAACAGCCGGATTGAGACAATAGCACAGGCAAAACTGACCTATTTAAGTGCTGCCTTTTCACTGACATCGGATATAGCGCTCGCCACATATGGCGGGGCCTTAAAGCGTAAGGAAATGGTCAGTGGGCGGTTTGCCGATGCTTTCTCCTGGATATATCTGGCCTGCGGCGCCTTAAAAAGACATCACGATGCAAAAGAACGTGATATGGAGCCGATATTGGAATGGTCCATTCAAACCGCCTGTCATAACGCGCATGAAGCCGTTCTCGGCAATATTGATAACCTGCCAAATCCGTTTATTCGTATTCTGATAAAAATAATATCATCGCCACTCGGACTGCGGTTTAAGCTTCCTGATGACAAACTGACTGGCACTGTTGCCGCAAGTATTCTTGACGGAGACAAACGCCGCGAAATTTTATCAAAGGATGTCTTTGTACCCGGTAAGGATGATCCGGCACTTGGCCGTCTTGAGCAGGCTTTAAAACTCGCTGAAGATAGCCTTCCGCTTAAGAAAAAGCTCAGAATTGCCAGAAAAGAAGGCAAAATCAATGCCCGTTATGGTGAAATGATGATTGCCGAAGGGCTGGAGGCAAAAATAATAACCAACAAGGAAGCAACAGAGCTTAGAAAATATGATCAACTTGTACTGGATGTGATTAATGTCGATGATTTTGATGTGGCAACCTATAAGACGCTCAAATAAAATCAGCTTATTTACCAATCATATTTTCAGGATTAACCCACTGGTCGAACTGATCTTCGCTTAATAGTTCAAGCGCCAGTGCCGCCTGTTTTAGGGTCAGGTTTTCCGCATAAGCTTTTTTCGCAATTTTTGCCGCATTATCATATCCGATATGCGGATTTAACGCTGTGACCAGCATAAGTGATTGTTCCATAAGTTCTGCTATTCTGACTTCATTTGCCTGAATACCCGCCAGACAGTTTTTACAGAAACTATTGACCGCGTCTGACAAGAGCCGGATGGATTGAAGCAAATTATAGATCATAACCGGTTTGAAAACATTAAGCTCAAAATGACCGTTTGATCCGGCAACCGTGATGGTGACATGATTGCCCATGACCTGGGCACAAACCTGGGTAAGGGCTTCACACTGGGTCGGGTTAACCTTGCCCGGCATTATAGAAGAACCCGGTTCATTTGCCGGCAATATAAGCTCCCCCAGCCCGCTGCGCGGGCCACTGGCCAGAAAACGGATATCATTGGCAATTTTCATCAGGCTGGTGGCTATGACATTAAGCACACCTGATGTTTCAACTATTGCGTCATGAGCGGCAATCGCCTCAAATTTATTTTTTGCTGATGTAAAATTAAGATTGGTTATTTTATTGACAGCTTCTGTAAATTTTGCATGAAAGTCAGGATTGGCATTTAAGCCTGTGCCAACTGCGGTTCCCCCCTGTGCCAGCTCCATTAATCTCGGCAGGCAGTCGTTTACCCTTTCAATCGCCAGTTCACATTGCCTTTTATATCCGGAAAATTCCTGTCCCAGGGTAATGGGTGTCGCATCCTGTGTATGGGTTCTGCCGATTTTGATAATATGATCAAATTCCGAAGATTTGGCTGATAGTAGCCCATATATATTTTCAAGTGCCGGAAGTAACGCATTATATACCTGCTCTGCCGCCGCAATCGACATGGCCGTTGGGAAGCTATCGTTTGAGCTTTGACCAAGATTGACATGATCATTGGGATGGACCGGATTTTTGCTTCCCCTCACCCCGCCAAGCAGTTCAATAGCCCGGTTGGCGATGACTTCATTGGTATTCATATTGCTTTGGGTGCCAGATCCGGTTTGCCAGACAACCAGCGGAAACTGATCAGATAGCTTTCCTTCAATCACCTCTTCTGCCGCCTGAATAATTGCAGAGGCAATTTTATGATCAATAAGTCCCAGTTTGGCATTGGCCATTGCCGCCGCTTTTTTCTGAACCCCAAGGGCACGAATTAACGGGATTGGTAGTTTTTCTCCACCAATTTTGAAATTTTCAAGCGATCTTTGTGTCTGCGCACCCCAGTATTTATACTCATCCACCTTAACGGTGCCCATAGTGTCTGTTTCTATACGTGTGCCCATTCTGATCTATCCCTTATATGCAGATTATTTTTGTACTTTGTCACTAAACTTTATCCCAAATAAAGACCGCTATTACAAATGATTTGTATCAGCCGAGTTGTCTTGCAAATCTATAAGATTGTCAGCAGGGGAATTTATACCTATAAAAATGTTACAGAAAAAAACAAAGGCAGACTATGGCAGGAAATTTCTCAACACTCGACTGGCTGATCGTATCCGGTTACCTGCTCTTGTTATTTGGGATTGGATGGGCTTTTACTTTTTTAAAAGCACAAACAACGCGCGACTATTTTCTTGGGGCCAATAAAATGCCCGCCTGGCTGGTGGCAATTTCAGTGATTGCCACGACCCAGTCCGCGGCCACTTTCCTCGGTGGTCCTGACCAGGGATACCGAAATGATTATTCCTATCTTGCCGTTAATATAAGTGCAATTATCGCATCACTTTTTATTGCAAAAGTTTTAATGCCCAAATTTTATGCCATGAAAGCAACGACCGTATACGAGCTTCTTGCCTTAAGCTTTAACGATACTGCCATGAAGGCCGCAGGGGCAATGTATCTGGTCGGTCGGTTATTTGCCAGTGGCGCCCGTCTTTATCTTGCAGCTATTGCCGTTTCAATGATTTTATTTTCAAATATTGAGGCCGGAAATATCATTACTGCATCAGCATTACTTATTGTGGTTGGGTTCTCAATCACATTTCTAAATGGAATACGGTCCGTTATCTGGAGCGATTTAATTCAGTTTTGCGCCTATAGTTTTGCGGCAATTGCGGTTTTATATTTCTTACTTAATCACATACCTCTCACCCTGCCTCAAATAGTCAGTGAGCTGAAACAAACACCGGAGGGGTTCAATAAACTCCGTATTTTTAATACCGGTATTAATTTTACCGACCCATATAGTCTTCTTTCAATTCTGACGGGTATGACACTTTTATATATTGCCAGTTTCGGCCTTGATCAGGATATAGCCCAGCGCCTGCTTACCTGCGAAAAAGGACGTGATGGAGCCAACGCAATTATACTCTCGGCATTTATCGGTATCCCACTGATCTGGATGTTTATATCAATCGGGGAATTGCTCTACCTTTATTATGACAGACCAGACATTATGGCGACGTCAGCTGACTTTACTCCCTCACAGGAATTTCAGGGGAAGAATATTACAATATTCATGCATTATATTTTAAATGAGCTTCCATCAGGGTTAAAAGGAATGGTCACAGTCGGTGTCATTGCCGCGGCGGTCTCGACCATCAATTCCGGCTTAAATTCCATGTCATCGGTTATCATTCAGGATTTCTATCGGCCATGGATTTTAAATAAACAACATAAGCCCGAACATCATTTTGTCAGGGCCGGTCAATTATGTATGGGGCTGGTGGGAGCTGCTCTTTTTTTTATGTCGATACTCTGTTTTTATTGGCAGCAATATTCAGGTCTTCCCCTACTCGATTTTGCATTATCCCTTATGGTATTTGCCTATTCCGGTCTGCTTGGGGTCTATTTTACGGTGATATATACCAATCGCGGGTCAACAAAATCGGTAATCTTTGCTCTAATTATAGGTTTTGTTGTAACTTTAATTCAGCAGCGTTATATTGTCGATCTGCTCAAACTGCCGGAAGGACTGGGGAATATTGCTTTCAGTTGGCAACTCTGTATAGGGACTATTGTTGCATTTATAGTTTGTCAGATAGGGAACAGTAAAAATGAGGACATCCAAAATGATAAACCATTCAAATTATAAATATATTTTTATCACTTTCATTGCTCTTTTTATCACAGCCAGCTGCTCTGAAAAACAGACGGTACAGGAGACGGCACATTATGACAAAATCATTCGTGGTGGTATGGTTTATGATGGACTTGGGAGTTCGGGCAAAATCGCCGATGTTGCGATTAATGATGATCGGATCGCAGCAATAGGTGATCTTGGACAGGCCGTCGGGGACACTGAAATTGATGCAAGCGGACTTGCTGTAGCCCCTGGTTTTATTAATATGCTGAGTTGGGCTGCTGAACCACTTATATATGATAGTCGTGGCATGAGTGACATCAAACAGGGTGTGACCTTGGAAGTTTTCGGCGAAGGTTCATCCCCTGGCCCCTTAAATGCTGAAATGAAGCAACATGAAATCGATACTCAGGGCGAAATGAAATATGATGTAAACTGGAACAGCCTTGGTGAATTTCTGTCCTATGCTGAGAAAAAAGGAATTACACCCAATGTGGCGTCCTATATCGGCGCAACAACTGTCCGCATAAATGAACTAGGTTATGACAACCGTCTGCCCAATGAAGAAGAATTAAAAAATATGCAGCAACTAGTCATAGATGCCATGAATGAAGGGGCCCTTGGCGTTGGGTCATCCCTTATTTACGCACCGGCTTCCTATTCCAATACTGCAGAACTTATCGCTTTAAGTAAAGCGGCCAGCGTCTGTGGTGGTTCCTATATTTCCCATATGCGCAGTGAAGGCAATAAATTGGAAGAAGCCGTTGATGAACTGCTGACAATTGCCAGGGAAGCCAATTTACCGGCAGAAATTTATCACCTGAAAGCCGCAGGAAAAGAAAACTGGCCTAAACTTGACAATGTCATTGCCAAAATTGAGACTGCCCGCGCGGAAGGCTTAAATATTCGTGCCAATATGTATAGTTATACGGCCGGATCAACCGGATTAGATGCCATGATCCCACCTTGGATACAGGAAGGCGGTATTAAAAGCTGGATCGCCAATATGCAAGACCCAGAGCTACGCGCCAAAGCGCTTAAGGAAATGCGCGATCCAAACCGGGACTGGGAAAGTCTTGGTGCGGCATCGGGATATGAAAATGTCGTGCTGGTCGGTTTTGATAATCCTGACATGCGCCCTCTAACCGGCAAAAGACTGACGGAAATTGCTGAAATGCGTGGATCCAGCCCCGAAGAAACCGCCATGAACCTAGTTGCGGAAAATGGTGCCGATGTCAGCACAGTTTATTTTATGATGAGCGAAGAGAATATTAAAAAGAAGCTTAATCTGCCCTGGGTGAGTTTCGGGTCTGACGCACGTGCAATCCCAAATGAAAGCATATTCCTCCATTCCAGCACACATCCGCGTACCTATGGTAATTTTTCCCGGGTATTAGGAAAATATGTTCGCGATGAAAATGTTCTACCGCTTAGCGAAGCGATAAGACGAATGACCTCCCTTCCAGCTGAAAACCTGAAAATTGCGAACCGTGGCGCTCTTAAAGTCGGCTATTTTGCCGATTTGGCAATTTTTGATCCTGCCACAATAAAGGATGTCGCCACTTATGAAAACCCGCATCAATATGCCATGGGAATGAAGCATGTTTTTGTCAACGGTACCCAGGTCCTTAAAGACGGTGAGCATACCGGCAATTTCCCGGGACGATTTGTGAAACGGGATGGCTGGCAAAATCAATGTTCACTGGCCGATGTATAATAATCCAGTGAATTTAAATTTTCCAGTCAGAGTATGGTCAGGACATTTTCCGGCGGGCGGCCAATGGCCGCTTTGCCATTTGCCAGCACAATCGGTCGTTCAATTAATTTTGGATATTTGATCATGGCTTTTATTAAGTCCTGACGGCTTAAGCCAGCGTCAGCCAGATTATTCTCTGCATATTCAGCTTCTTTTTTACGCATTAAGTCTCTTGGCTCAATATTGAGCAAGCGGAGAATATTCTCTATTTCAGCCACTGAAGGGACATCTTTCAAATAGTCCCGTATTGTTGGAGCAATCCCCTTCTCTTCCAACAGAGCAAGTGTCTGACGCGATTTGCTGCAACGGGGATTATGGAAAATTGTTACGGTCATTTTTTATCCTGAATATAATTTGCCTGAATGAGTTTCTTGTGTCATGGGCATATAATCAAAAAACACACCCAATTCCAATGTTTATCATAAAAAAAGTTTATAGTAATAAGAATGATTATTAACATTGTTGACAATAATTCTCAATTGCATATAATTATGACATTACCAATTTGAGAGTCGAAACCATGTATGTATGTGTTTGTAATGCCCTTGATGAAAATACTGTACGCGAAGCGGCACGTAAAAATAATGGCTATCAAAGCGCAATAAAGATATATGAATCACTTGGGGTTAAGCCACAATGTGGCATGTGTCTTTGTGATGCTCAAGAAATCTGCAATATGGAAAAGCAGTCCCACCAATCACAGTAAACTATCTAATAATCATTTTCACTATTAGTATCAATAACTTATACAAACTTAATTTCCCAGTTAATTTGACTTGAAGCTGTAAAATCTCTATTATAGCATCCAAACAAAAAGCTATCAGGAGTATGTCATGAAAGGTGATAAGAAAGTCATCGAATTTCTCAATAAAATTCTAAAAAACGAATTAACAGCCATTAATCAGTATTTCCTGCATAGTCGCATGTATGGGGACTGGGGATTAAAAGCGCTGGAAAAATACGAATATGAAGAATCAATCGATGAAATGAAACATGCAGACGAGCTGGTCAAACGCATTCTTTTTCTTGAAGGTCTTCCCGCTATGCAGCAACTTGGCCGCTTAAGAATTGGTCAGACGGTAACGGAAATGATGAAAGGTGATCTGGAACTGGAACTGGCAGGCCATGCCGATCTTAAGGATGCGATTGAATATTGTGAAAAAGTCCGTGATTACGTTTCGCGGGAACTCTTTGAAGAAATCTTGTCAGACGAAGAAGAACATATTGACTGGCTGGAAACAAATCTTGCACTAATCGATAAGGTTGGTGAGAAGAATTATCTGCAATCGCAAATGGGCGATGCGGATTAATTATTATTTATGATCAATACCGATGGCTTCCTTAATATTGCGGAAGCCATCTTTTTTTAGAAGTTCTTCTAGTTCCCAGTTAATTTTTCGGACCAGTCCCGGACCGTGATAGACAAGCGCTGAATAAAGCTGGACAAGCGATGCCCCTGCCTTAATTTTTCTGTAGGCCTGCTCGCCGTTTGATACACCACCAACACCGATAAGCGGAATTTTTCCGCTGGTCAATTTATACATTTTTGATAAAATTTCTGTCGACAATTCAAATAACGGCGCACCACTAAGTCCCCCTGCCTCGTCTTTAAATGATGAGACAAGATTGGGCCTTGAAAGCGTCGTATTGCTGACAATCAAACCGTCCATTTTATGTTTAAGAATTATTTCTGCAATATCGGCACATTCCTGATCATTAAGATCCGGTGCAATTTTTAAAATAAGAGGTGGAGCACTCTCAAGGCCTGCTTGATCTCTTACCGCTTTTAATTTTGATAAAAGCTCATCAAGCGCTTCTTTCCCCTGTAATGCTCTAAGTCCCGGTGTATTCGGTGAAGATATGTTAATCGTAAAATAATCCGCAAGACCAAGCAGTCGTTTAAGCCCAATGACATAATCCTCAATCTGATCATCACTAAGCTTATTGGCACCAATATTGGCACCAACAATGCCGTTGGTCTTTCCCCGGGCGGCTAGTCTGGCCATATAATATTCGAGGCCCTTATTATTAAAGCCCAGTCTGTTAATAACGGCTTTATCTTCTGTCAGTCTAAATATTCTTGGCTTTTCATTTCCCGCCTGGGCAAGCGGTGTAACAGTCCCTGTTTCGACAAATCCAAAACCCTGTTTCAGCATGGGTTCATATACTTCTGCATTTTTATCAAAACCGGCCGCCAACCCAACCGGATTTGGAAAATCCAAATTCCAGATTGACTGGTTTAGAATAGTTGATTTCGGAACATTCCCGCTTGGCAATAGGCCTGATTTCAGTGCTAAAATTGCCAGACTGTGCGCCCGTTCCGGAGAAATCAGAAAAAGGACCGGTTTTAAAAATTCATATAAATTCATCGATCATCCTTACTAAAGCCACACCAGCCATGATCCGGCAGTTCTTCCATTCCCACAACTGCCCCAGGATCCAGATTAGAATATAAATGGGGAAATTCCTGCCCATTTCTCGATTTCTCCCATTTTAGAGCCCCTGCAGGCAGGCGTTCAACGGCAATTTTAAGAAGCACTAACCCTTTCTGATCTTTAAAATGTTTATCAAGTGTGCCTTTAACCTGATCGTATGCGGAGAAATGGATAAATCCATCCCGAATGTCATCTGAGGACCCATTATAGGTTCCTTTGGCCACCGCCTTTTCCCATTCTGATTTTTTGCAGATCTTGTATATTACATCATTTTTAAACATGATTTCCCCATAAAAAAACATGCTTTAAGTAAACGATAAAGCATGTTTGTAAAATAATGAAAATTAATTGGTCTTATTTTTTACCATTTGATCCTATAGCCGAACTTCCTATAGCTTTTACCATTTCAAAAATTCTTTTTCTTACTGATGGATCAATTATCTTGTAATAAGCCCTGACAAGTTCCAGCGTTTCCCGTCTTGAAAGCTTATCAACTTCAAAAACCTGCTTGCTGCCTTCAGCCATCCCCTCGGCTTTACGGGTTGAATCCGGTGTCATTTCATCAAAGAAAAAAGATACTGGAACATCTAGAATTTTAGAAAGTTGATATAGTCGGCTGGAGCCAATTCTATTGGCGCCTCTTTCATATTTTTGTACCTGTTGAAAAGTAAGTCCAAGAGCCTTCCCCAATTTCTCCTGACTCATACCAAGCAGTGTTCTTCTAAGACGTACTCTTGCGCCTACATGAATATCCACTGGGTCTGGTGATGATTTGATCATGCTCATTTTAAAAATACCTTGCTTATATAAAATCACAATACTTCCCGACCTAGCAATGTAAGATCGACCACCCACAAAGTATGGTTATTGTTTAGTAGTGTAGCTATTTAACGTCAAGCTTTATCTTCTTTACGGTGTAAATCTACGAATTAGTACAATATTTACGATAGCAATTATAACACTAATAAGTGCAAATATCCACTGTTTGTATTTGGAATAAAGTGTTGCTTTCTCAATTTTATAAGGCAAACCGCTATTCATGACCCCTCTTTTGTTCAATCCAATCTGGTCAACTATACGTCCATAAGCATCAATGACTGCCGAAATACCTGTACCGGCTGACCTGATTATAGGCAACCCTTCTTCAATTGCACGTACACGTGTTTGCAGTAAATGCTGCCTTGGTCCGCTACTGTCACCGTACCATGCATCATTGGTAATGTTAAGCAGCCAATCCGGTCGGTCTGAAGGGTCAGTCACCTGTCCGGGGAAAATGATTTCATAACAAATTAGTACACCTACCGGTGGCAGACCTTTTATATTTAGTGTCTTTAGGCCATCTCCTTCACTGAAATCCTGACCCCCGCTAAATAATTGGTCAAACCCAAGTGATATAAAAAACATTTTGACAAAGGAAGGAATATATTCGCCAAGCGGCACCAAATGACTTTTATCATAAAGCGCCTCTATTTCTCCTTCATCATTTATTGCAATCATCGAATTATAAATTTTAAATGTTCCGGCACTCCGGTCCCTGCGGGGAAAACCCGTAAAGACCACTCCTCCTTTATCCAGCATTTTCGATATAACCTGCCGTCTTAACGGTTCTTCTGAAAGAGAATAAATAATCGCCGTTTCTGGCCAAATGACATGTGTTGTCCCTGACTGCTCAGACCCTTCACTCATTGTCATGTAAGAGATCAGGTTCTTTCCCCAATTTCGGGACGGCCATTTATCTTCCTGCTTTATGTTTGCCTGAACAATGCGAAGGTTGATATCTTTTACATAGTCAGTTTGTTGATTAAGCCTCAGGCTTCCATACGAATATAAACCTATAACCAATATTACTGCCAATAATGAAACAACAGTACGATTGATACGGTTCAGTAATAGAAGGGGGGAAAGCGCAAGAAAAACGGTAAATAGTCCTAATCCATATACACCCCAGACTGATGTGGATTGAAGCATCGCATCTGAAAAACCCCAGACATATCCTGTTAGATTCCATGGAAAACCGGTAAATAAAACGCCTCGCAACCATTCCATTACATTCCAAACCACAGTGAATGTCAGAACAATGCACAGAAGATGAGTTTTCAGATTATGGTTTTTATGAATAATTCTGACGGCAACCGACGTTAGGCCAGGGAAGATTGCCAGATAGCAGGATAATAAAGCAACCATAACATAACCAGCGAAATCAGGTATTGTGGGTTCAACTGCAAAGCTGTTGCCAATCCAGTAAAGTCCAGCAAAAAAATGTCCAAAGCCGAATGTTATGCCATAATAAAATGCCTGAATTGGCCCGGTACTTAACATTGAAAAAATCAGGAATACAGAAAATGCAAAAATAAGTGCCGGAAAAAAATATACTGGTGCAAATGCCAGCGCCGAAATCAGACCCGAACATAACAAAATCAGATATTTTTTAATTAGAGAACTTCGGTCAAAATATTCTTTTAAGCTGTCGGTGGATAGTTCTGAATATGCCATTTAACTTATTTTCTGTGCACCAGAATATATTTTATATGTCTGGTATCACCATCAATAATTTCAAACCGTGTGCCGTTTTCATGTTCGACCAATTCTCCTTTCTGGGGAATGTGACCGGCTAGTTTAAACACCAGACCACCGACTGTATCCACATCTTCATCATGGTCATCACTTAAAAAATCAACGCCAAGCAGATCTTCAAGTTCGTCAATGGGAAGCCGCGCATCAACATGCAGATTGCCATCTGCCCGCTCACGCAACAGAACACCCTCTGCAATATCATGTTCATCCTCAATGTCACCAAATATCTGCTCGACCATATCCTCAATCGTCAGCAGTCCATCTGTTCCACCATATTCATCAACCACAATTGCCATATGAATTTGGGTTTTTTGCATTTTCGTAAGCAAGTCAATAAGCTTCATCGATGGCGGTACAAACAGGATCGGACGCTGGATGGATTTCAACGACGGAAAATTATTATTATCCCTGTTATTTACAAATGCCCTGAATACATCTTTTATGTGAACCATGGAAAGAACTTCATCAAGACTTTCCCGGTAAACAGGCAGCCTCGATGTGCTTGCCCCGACAAATACATTGAGAAGTTCATCAAAAGGTGCATTCTCCTCGATAGCAATTATATCTGCCCGCGGCACCATAACATCATCAACCCGAAGGTCCCCGAAGGATAATGTATTCATGATAATTGAGCGTTCTTCTTCGCCCAAAGTTCCTTCAGCTGCTTCAATTTCCTCTATTACTTCTTCAAGACTTTCTTTCAATTCATGATCAATATCTGACTTGTTGAATATATTCTTTATAGCGCCCCAAAACCCGGTGTTCGACCCGGGTTTGTCTGCAGAATCTGATGATGTCATAATGCTTTTGCTGAAGCCTTTCCTGATGTTTTTCCGAAATTACTATTTCATGCTGAATAAGGATCGTCAATACCAAGATTGGCCAGAAGGCTGCTCTCAAGGTTTTCCATCACTTCCGCATCCTGATCTTCTATATGGTCATAGCCCAACAAGTGAAGAATGCCATGAATGACGAGATGTGTGAAATGATCCTCAAAACTGATTTCTGCTTCTTTCGCTTCTTGCTCCATTATTTCATAGGCAATATAAATTTCACCGAGTGAGTATGGGTGCTCCGTGGCCTTGTGATCCGATTTAAGGTAAAGTTCAATTTCATCTGCCCCAAGTCCGTTGAAAGACAAGACATTGGTTGGCTTATCCTGATAACGGAAGTCTTTATTAAGCTGATGAATTAGCTGATTATCACAAAGAACAATACTTAATTCCAGTAATGAAAAATTGGAAAAAAATTTCCCCTCTTTCACATTTTTTATGATCTGCTCCAGAGCCTTATCAATTAGTGCCTCATAACCTGGCAATTTTTCCTGCCACTGATCATAATCAACAGAAATTTCAAGATTAAACCCATCAGGAAACGACATTATTTGCGTTTACTCTCTTTATCGTCATAGGCTTTGACAATTTTTCCAACCAGCTTATGCCTGACAACATCACTGGCATCAAACTCAATAAAGGCAATATCCTTAATATGTCCCAAGGTCTCAATCGCATCTTTAAGTCCCGATATGTTGCCATCTGGCAAGTCAACCTGCGATGGGTCACCACAAACAACCATGTGACAGTTCTGCCCAAATCGGGTCAGGAACATTTTCATTTGCATTGGTGTTGTATTCTGGGCTTCATCTAGAATAACAAAAGCGTCGGACAAAGTCCTTCCCCGCATAAAGGCCAATGGTGCGACTTCAATTTCCCCTCGTTCAAGGCGTTTTTCCGTTTGCTCCATAGAAATCATCTGGCCAAGGGCATCATAAAGCGGCCTCAGATAAGGATCGACTTTTTCCTTTAAATCACCCGGAAGAAAACCAAGTTTCTCCCCCGCTTCGACAGCAGGTCTGGAAAGGATTATTCTTTCAACCTTACCTTCCAGAAGATGTGAAACGGCCATGGCAACTGCCAGAAATGTTTTGCCGGTACCGGCCGGGCCGAGACCAAAAGTCATTCTTCTTGTTCTTAAAGCTTCAATATATTTTGCCTGGTTGACTGACCGGGGGGAAATCGTCGTTTTTCTGGTTCGGATGACATTCTCATCAATTGAAATGGCCTCACGGGGCTTGGCAAATTTTACTCGGGGGCTTTCAAGCATACTGACAAGCCGAATGGCGCCATCCACATCATCAACAGTCACATCATATCCCTGCTCAAGTCTGTTATAAAGATTTAGAAGTACATCCCTTGACAGATTGCAGGCTTCTTCTGGTCCTTCAAAAGATAATAAATTACCCTTGCCAGAGAGTGTGCAGCCAAATTCATTTTCTATTCGCGCAAGATTGGAATTATGTTCACCGTATAGCGCTTGCAGAAGATGATTATCTTCAAACTCAAGCACCCCGGAAGTGAGTTTTACATCGCGTTTTCGTTTCATCTATTAAATTTTACCTAAAAATATCAGGCAAGTACACCTTGAATATTAAAGGGACCGCCCTCTTCTATCAATACATCAACTATTTTACCGTATAAGTCATCATATGATTTATTTCCAAGTGAAATCTGCACTGCCTGCATATATGGACTGCGGCCAAATGCTGCACCCTTCGTTTTACCTGTGCTTTCAACAAGTACCGGCAAAACCCTGCCAACAACTGAATTGTTAAATGCTGTTTGCTGCTCTTTCAGTAAAGCCTGCAGTTTGGTCAAACGGGTTGATTTCACGTCCTCATCCACCTGATCGTCCATCAGTGCGGCTGGCGTTCCCGGGCGCGGACTAAATTTAAAGCTATAAGCCTGTGCATAGGTCACTTCACGAACCAGTTGCATGGTCTGCTCAAAATCTTCTTCTGTTTCACCCGGAAAACCAACAATAAAATCGCCGGACAGGGCAAGGTCAGGACGAATTTTCCTCAATTTGGCAATCGTTCTTTTGTATGATGCGCTATCATGTGACCGATTCATGGCTTTCAGAATTTTATCAGACCCCGCCTGCACCGGAAGATGAAGATATGGCATACATTCTTTTACGTCACCATGAACCCTGAGCAGTTCATCTGTCATATCATGAGGATGTGATGTGGTATATCTGATCCGCTCAAACCCATCAATTTTCGCCAGTTCGGTTATCAGTTCTGGCAACCCCCATTCATCACCACTCCCAGAAACCCCATGATAGGCATTTACATTCTGTCCCAGCAGGGTAACCTCAACAACACCGGCATCAGCCAGCTTACGGGCATCTTTCATTACATCTTCAATAGTTCTGGAAAATTCTGAACCACGCGTATAGGGAACCACACAATAGGTGCAAAATTTATCGCAGCCTTCCTGGATAGTCAGAAATGCAGTTGGCTTCTTTTTCACATCTTTTTTGGATAGTTGATCAAACTTTTCATCCACCGCGAGATCCGTATCAAGGATTCTTGATTTCTCACCCCGCTGTTTAAGTGAAATAGACTGTTTAACCATTTTCGGTAAATTGTGATAAGTCTGAGGCCCAAATACCATATCCACGACTGGTGCACGCTTCATGATTTCGGCGCCCTCAGCCTGCGCAACGCACCCGCCAACGGCCAGAACCATATCTTCACCGTTTTTTTTCTTTTCATCTTTTATTCTACGAATGCGGCCAATATCAGAATAAACTTTTTCAGCCGCCTTTTCGCGAATATGGCAGGTGTTAAGGACGACAAGGTCCGCCCCTTCAGGTGTATCTGACGGCTCATATCCTTCTGGCGCCATGACGTCAACCATGCGTTCCGTATCATAGACATTCATCTGACAGCCATATGTTTTAATATATATTTTCTTCTTCATTTAAATTCCTAGTCGTCCACACGCCGAAGACGTTCTTCCAGTCTCTTTTCAATTGTCCGTTGGCAATAAGCCGAAAGTTCTTTTCTTGTTTTAAAGAGATTTCTTGATACCGGTTCATGAAAATGAACTTCAACTTCAATATTCTGTAATTTTAAGAACTCGCTGAAATGTGGACCAATATCCATATCTCCATACCAGGCAACAGACGGTCTGTTTGATCGATTTGTCGGCATACAGTTTATTCGCTTATAAACCATGCTGACAGGTTGAACCATAAGTTCGACGGGTCGTCCTTCCGTATCCGTCATTGGATGAATATAATTTTCCGTAACCCCAAAGAGAGAACTTTTAAACGGCAGAACCACTCCGCCGATTGAAGTGGTTCCTTCTGGAAACAGTATTAAACTATCTCCGCCTCTTATTCGGTCCTGCATTTCCTCGCGCTGGCTGTGTACCTCAGCCCTCTTTTCACGGTCTATAAAAATTGTTCGCTGTAAAGTTGATAAATAGCCAAGAACAGGCCAGTCAATCATATCACGCTTAGCAATAAAGCAGCCTTTAATGATATGGCCCAAAATGATAATATCAAGATAGGATATATGATTACTGACAAATAAAGTCGGTGAGCCTTCAAGAGCATGTCCAAATGTTTTCACTCTTATATCAAGCGCCAGGCACATTGATTTATGCACCCAATGTGGCCAGGCCTTATAGCCGGGAAACTTGAGTTTTTTAAACAGTATGGTTGGTGGCAATAAAACCCCAAGATAAACTGCTATCTTTAATAATTTAAAATACTTTCGCATTTAAATTCTAACTCGATATTTAACCCATAAAAACAAACACTGTTTAGGTTTCCCTTCACAGTGTTGTCGTCTATAGCACTCATATGCATAAATAGCTATAAATACTATTTTAGGCTAATACACCTAATTTTTCTTCTTTACACCGTAAAGTTCCATCCGGTGATCAACAAGTTCATAACCAAGTTTTTTGGCAATAGCTTTTTGTAGCTGTTCTATTTCTTCGTCAAAAAATTCAATTACCTCGCCACTTTCAATATCAATCATATGGTCATGATGGCTTTCCGTAACCAGCTCATATCTTGAGCGACCATCACGAAAATCATGGCGTTCCAGGATATTTGCCTCTTCAAATAGTCTGACAGTGCGATAGACTGTCGCAATACTAATCTGATTATCGATCTCTGTGGAACGTCTGTAGACTTCCTCTACATCAGGATGGTCCTCAGCATCGGACAGAACCTTTGCAATGACCCTCCTCTGGTCTGTCATACGCATATTTTTTTCTATACATAATTTTTCGATTGTAGAAGTCATTCCAATTTCCTATTTGTTTCGATCCATCAGTTTGTGCGAATACAAATTTATTCTTCAATTAATCCGTCAGTTGAATTTGCATAACGAGTGCATCTGTTTTTGCACCATGATGGCCTTTATAATACCCTTTGCGGCGCCCTATTTTTTTAAATGAGCATTTCTGATATAGATTTATTGCCGCATCATTATTTTCATTTACTTCAAGAAAAAATCTTTTGACAGACTGCTGCTGCAGCCTATTTATGACCCATTCTAAAAGATAGGTAGCATAACCATTACGGCACCATTTTGGCAATATACAAAATGTAATTATTTCCGCTTCATCCTGAATGTTACGGATCAGAATAAATCCCATTGGCTGCTCTGCATTACTGATCAGATAACTTACAGTTCCAGGAATTGAGAAAAGTTCAATAAAATCCTTCTCTTTCCATTGCTGTTCATGCTCTTCATAAAATGCTTCCTCATGGATAGCAGATAAAAGCTTTGCTCCCTCAACACCAACTTCAGAGATCGAAATGTTTTTTTTACTCTTCATCGGAAACGATCATAGCTAACGGTGCTGGTTTAATAGCATCCGGTGCCCTTAGATAAAGTGGAGAAATTTCATCACTTATAACGGCCATTTCCTGTTTTTTTTCTGCATATTGAGCCATATAATATGCATCAGGAGCATCATATTTTTCAGAAGAACGAATTTCCAAACCCGATAAAAATTCAGCACCACTACCGATCAGTAAATCTATTTCAGATGTAATTCTTTCTCCTATTTTCCTGACCTGAACTGCTTCTGCTTTTGAAACAGCTTTAAAAGTACCTTTATCAACATCAAATATTTGGAAATAATTCTCGCCTCGACGAGCATCTATTGCAACAGCAACTTTTCCATTAAATCCTTTTTCTTCCTCCACAAACTGACACAATATTGCCTCAAGGGTAGTCACAGGAATCACTTTAATATCCAGAGCAAGCGCCAAGCCTTTTGCAGCAGATAGCCCAATTCTAACCCCTGCAAAAGTTCCCGGGCCAATGGTCACCGCAATTTTTTCAATGTCAGAAATTTTAATGTCACTTTCGATGCATATTTCATCAATCATTGGAAGCAGCCGCTCTACATGGCCGCGTGCACGCACCTCGCGCTTGTAAGAAGTGATCATTCCATCCTTAATAAGTGCCGCTGAACAGGCCCCAAGTGTCGTATCAATTGCTAAAATATAGGTCATTTATCGGTTAAGTTTCTTAATTAATTTTTACAGATATTTTTAAAGGTTTTTCTGGTATAGTTTGCACTGAAAAACATATAAATAATTAAATACTATAATTCGAGGGATAATATTGAAAAAACTCATTATTCAGTTTTGTCTAATAATTTTGTTCAATTCATTTTATACATCTTTGGCTATCGCTCAAAGCGAGGACAGTGCCGTGATAATTATGTATCATCGGTTTGGCGAAGAAGGTTTTCCCACAACCAATGTAAAGCTTTCCCAGTTTGATCAACATATCGCCGAACTCAGTAAAGATAACTATAATATTGTCCCTCTCAGAACCATTGTTGAGGCCCTGAAAAATAAACAGGGTCTGCCTCCAAGAACCATTGCCGTAACAATTGATGATGGATATCTTTCTATTTATAAAGAAGCCTGGCCGCGATTAAAAGCAGCGGGCATTCCGATTACTCTGTTTATTTCGACAGAATCCGTGAATGATCAGAATCCCAGCTCAATGACCTGGGACCAGATTAGAGAACTTGATGCTGATCCTTTGGTGGAAATCGGGCATCATGGACATGCCCATGCCCATATGACCGAAATCAGCAACGATGAAGCCAAAGCCGATATAGAAGAGGCAGATAAAATATACCTGCGGGAACTGGGCTATATTCCTGATTTATTTGCCTACCCTTACGGTGAATTTTCAGAGAATATGATTGAAATTGCAAAAAGCAAAAATTATGAGGCCGCTTTTGCACAATATTCCAGTGCGGCAAACAGTCGCAACGATATTATGGCCCTGCCCCGCTTTGCATTTAATGAAAATTATGCGGATATTGACCGTTTTAAACTGATCATTAATTCAAGAGCATTACCGGTAAAAGATATATTGCCGCGAACGGCAGATCTGGACGTAAACCCGCCTTCAGTCGGATTTACAGTTGATGACAGTATAAAAGGACTGGGTGCCATGAACTGCTTTCCATCCCATATTGATAAGGCCGCTCGTATCAATCTTATTGGCACGAACAGAGTTGAAGTTCGATTTGACGAACCTTTCCCGCCGGGGCGCAGCAGAATAAACTGCACAATGCCTGGTCCGGATGGCAGATGGTACTGGTTTGGAATGCCATTTTTTAGATTAAATACAGTCAATTAAGCCTATTCGACTGATTCGACGCTTTCCACTTCCGGGATATAATGCTTAAGTAGATTTTGAATGCCATATTTAAGAGTTGCCGTAGAGCTCGGGCAACCCGAACAGGCACCCTGCATTCTTAAATAAACGATACCGTCACGGAAACCGTGATAGGTAATATCACCACCGTCCCTCGCCACGGCGGGACGTACGCGAGTATCCAGCAGCTCAGTTATCTGGGCCACAATTTCAGGATCAGCCCCATCATCAACAATATGGTCTTCTGCATCACCAGTTACAATCGGCAACCCTGCTGTATAATGCTCCATTATGGTGCCCAGAATTGCCGGTTTTAGCTCGTTCCAATCCTTATCATTATTTTCTACTGTAATAAAATCAGATCCTAAAAAGACAGCAGAAACTCCATCGATTGAGAATAAAGCCTGTGCCAACGGTGAAATACCAGCCGCATCTTTATTTTCAAAAAACATTGTCCCACTTTCAAGAACAACTTCACCTGGAATAAATTTCAAAGTTGCTGGATTGGGTGTTTGTTCTGTCTGGATAAACATAATTAATACCTGTCTCTAATATATTTATTATTTAGATAGTGAGGAACTGAAGATTATTCAAGATTAGTATATTAAATATTTATGCGAATTTATCTATTTCATCATCCGTCATATTGCCCGGAACAACTAGGACTGGCATGTGGAGCATATTAAGAAGTACCTCGCGAAAGCTTCTGATCAATGGGCCTGGGTCACCTTCCACGTCAGCGCCAAGGACAAGAAGATGAATTTCACGATCCTCCGCAATTACTTCACAAATCACCTCTTCCGGCTTGCCTTTTCGGATAATGGCTTCTGCATCAAGACCTGAAATTCTTTTAATTTCACGAAGATGGCTATCGACCAGCTCTTTAGCCTCTTCCATCGCTTCCTCTTCCATCAGATGCCTGACTGATGTCCAGTGCTGAAAATCTGCCGGTGGAATAATATATAACATCAGAATGCTGCCACCCACTTTTTCAGCACGTTTACTGGCAAGTCTAAGCACCTTTTTAAATTCTGGTGTATCATCCGCGATGATCAGAAACTTCCATTTACTCTGTTGCCCGGACATAAAAACCCCTTTATCTGGCCATATTCATTTTTGATGTCTATTTTGCCATTCAAAAGATCAATTTTGCAAGCGGATATTTATTTCTGCAAAATATTGGTAATTTCTCTAAGTTGCGTTCTCGCCCTCAACAGATAGAAGCCTTCTGCAGCAAGATGATTCTGAAATATTAGCCCATCAACAGCGCAATTTGATATGATCATAGGATCCATACTGATTACCGATTCAAACGAGGCTTCCATATCATCCCAGCTTGATGCAATGTCCCGGTTCGTAATGACCTGCTTAAAATCCTTGCGAAGCCCTTTGAGTATTAAACTATAGGCATAAGCCTGACCTTTAACGTTAAAGAATAAATCATCAGCACCCAGATCAAGTACACACCCAAAACCATTTTTTATATATGCATCTATGCTTGCGGATGATGCACCCAGATCAAGAGCAATTCTGTCTAGCGTTGCCAGAAGATTATCAGCACGCTTTTCAAATACGGCATTTCCGGTCGCCAAACGCTTGTTATAGATAATGAGCTGTTCCATCGCTTTATTATATTGCTGCTCAGACGTAGCCACCGGCATTAATGATGTTGAAGGGTTCCACCACCAAATATTTCCTGAATATTGTAATAGGCCCGAAACCTCCTGTAGATCCGGATCAACAGCACTGGAGCCACGGGTGCGGCCAAGCTGGTCCACCAGTTCATAGCTAAATCTGGCAATAGCAGAAATAATGCCTGTCTGAAAATTGGCCATATTATCGAGAAATGCCCCCGGTTTAAAAATAGGGTCGTTTGCTACCCAGCTATGCTGGTTCACTTCCCGGTCGATAAGGGCAATACTAGCAGCAACAGCATTGCTGCCTTGAGAAACAGTTTGTGGTCCAAAATCAGGATTATCATCAATTTTATGAATAAGGAACATACCAACAGGATAATAAAGTAATAATAATAATATTATCACCACAGCCAGTCTTTTGATTATTTTCAGACTGATGGTTTCTTTAAGCCAATATCCAATATCTTTTGCGGTTTCCCACATAGCCAATCCTGTTGATTTATTATTTATTATAGATGGCGCAGAATAGTGTCATTTTCAACCCCCTGCCGAAAAAATCAGTCTGTCGGAATTTTAACTGAAATTCTTTCCGATGAGCCGCTCACACCTGGGAAATTGGTAAAAAAGGCTTGCACCAAATATGGCATTATTTCATGGAGATTGGCATTACGACCAGTGCTAGTTACCTCACCTTCATAAAGATTTTGTGCATTATCCTTATTTGGTTTTATAACCATTTTCAAATGACGTGTATAATTCGTATATGTGCGAACTGAAGGGGCCATTCCAAGTGGATAATATCCGAATGGGTCATAAAAACCACCGTAATAATAAGGGCTTCCATAAAAAGCACTGCCATAATAATAAGGATTTCGATAAGGAAACCAGGGGTTATAATAACCACCGTAATATCCGTATCCCATAAAACCATACATTCCAGGAGATGTGCGAACAACCTGCTGACCACCATCGACACCATAGCCTAATTCAACAATCAGGTCGGCTTTTTCACCATTGGCAGGGACATAACCAAAGCTTCCAAGTGCATTACCCACCAAAGACGCGTAATTTGCAAATTCAATACTGCCTTTATTTGCCGGATCCATAGGAACTATAACAATTTTTTCGCCAGACGGCTGGGGAAGCTGATGAAAACGCATCACATTTGTACTAATAGATTGCGTACAGGATGCCAGTAAGCTTACGGCCAGAACGGATACAAAGATTTTAAAATATTTACCCATAATCCTACCTTACATTTTTACTCTCAGATTATCAAATATTACTTTATCATTGTGGCATAATCAGGGCCGCAGAAGACCGACAATATCCTGAGCCTGCTTAAGAATTGGGGTGGCAATTTCATCGGCATTTCTCGCGCCTTCACGCAAAATACTGTCAAGATAGCTTTTATCGCCCATTAAACGGCTCATTTCCTCACTTATTGGACCTAATACCGACACACTAAGGTCAGCCAGGTCATTCTTGAATTCAGCAAAACCTTTACCTTCATATTCTTGGCAAATATCTTTCGCTTCCCGTTCACTAAGGGCCGCAAAAATATTTATGAGGTTCATTGCTTCTGCACGTCCTTCGAGTCCCTCTAATGTCCCGGGAAGCGGTTCACTGTCCGTGCGGGCTTTACGAATTTTTTTTGCAATACTGTCCCTGTCATCAGTCAGGTTAATCCGGCTGTTTTCTGAAGGATCCGACTTTGACATTTTCGCTGTTCCGTCTCTGAGAGACATAACTCTTGTTGCCGCTCCAAAAATTAGCGGCTCAACTTCCGGGAAGAAATTAACCCCGTAATCATTGTTAAATTTCTGGGCAATATCCCGGGTAAGTTCAAGATGTTGTTTCTGGTCCGCCCCTACAGGCACATGAGTAGCAAGATATGTCAGAATATCAGCAGCCATCAGATCAGGATAAACATATAGCCCGACGCTTGCACGTTCTTTATGTTTTCCTGCTTTTTCCTTGAACTGTGTCATGCGGTTAAGCCATCCCATACGGGCAACACAATTAAAAATCCACGCAAGCTCAGCGTGAGCTGAAACCTGTGACTGATTAAAAATAATGCTTTTTTTAGGATCAACTCCACTTGCAATCATGCCCGCGGCAACTTCACGCGTTGCATTTCTGAGCACTTCAGGTTCCTGCCAAGTCGTAATTGCATGAAGATCAACAACACAAAAAATTGTTTCGTAACTGTCCTGAAGGCCAACCCAATTTTTAATTGCGCCAAGATAATTGCCCAGTGTTAAATTCCCTGAAGGTTGAACCCCTGAAAAAACACGTTGTTTGAAAGCTGACATATTCATTCCTTATGGATATTTTGGACATATCCGTTATCATTTCCAATAGGACATCTATATGACGGCTAAAAAGTTCCTGGTCAACTATCTCTTTGAGAATATTGCTGTCAGTTCCTCTTTTTTTACTGTTCCTGTATAAAAAGAAGCAATCAGGTATGCCGCTATCCCGCAAATCACGAGAGTAAGCAGGCCAATAATCTGCTCTACAGAATTCCCATCAATTAAAAACTGAACCTTCTTATCAACAAACCAAACGACCCCACCCATAATAAAAGAGCACAAAATATATTTTGAAAGTCTTATTAACAATTTTCTTTCAATAACATACTGTCCACGGAGCACCAATCCGCCGCAAAGCATCATTACATTGATCCATGCTGATATTGCCGTTGCCATTGCCAATCCAACATGGGCAAAATACTGCATTAATATCAGATTGAGACTTACATTTATGATCAGTGCCACTATGGCAAACTTAAGAGGTGTTTTGGTATCTCCTCTCGCAAAATATCCGGGCACAAAAACTTTAGACAATACATATGCAGGAAGCCCCGCAGCATAAGCTGCTAGGGTGATTGAAGTTTCAATTGTGGCCTGTGCCGAAAAATTACTTCTCTCAAGCAGAACATGAATAAGGTCGTCTGGAACAATCACAAATGCTACAGCCGCCGGAATTGTAAAAAACAGGCCCATTTCAATGGCTTTTGTCTGGCTGCTTACTACTTTTGCTTCATTCCCGCTGGCAATATTTCGGGACAATACGGGCAGAAGCACTGTACCAAGTGCGACACCAATCACACCGACAGGAAGCTGATTAAGTCGATCAGCATAATAAAGGTAAGACATGGACGCATCAGGTAAATGTGACGCAATGACCATATCAAGCAAAAGGTTAAGCTGAATAACACCGGCTCCCAGTGCTGCCGGCCCCATGACGATGAGCAACCTTTTAACTCTGGGTGTCAAAGCGGGCATTATGAGCCTTATTCTGTAGCCTGCTTTAACTGTCGCTCTGTAGAGAAATAATATCTGAATAAACCCGGCAACGCTCACCCCTATTGCCAAGGTATGTGCGGGTGTTTCCATCGAATTCGACCCAAAAACCAGTGCCGAGATCATACATAAATTTAATATAATCGGCGTGGCTGCCGTTTCAGCAAATTTACCGAGCGAATTAAGAATGCCTGCCAGCAACGAAACGAGGGAAACAAATAAAATAAACGGAAAAGTAAATCTTGTCAGCGTCACGGCTAGATCAAATTTGGCGACATTATCCGTAAAACCATTTGCCATCACATAAATAAGGGCTGGCGTAAATAATTCCATTAAACCAACAAAAAGAAGCAGTGTTATCGCGAGACAGGCAAATGCCTCTTCTGCAAAGCGCAGTGCCTGTTCCTTCCCACCCTTTTCAAGGGTCACTGAAAAAATTGGTACAAATGATGCGCTGAAAGCACCCTCTGCAAAGAGACGTCTGAAAAAATTAGGGAGTTTGAAGGCAACGACAAAACAGTCCGATACTGTACCAGCCCCCAAGACAGCCGCCATAAAAATGTCCCGTACAAAACCGAGAACACGGCTTATCATGGTAAAACTTCCAAAAATAACTGTGGCTTTGAGCATAGACATCTAATTATCCACCGTCAGAACATTCATCAGTTTTTCTTCTATGAGCTCTAATCTTTTTTCGTTGGTGATTTTATGTCCAAAAATATCCCGAACGAAAAACACTGTTATTGCCCGCTCTCCATATGTCGCAATATGCGCTGAACTGATAGAAATTTTCAAATCAAATAAAACCTGACTGAGATCAAACAGATAGCCGATACGGTCCCGACCATTTAGTTCAATAACGGTCCTGGTGTTGCTGGCTTTATTATCAATAAGCACTCTGGGTTCAACCTTGAACACATCCGTTCTTAATTTTTTGATGCGCCGTCGATCAAAAACTTCTCTTGGTCTAAGTTTTCCAGACAGTGTATCTCTTATATTCTGCTCAAGTTTTTCAAGTTTTCTTTTATCCTTAAAAACCTGCCCTTCCGCATCCTGTATTCTGAATGAGTCGAGCGCCATACCGTCTTTGGTTGTAAAGATGCGCGCATCCTGAATAGAGGCACCACTTAAGGCAATTGCACCGGTCAGTCGGGCAAATAGCCCCGGATGATCCTGTGTATAGATACTTAATTCAGAAATATCCTGAAAATCGTCAATATGAATATTAACGGTGAAATTATCATTATATTTATCCGCTAAATCAATCATTAGTGCGTTTCGCACCAAATCTTCAACCGGCATCGCATGCCAGTAAGTATTATAAAAACGACGGGTGTATTTTTCGAATTTCTTGTCTGACCATTCCGGTAGAGCTTCCTTAAGTTCCGCTTTTATACTATCAACATGGTAACTATTTTCATATTTTACCTGACCCCCCAACAGATATTCGGCAGAACGGCTATATAAATCCCTTAATAATTGCCCTTTCCATCCGTTCCAGACTTTTGGTCCAACGGCACGGATATCTACCACGGTAAGCACCAGAAGCAGTCTTAGTCTTTCCGGACTTTGCACCTGACCAGCAAAATCAGCAATCGTTTTTGGATCACTCAAATCACGCTTAAATGCTGAATAGGTCATCAGCAAATGCCAGCGGACCAGCCAGGCAACTGTCTCAGTCTCCGCCGATGTCAGGCCAAAGCGCGGACATAATTTCTGGGCAACCTCCTCACCCAGTATGGAATGATCGCCTTTTCTTCCTTTTGCAATATCATGCAGGAAAACTGACAGATAAAGCACACGGCGCGACAATACTTTATGAATGATGTCATTTGACAGCGGATGTTCATCCGCTAGCAATCCACGCTCAAGCTGAGAAAGGAGTTCAATTGCCCGGATCGTATGTTCATCAACGGTATAAACATGATACATGTCATACTGCATTTGCGCCACAACCCGACCAAAATCTGGCACAAATCGACCAAGAACACCAACCTCGTTCATCAGTCGCAATGCGAAACCGGGGCCATCCTTAAATGTCATTATTTCAAGAAAAATTTCATTTGCTTTTTGATTGTTACGGGTGCGACCTTTAATTAATTTGAGATTTTGCCACATCATTCTGAGCGCCCTTGGGTGAATATCAAGGGCATATTTTTGCGCAACATGAAAAATCTCGATCATTTTGACAGGATCTTCCTCAATCTCTTCTACATTTTTAAAACTTAACCGGCTTCCTTCTATGGGAAATCCTTCAATGCTTTTCGATCTGAATGAAAAGTTGGAAAGACGGATTGGTTTTCGTTTGTGTTTCTCTTCCAGATAGGCACAAAAAATTCTTGTCAGGTCCCCAACTGTTTTTGCTGTAAGGAAAAAATGTTTCATAAACCGTTCAACCCCGGACATATTGGGACGGTCAGTATAACCCAGTTTTTCAGCAAGTATTTTCTGTACATCAAATGTGATGCGCTCTTCCGGCCTTCCCGCAAAATAATGCAGTTGGAAACGCACAGCCCAGAGAAAATCTTCTGCCTTCTGGAATTCTTTATATTCGTCCTGCGAAAAAACGCCTTTTTCCACAATTTCATTCAGGCTGTTTACCTTATAAATGAATTTGGCAATCCAGAATAAAGTATGTAGGTCGCGAAGCCCACCCTTGCCTTCTTTCAGATTTGGCTCAACAACATAGCGCGTATCCCCAAGTCTTTTATGACGCTCGTCACGTTCCTGAAGTTTTTCTTCAGTAAATTCCGGCGCATTTCCCTTTACGATTTTTCTTTCATATTTGGCAGAAAGCTCTTCATATAAAGACCTGTCACCCCAAATATAGCGCATTTCAAGAAGTGCCGTCTTAATGGTGAGGTCCGTATGGCAAAGGCGGATACTTTCATCAATGGTCCTCACGGCATGACCTACGACAAACCCCATATCCCAAAGAATATAAAGCATATATTCAACCACCTGTTCGCTCCAGGCGGTCTTTTTATAGGGAAGAATAAATAAGAGATCGATATCGGAATATGGTGCCATTTCCTGCCTGCCATATCCTCCGAATGCGGCGAGGCATAAACGTTCACTTTTTGTCGGGTTTGCCAGATGATAGACATAATCCGTAACCACATCATAAAGCATATGCACTATTTCATCGGTCAGAAAACTTTGAGCATTAGCCAGATTTACACCTGTTTCACCATTATCTGCACGCTCCCTGATATGCTGAAACCCACTGTCATAGGCATTTTTCATAAGCTCCAGCAATGGTCCCCGGATTTGATCCGGTCCAAATTTTTCCTTTAAAGCGTCAAGCTTTTCTGCCTGATCCTTGCGATTGAAAATATCGCGATGTTTTCTAATGCGTGTCATCTATTTTTTTCGACAACTCTTTTAATTTATATAACATTTCCAGTGCATCTCTCGGGCTATAGTCATCCGGGCTTAGTGACTTAATGGCTTGCTCAAGTTCTGATGATTCTTTATTTTTTTCGACACTTTTTTCATGAAGGGCAGAAAAAAGTGGTAAATCATCACTTAGAGCTTCCATCTTCTGTCCCTGTGCCACACCCTGTCCATCTGCCCCGCCCTGCTCAAGACTATGAAGCACCTGTTTTGCCCGTTCAACAACGACCGACGGCAACCCGGCAAGTTTAGCCACCTGAATGCCATATGACCGATCTGCTGAGCCTTCTGATACTTCATGCAGAAAAATAACTTCACCTTCCCATTCTTTCACTTTCATATAATAAAGTGCCAGACTGTTCAGTTTTGACGAAAGCGCTGTCATCTCATGATAATGTGTCGCAAATAAGCCACGCGCCATATTCACTTCATGAAGATGTTCGACCGCCGCCCAGGCGATGGACAGTCCATCATATGTCGCTGTTCCACGGCCAATTTCATCAAGAATAACAAGTGATCTACTGGTTGACTGGTTTAAAATTGCCGCTGTTTCAACCATTTCAACCATGAATGTTGACCGCCCCCTTGCCAGATCATCAGACGCACCCACACGGCTGAATAACCGGTCCACAATTCCAATATGAGCTTTATTTGCCGGAACGAAGCTCCCCATCTGGGCAAGAATAGTGATAAGAGCATTTTGCCTTAAAAATGTACTTTTACCAGCCATATTGGGTCCGGTAATTAACCACAATCGGTTTTCAACGCCGAGATCACAGTCATTCGCTACAAAACGTCCTTCTAGATTCTTTCTGATTGATGCCTCAACAACAGGGTGCCTGCCCGCCTCAATTTCAAATGACAGACTGTCATCCACCAGGGGCCTCGTATAATTTTTTTCTGAGGCAAGCTCGGAAAGGGCGGTGCCAACATCCAGCATCGCCAGTGCCGACGCGGCACGGATAATCCCATCCCATTTTGCCAGAACCTGAGTGACCAGCCTGTCAAACAACTCATGCTCAAGTGATAATGCACGATCAGCTGCCTGGCCAATTTTTCCGGCAAGTTCGGCAAGATCAGAAGAATTAAACCTTACCGCATTGGCAAGCGTCTGCCGATGAATAAACACTTCGTTTAACGGTGCCGTCATCAGTTTATCTGCATGCAGCGCCGTCACCTCAACAAAATAGCCAAGCACGTTGTTATATTTAATTTTAAGCCCGTTAATACTGGTATCCTGTTTATATCGACCCTCCAGCGCTGCGATTAGCCGTTTGCTTTCACTCTTAAGCATCTGAAATTCATCCAGTGGAGGATGATAGCCTCGGGCAATAAAATTGCCGTCTCTCGTTATAAGGGGCAATTCGGGTAGAAGCGCTCTTCTTAGCTCATCGACAATTTCAGCATGATTGCCAAATTTATTGAGAATTTCTTTAAGGTCATCATGATGTCCGCTGAGATCATTGCTGGATTTTGATATATTTTTTTCAATGACCTGCCTGATATTAAAAGCCTGATCAAGCGCATCCCTCACAGCCGCGAGATCGCGCGGACCACCCCGACCGACAGATAACCTTGACATTGCCCGCTCAAGATCTGGACAGCTTTTCAGCAAATTCCGAAGCTCCCGCCGCAATGCTTCTTCATTTAGAAAATATGTGACCAAATCCAGTCTTTTATTAATTTTTACGGGATCAGTAAGAGGAGCACTCAGATAAGTGCCAAGGAGTCTGGCTCCTGCGCCAGTAATTGTCTTATCAATTTCATTGAGAAGACTGCCCTTTTTGTCACCTGAAAGTGTACGGCTAAGCTCTAGGTTTCGGCGGGTGGCACTGTCAATCATCATGATGCTGTCTTCACCGACTATTTTTGGCTTTTTTAATTTCGGCAACTTGCCTTTCTGGGTCTCTTCCAGATAGTCGATTAAGGCACCACATGCCGCAAGCTCTGCCCGGCCAAACGTACCGATGCCATCCAAAACACTTACGCCAAAAGCATCCTTTAGTTTTTGCTCCGCACGGACACTGTCAAATAAGGTATTTTCAACGGGACTGATTATTTTCAGCCAATCATTCAACTTATCTGCCACATCTCTTTTATCAAGTATATTAAATGGCACAATCATTTCACCGGCATTTAATCTGGCCAGTTCGGCATCAAGATTTGCAATATCCATTTTACTGACATAAAAATCCCCCGTGGTTATATCAAGCCAGGCGAGGGAAAAACTACCTTGAGCATTCGAAAGTGCCGCAAGGAAATTATGGGACCGGGCATCAAGCAGGTTTTCTTCGGTAATGGTCCCGGGCGTAACCAGTCTGACAATATCACGCTTGACGACAGACTTGCTGCCACGTTTTTTTGCTTCCGCAGGGTCTTCCATCTGTTCGCAAACAGCGACTTTAAAACCTTTGCCAATTAGGCGGGAAAGATAATTTTCCGCCGCATGGACGGGAACACCACACATGGGGATATCCTCCTCCATGTGCTTGCCACGTTTTGTCAGGGTAATGTCCAGTGCTTCAGCAGCTATTACGGCATCATCGAAAAAAAGTTCATAAAAATCACCCATTCGGTAAAAAAGAAGATAATCACTATGGCATGACTTCAGTTTCAAAAACTGTTCCATCATAGGTGTGCTTTTTGCACCAGACTTCTCTTTCACTATTTTTTTTATATCCTGTTTACCCATTGCCTGCCCGGGGCCTTAAATTATTATTTCTATATTATCAATCATCCCATAGGGCCAAATAACGACTTTCCAGCCGATCAATCGGTAGCAAGATAAATACATCGGTTGTCCCAAACTGTTCGTCGATCACTGCCCCGTCCCCTATATAGCATCCCAGTCTAAGATAGCCTTTTACCAATGGGGCCAATGCCCGCAGGGCTTCTTTATTGCTATAATCGCCTTCGACAAAATAATTCATTTTTTGTGCGAGTTCCTCTCTTGCCGGTATATTATATTCGATTGGCGTTTTATGATTATTATAGAGATAGGATAGCGGTAATTTTAGTTTTTCCTGATCAGTTCCCTGTAGGCTGGCACACCCAAAAAGATAAGCAATCTTATGCTTGTCAATATAACGGGCAATAAATTTCCACATCAGATGCATGACGGCATTTGTTCTGTATTCTTCTTTTACACAACTCCGTCCAAGTTCCAGTAACTGACGATCCCCCATTAAATTCCTGAAATAGCTATTATAAAGCCCAGACAAATCAAATTCGTTATAAGAGTAAAAATCCTCTTTCTTTTCAATGATCTCTTCCCTTAAAAGACGATAAGTTGCTATGACCCTGTCAGGTCCGCTTTTTGAATTATCAAAGGCCAGAAGATGGTCACATATGTCATCAAAATCATCAAAGTCTCGTTCCTGTTTTCTAACAACATCACTGGGCTTTGCCCCCATTTCCTTAAAAAACACCTGATAGCGAAGTTTCTGGCCTGCTTCAATTTCTTCATTCGTACAGGCTAACCTGACTTCTATGTCACCACTGGTGATCACTATAGGTTCCAGATCCTTTTTTATTTTGTCTTTCTTGGCAATTATATTCATACAAGCTTTCTTTAACTGGTTGATTTGCCCACCTTTTGATGAAACATTAAATGATATCGTTTATTGAAGCATGTACCAAATGATTTTTTTTGTTCTTTTCTTTTAGCCGATATCAAAAAGTGGATTACAAGAGATACTATGAATATATCCGGAAATACAAAAAAAATAAATTGTGAAGTCTGTGGCGGCTCTGGCTCAATTGAACATCATATATTTGTATGTTCCCACTGTGGGTTTAAGAAAAATTTTCTAAAGCCTGTCGATGATACGAATAATAATCTTATTTTTGCAGCCGATATTAATGCTTTTTTCAAAAACAAATTTTATTCACTGAGCAGAGGCGAAACTTTTGAATTATCGGTACCGGTCAGACGATTTTACAAAAACCCGAGTGAACAAAAAAATCAGGTAAATTTCTTTACCTCAAAAAATATAATGTTCCTGTTGGAGCAACACGGCTTTCAGTTTGTTAGTCGTAAATCACGCTTTTCTACGACGCTAGACCTCATTGTGAGAAAGGTCTGAATGCTTACGGTCAATATCCTCAATATTTTTTATCCAGAATAATAAAAGAACACCTGGAACCGCCAATATTGCAGTAACGATAAAGAACCAGAACCAGTCCGTATATTCTACTATATAGCCACTCGGGGATGATAATATCCTGGTGGTAAATTGGGTAATCGCACTTAAAAGCGCAAATTGGGTGACTGTAAAAGACCGATTGCAAAGAAGAGAAAGATAGGCAACCAATACAGTCGCCCCCATACCTGTTGAAAAATTCTCAAAGCCCATCGTAAACGCCAGGAACCAAGCGTTCGTCCCAATGATATAAAGAGCAGAAAAGGACAAATTTGATACCAACTGTAATACAGCACAGATGAGCAGAGCTTTCCATAAACCAACTTTATTCATAAGTGCCCCTCCAACTGCAAGTCCGGCAAGCAGTGCCCAGAACCCTACTGCCTTTCCTGAATTTGCAATTACGAGGTCATCAAAGCCAAGCGATAGAAAATATTTGGTTTGCAGGGATAAAGCCATACTGTCTCCCAGCTTATAAAACAAAGCGAAAAGAAGAAAGACATACCAGCCCCTTCTTGTTAAAAATTCCTGAAAAGGGGCAATAACACTCATATATATCCAGGCGAAATATTCTTTAAATTTACCTTCAAGAATATTCTTCTCCCGCATAATTTTATCAAGTTCGAGCTGAATTTTTAATTTTTCTTCTGTGGCCTTATGTTGCGGCTCTTTAATGAATAACGTCGCCAATATACCGATTGCCATCAATAAACTGCCGATCATAAACAAATATGCCCAGTCAATTTCAAACAGATTATAAATATAAATCACCCCGATTGAAAAAATGATCCCTGCAATCCGATAGCCATAAATATAAAGGGCGGCACCTGCGGCTTGTTCGTCATCTTCAAGAACTTCAATTCGAAAACCATCGATAACAATATCCTGGGTAGCACCAAAAAGCGCGATTAAAAAAGCAACCATATAGGTTTCTGAGTAATCCTGTGTCGGTGATGTGAACCCCAACCAGACTATACTAAATGCCAAAAGTATTTGGGAAAGCAGAAGCCAACTTCTTCTCTGGCCAAAAAGTTTATTAAGAACCGGTAATTTTACCTGATCAATGATCGGCGACCAAAGAAACTTAATGGTATAGGGAAATCCGGCTGCTACCAGTAGACTGATTTCACTAGGGGAAAGATCAATCTTTGACACCCAGTAACTTAAAGCACCGGTCAGCACGCCGTAAGGAACACCGGAGGAAAAGCCCAAAAATAAAATAGCCAAAACCCGGGGTTTTAAATAAACCAGCAATGAGTCTGATATTTCTTTTTCCTGATTTTCGCTTTTAGCCAAAGATTTTCTCTATAGAATTATTTTTCTGTAGAGTGACCGATCATACTGTCAAGGTCAAGTCTCATTACATTGATCTGATCCAGGAGCGGAGCTGGATAATCTGGTTTTTGAACATTTGCGCATTACCTGTCAATTTTGCCAGCATGGTTAGCCCGCAGATTGCCGACATGAGACGATCTCCCTGATCAACACCACTTTCAGTCTTCAACATGATGATAAACTGTTCATCTATCCATTTATGCTGTATTTCAAGAATATCCCCGGCTGTTTCTGTGAGAGCATTGCCTATATTACGCACATCATAATAAAGACTGAATACAGGACATCCTTCCTTGGCAAGTCTTTCTGCATCATCAAAATAACTATCCAGAAACATACTTAGCCTTTGTCTTGGATTATCATTTTCTTCGTATTTTTTAAGCTGCTTTTTCAATTCCTGTCTATATGACTGAAGAACTTTAAGGCCAACTTCCTCTAATGAATTAAAACTATCATCAAATTCACGCTCAGAAATCTGCGCCGCTTTCACAATATCCTCAACATTGGTTGCAGCATATCCTTTTTTAAGGAACACCATTTTGGCGCCATTAACAATGTTAGCTGATAATGCTTTTGTGTTCATTTACTGCCCCTTAATAATCCTAAAGCATAACATGACAAAAGAGCCCTGTGTGAATTCACCGTGCTTAAATTTCATTCGTTATTATACTTTGATACAGTTTACAGAATCATAACATTAATATAAGGAAGTGAAGTTTTTGTTATCATTATTTAAAAATACTTCCTATTTAATTAAAAACTATCTGAAAAACATTTTCTATTAAAGAACAAAAAAAGCCGCTGAAATATCAGCGGCCTTAATAACGTTGTCCTAAATTCTGAATTTAAGCAGCAGCAAGCTTTTGCTTAATGCTTTTTTTCAGACGTCTTGCTTTTAAAGATAATTTAAGATCATTTGCTTTAATCAGAAAATTATCAAGACCGCCATTATGCTCTACACTACGCAGTGCATGGGCAGAAATTTTCATTTTCACTGACTGTCCGAGTGCATCGCTCATCAATGTTACTTTGGCAAGATTAGGACGGAATTTACGACGGGTTCTGTTAAGCGCATGGCTCACATTATTACCGCTCATTACTGATTTTCCAGTTAATTCACATACACGTGACATCGTCTTTTCCTTAACTTAAATTCTTATATTCTATGGCTGTTTCATGAGAATCGTCATGCAGCCTGATAAAACTTGAAAGCGGTATATAGGGGAAAGCACCATATACGTCAAGAAATATAACCTGAAATCTATGATTTTATTGCCAAAAAAATTACCCCTTCCGTATCGCTCGATGCTTGAAATCAAAATTTTGCAGGATATAGTGGATTGAACAGGGAAAATACGGGCAAGGGGAAAGTCTTATGAAAGTTATTTGGTCGCTAATATTTATTTTAATTTTAGCAAGCTGCAGTCAGGAAAATTCCAATGATATCAGTGCGGATATTCTGATCACGGGTGGAACTGTTTTTGATGGACATGATAGCGCAGGGGAAAAACTTGATATTGCAATAAATGGTGACCAGATAACATATGTTGGTCCCGCTGGTCAGTATAAAATCAGTGCCGCACGCACCATTGACGCCACAGGAATGATCGTCGCCCCCGGTTTTATTGACCCACATACCCACTCACTTGATGATCTGCAAAATCCTGATAAAAAGCTGAATGCCAATTACCTGATGCAAGGGGTAACAACCGTTTTTAACGGAAATGACGGAGGTGGACCAAGCAATATTCGTGAAACCCTTGACAAGCTTGAGGAAGATGGCATAGGCAGCAATACAGCCCTCTTTGTCGGGCAGGGCAACGTTCGCCAGTCAGTCATGCAGATGAGGGATGATGAGCCAACATACGGCGAAATGGAAATTATGAAATCCCATGTTCGAAAAGCGATGGAGGAAGGGGCTCTTGGCCTCTCCACCGGATTATATTATGCTCCCGGGAGCTATTCCTCAACCGAGGAAGTGGCTGAACTCGCCAAAGAAATTGCCCCTTATGACGGCATTTATGAAAGTCATATTCGCGATGAGAGCACCTATAACATTGGGCTTCTCGGCGCCATTAAAGAAGTGATTGATATTGCCCGTATCGCTGGCATTAAAGGACATGTCGGTCACATCAAAGCCCTTGGGGTTGATGTCTGGGGACAGTCAGCACAGGCAATAAAAATGATTGAAGATGCCCAGGCCGAAGGACTTAGGATCAGCGCGGACCAGTATCCATGGACAGCGACAGGAACCAGCGTCATTGGGGCCCTGCTGCCCCGATATGTTCAGGCAGGGGGCAATGAAGCTATGTTAGCCCGACTGAAAGATCCGGAACTGTTACCAAAAATCAAGGCCGACATGGAAGAAAATATGAGAAAGCGTGGTGGCAAGGATGCCTTGCTGCTTACCGGCGGTGACGGAAATATGGTGGTTGGACGCACCCTTGGTGAAGAGGCAGACGCCCGTGGCAAAACACCAATCGAAACCGCCATTGAAATCATATTTGAATGGGGAAGCAATATTGCAAATTTTGCTATTAACGAAGATGACCTTCGCGCCTTTATGCAAAAACCCTGGGTGATGACATCGTCTGACGGCTCATACGGCCATCCCCGCAAATTTGCCACATTTCCAAATAAATACAGAACCTATGTGGTTGAAAAAAAATATATCAGTCTTCAGGATTTTATTCACAGAAGCACAGGCCTTACCGCAGATACATTCAAGCTTTGTGACCGCGGTTACATAGAGCCCGATAAATATGCAGATATTGTCATTTTTGATCCTGACGAATTCGGGCCCAAAGCAGATTATATTAATCCCAGAGAATTATCTGTCGGGGTTAAATATCTTCTGGTGAATGGAGGGCTGGCAATTGATGAAGGTAAACTTACGGGTGATCTATTTGGGCGCGGACTAACGAGATGTACACGCTAATAATCACTTATTAAAAACAGAATTGAGCAGTTCCCTGGCTGCAGCAAGGGGGGTTATCTGCTTATTGATAACTGCTTTTTCCAAATCCTCTATTTTCTTTAATTTTTGCTTTTTTATCTGATCAACAATTAATTCACTTACTTCTGACCAGATAGCTGATTTCATTTGCTGAATGCGGCGTTCTTCCAATTGATGGCCAACTGACATAATATTCCGGAATGAAGTAATGACTTGCCAGATTTCCTCAAACCCGGATTTGTTCAATGCGCTTGCCCGCAATACTTTTACCGTCCATGCATCATTTTTTGGCTGCATAAGATGAAGGGCATTTTCACAGTGAGCCGCCGCAATCCGCGCTGCATTCTCGAAATCGCCATCGGCTTTGTTGATGATGACCAGATCTGCGAGTTCCATAATTCCGCGTTTTATGCCCTGAAGTTCATCACCGCCACCGGGCGCTAAAAGCAATATGAACATATCAACCAGATTTTCAACAGCCACTTCCGACTGGCCGACCCCGACCGTTTCAACGATAATGATATCAAACCCTGCCGCTTCCAGTATCATCATGGCTTCACGGGTATAACGGGCAATCCCACCAAGAGTCCCATTTGAAGGGGTCGGACGAATAAAAGCCATATCATCCCGTGCGAGTTCCTCCATCCTGGTTTTATCGCCAAGAATTGACCCGCCAGAAATTTGTGACGATGGATCAACGGCGAGCACGGCAACTTTATACCCTTTTGCCGTCAGCATTTTGCCAAACACTTCAATGAATGTGGATTTTCCAACTCCCGGAATACCAGTCAGACCCAGCCGAAGAGCGTTTCCCGTAAAGGGCAAAAGTTCTTTCAGCAATAACTCTGACTCATGCTGATGATCAGGTCGCGACGATTCAATCAGTGTTATTGCTTTTGCAATGGATCGGCGGTTTCCCGATTTTATTTTATCCGCAAATTCGCTCATATTAAGTTCTGCAAACCCCTGATCCGACCAGAGCCAGCACTTCATCCGTCAGTTCATTCTGGTCAACCTTGCCATCCGCTTTATACCAGGATGTCAATCCATTCAGACTATCAAAAAGAAGAATGGCAAGAATGGTAGAATTACAATTCCTTATTGAGCCGTCACCAATGCCTCGGCGAATAATTTCACGCACCCTGTTTTCAATATCCTTATGGTTTTTTATGCTTTGTGCCCGAAGCATTTCGTCTTCCATCTGACCACGGTGCCGGACATGGCATCGCGCCACATCATCAATAATGATGCCAATATATCGCATAATAAATTGATAAAGCATTTCATAACCTGAAATATTTTTTGCCATTACTTCGTCCAGCATGGCATTAATCCGACCGCAGGTAACCTCCTCGCATTTAACCAAAATATCCTCTTTATTTTTAATATAATAATAAAGGGTTGGTTTGGTGACATTCTGCATACTGGCAATATCATCCAGAGAGGTTTTATAATAACCACGTTCCATAAATGCCTTGGCGGCATTACGTAAAATCACATCAAGTTTTTGTTGTCTTTTTTCTTCTCTTGTCAGGTTTTGTTGCATCTATCCCTGTCCAATTGTTATACTGTTTTCAAATATCTTGCGTATGAATATATTCAAGTTTATATTGTTACCGAATAGTAACATATTTTAGTCAATAATGACATCTAAAAAATTCTGGAGAAATTTTCATGACCGCAGATTCTATAGTTATTGTTGGCATGTCTCGCACACCTATGGGGGGATTTCAAGGTGATTTTGCCTCTGTAACTGCACCGGAACTTGGCGCTGTCGCCATAAAAGGTGCCCTGGATGAGGCCGCAATTGCCCCTAAAGATGTAGACGAAACCTATATGGGTTGCGTTCTTCCTGCCGGCATTGGTCAGGCCCCTGCGCGGCAGGCGTCTGTTGGGGCTGGCATTCCATTAAGCACTCCTTGCGTGACAGTCAATAAAATGTGTGGCAGCGGCATGGAAACAGTCATTCTGGCCCATAATGCGATTTCAGCAGGAGCGGCAGATATCATTGTTGCCGGTGGCATGGAAAGCATGAGCAACGCCCCTTACCTTTTAACAAAAATGCGCAGTGGTGCCCGGATTGGTCATACAGACGCTAAAGACCATATGTTCCTAGACGGACTTGAAGATGCTTATGACAAAGGAAAATTGATGGGAGTCTTTGCTGAAAAAACAGCGGAAAAATACGGTTTCAGCCGCGAAGATCAGGACCAGTTTGCCATTTCATCACTTTCAAGAGCGAACAACGCTATTGAAAAAGGTTATTTTAAAAGGGAAATCAGCCCGGTTACAGTCAGTAGCCGTCAGGGCGACATTATCATTGATACGGATGAGCAACCCGGCAAAGCGAGAATTGAAAAAATACCAACTCTAAGACCCGCATTTGCCAAGGATGGATCGGTTACAGCCGCAAATTCAAGCTCAATTTCCGATGGTGCTTCAGCGGTCGTCATGATGAAATTGTCGGAAGCGGAGAAAAGAGGCCTTAAACCGATCGCGAAAATCATCGGCCATAGTGTCCATGCACAGGAGCCAAACTGGTTCACCACCGCTCCTGTCGGCGCCATGAAAAAACTTTATGATAAAACCGGCTGGACAGATAAGGATGTTGACCTTTATGAAATTAACGAGGCCTTTGCCGTCGTCACGATGGCGGCAATGCATGATCTCAATATTTCCCATGATAAAGTAAATGTTCATGGCGGAGCCTGCGCCCTTGGCCATCCGGTCGGATCATCAGGATCACGTATTATCATCACCCTGATTGCCGCCCTGCAGACGCATGGCAAAAAACGTGGCATAGCAAGTCTTTGTATCGGTGGTGGGGAGGCAACGGCCGTCGCTGTTGAATTAATGGAATGATTTTAAGCGAAGAACAAATCATGATCCGCGACATGGCGCGGGATTTTGCGGATAATGAACTCACCCCCCATGCCGCCGAATGGGACAGAAATGCAAGTCTCCCCATTGAAGTTTTGCACCAGATGGGCTCCCTTGGCCTGATGGGTATGACCATCCCGGAAGAATGGGGTGGCGCGGGTACCGATTATGTTTCATACGCTTTGGCATTAATGGAAATCGCCCGCGGTGACGGCGCCGTAAGCACCATTATGAGCGTTACCAATTCACCGACATTATCCTGCATTCTTAATGCCGGCACAGAAAAACAGAAGGAAGACTTTTTAAAACCGCTGGCACGAGGTGAAATTTTTGGCGCATTTTGCCTGACCGAGCCTGGGGCAGGATCTGATGCCTCAAACCTTAAAACCCGCGCAGTGAAATCCGATAAAGGCTGGCTTATTAACGGATCAAAAATGTTTATCAGCAATGGCAAAATCGCCAAAGTCGCACTTATTTTTGCCGTAACAGACCCCGACGCCGGTAAAAAGGGTATTACCGCTTTTCTGGTTCCTACCGATACAAAGGGCTATAGCGTTGCCAATGTTGAAAGCAAGCTGGGACAGAAGGCATCGGACACCTGTAGCCTTAATTTTGATGATATGCTGGCAAGCGATGATATGGTTCTAGGGAATGTTGGTGAAGGGTATAAACTGGCCCTTTCAAATCTGGAACCTGGCCGGATCGGTATAGCCGCACAAAGTGTCGGCATGGCAAGGGCCGCACTGGATGTTGCCGTTTCTTACGCCAATGAACGTGAAACATTCGGTAAACCGATCATTAAACACCAGGCTGTCGGCTTCCGACTTGCCGATATGGAAACGGAACTGGAAGCGGCCAGACTAATGGTTTTAAACGCCGCTTCACTTCGTGATCAGGGCGTTCCATGTTTAAAAGAAGCGGCAATGGCAAAATTATTTGCCTCCGAAGCGGCAGAAAAAATCTGCTCCGCCGCTATCCAAACATTAGGCGGTTATGGTTATCTGAATGACTTTCCGGTTGAGCGGATATATCGTGATGTACGCGTATGTCAGATCTATGAGGGAACATCCGATATTCAGCGGATGATCATTTCCAGAGAGCTTATGCAAAAATAATTCGCAGGGTTTTTAATCAGACCCCGTATAAGGATTATCAGCGGTGCTTGTTTTGTGACACTCATTCTCGACCGGTCACTTGTTCCCCTTCACGAGCATCGCTGATCATTTCATATAAAAATTCTTCTTATTTTCATCATAAAATGTATGTTATATGCTGCGCTTATATCTAATTTATTTGAGTATGCCGTTATAAACCCTGATCAGACCATAAAAAATCAGCTGGAAAAAATCCTGAGCAGCGACTTATTTGAAAATAAGAATCGTCTAAAACGATTTTTGTCCTATGTCGTTGACGAAACACTTAAGGGCAATGCCGCTATGTTAAAGGGATATACGCTTGCGCTTGAAGTGTTTGACAAGGATGAAACATTTGATCCCGGCGCCGATGCCATCGTTCGGGTTGAAGCAGGTCGTCTTCGCCGACTTCTAGAACATTATTATATGGATGAAGGAAAAGACGACCCGATTATCATTCAGCTTCCCAAAGGAAAATATGAACCTAGTTTTGAAAATAATGATCAGAAAAATGGGGAATCAGAGAATGACCCAGTATTTAATGTTGCTGCCGCGCCGCCAACTGGCCCGGCAATAGCGGTTCTGCCCTTTGAATTTATTGGTGAAAAAGGCAATCTGAATATTTTTGCAGATGGCATTACGGAAGAAATTATCAATCAGCTCAGCATGAGCCCCAGTCTTTATGTCATAAGCCGTAAAGTGACATCACTATATAAAGGAAAAGCCGTTGATGTTCGTGAATTATCCAAGGAACTTGAAACCCATTATGTATTGGAGGGAAGCATCCGCCATGCTGGCGAAAACGTACGTGTCAGTGCCGCCCTTATTAATGGCACCAATGGCGCTATAATCTGGACCGAAAAATATGACAGGGTGCTAAACCCAGAAAATATTATTCAGGTTCAGGATGAAATTGCCCGTCAGGTCAGCGCGACAATTGGCGATGCATATGGCACCATTATGCGAACCAGTGCCATTAATATGAAACGCAGCAGCACTGAATTCATGGAAGCCTATAAAAGCATGCTGCTGTTTCATGACTATCTTTTTGAACTTTCGCAAAAATCACATTTGAAAGCACGGGAAAGTCTGGAACGTGCCACTGAAATTGACCCCCATTATGCTGATGCCTGGGCTGGTCTGGCCTTTCTGGCACTTGATGAATACCGCTTCGGTTTTAATGTGAAGACGGATGCTGAAGATGCCCTTGACCGTGCACAGGCACTTGCGGAAAAATCAATTTCCATGAGCTCTCAATTTTCCATTGCCTGGTACGCACTAACCATCATTCATTATCATAAAGGTGAATGGGACCGCTTCAGAAATAATATTAAAATGGGACTGAGCATTGCCCCTAATAGTCCCGCTGTTCTTGCTGACAGCGGCGTTTATTTATGTCTGATGGGTGAAATTAAACAGGGACTTTCTCTAGTCAAAAAAGCTATTGCCTTAAATCCACAACATCCAAACTGGTGCCAGTTTGCTCTTTTCCATAATCATTTTCTTAAAGGTGAGTTTGAAGAGGCCTCAACCTTTGTAAGCACAGTGGAAACGCCGGACTGGTTTTGGCCCCACGCGCTGCAGGCAATTGTTTATAGTGAGCTTGGCGATGAAACTGCAAGTCAGCAAGCAAGAAAAAATGTCTTAAGGCTTTATCCAGATTTTAAAATACATGCTAAAGACGAATGCAGAAAATGGTTTCACAGAGCAGAAGACGCCGAATATTATTTAAAAAGTTTTGAAAAAGCAGGTCTCACGGCGTAAGACCGCAAGCCGAGAAAATCCAGCTTGCTTTTAACGCATCCTTTTCATCCTTAATCATTGGCTGATCAAGCTTCTCGCTATAGTCCAAACAATCCGCAATAAAATAATCCTGACCATCAATTTCATCGGCAAAATTAGCCGCTATATCGGTCATACCATTTTCAAACTCTGTCTGGGATATAATTAAGATTTTATCTTGAAAATGAAGCAACTTAACAGCGTCCCGGCGCTGCGAACTGGTAAGATTTAAGAATTTCCGGTTTTCTTCCTGTTCCGACCCAATCAGCATGACAAGACGAGGAGACGCCAGTAACCGTTCGTTATTACTTTTGGTGTAAAAATAACTGGCAGTATATACAGTAATGACAAAGGCGACAAAACCAATGACTGTTAACTTTGATTTTAACTGATTATCCATAGGCGATTTATATACTGATTTTTGATTAATGGTCTAGCGTTAAACTTAAAAAAATAGACTGGAACTTGATAAGTCGAAACAAGTTAACTAAAAGAGTTATAAATATTAAGAAAAGATGTTTTTTGAATGAAATATAACGAAATAACAGAAAAATTATCTGCTTCCCCAAAAAAATGGCTGGTAACCGGAGTCGCCGGTTTTATAGGATCAAATTTACTTGAAACTTTGCTTGGGCTTGGACAGACTGTAGTCGGTCTTGATAATTTTTCAACTGGACATCAACATAATCTTGATGCTGTGGAAAAAATTGTTGGTAAAGATAACTGGTCGCGTTTTACTTTTATAAAAGGGGACATCCGCGATTATGAAACATGTGTTTCAGCCGTGAAAAATATTGATTATGTGTTGCATCAGGCAGCCCTTGGTTCGGTGCCAAGGTCAATTGCTGACCCAATAAATACGAATGCATCCAATATTACCGGTTTTTTAAATATGCTGAATGCCGCCAAGGAAGAAGCCGTTACCAGCTTTATTTATGCCGCTTCAAGTTCAACATATGGTGATCATCCTGACCTTCCAAAAGTGGAAGAAAAAATAGGCAATCCCCTTTCTCCCTATGCAGTAACAAAGCTTGTGAATGAACTTTATGCGGATGTATTTTATCGTACCTATGGCTTTAAGTCCGTCGGTCTGCGTTATTTTAATGTTTTTGGACCACGTCAGGATCCAGAAGGGGCGTATGCTGCTGTCATTCCTAAATGGGTATCTGCTGTCAAATCCGGCAATACCGTATATATAAATGGCGACGGTGAAACGAGCCGGGATTTCTGTTACATTGATAACGTTGTACAGATTAACATACTAGCTGCAACCTGTGAGACACTCGGCAAAAATGAAGTTTATAATGTTGCCGTAGGGGGTCAAACGTCCCTTAATCAGCTTATTGAACTGATCAAAGAAAATTTGCGTCAAAATTCATTTACCGATATTGTTTACAGGGATTTCAGAACAGGTGATGTACGTCATTCAAAAGCCTCAATTGAAAAAGCAAAAAGCCAGCTAGGATATGATCCACAATATGATATGCGAAGCGGCTTACGTAAACTACTCTCATAGAGTATTCAGAACATGAAAAAAACGACCGACGAAATTAAGCGGACGGGTGAAATTGAGGAATTTACAAACCTGTATATCATCCACCCTATCAGCAGATGGCTGGTTCCGCAATTTATCAGACTGAATATCACCCCAAACATGGTGTCATCGTTTGGCATGGTTTGCGGACTTTTGTCCGGTTTTTGCTACTATCATTATCAAAATCCATTTTTCGCTGTGCTTGGGTTTGCCCTGATGTTTCTTTGGCATGTTTTTGATGGGGCTGACGGCCAGTTGGCAAGAGCCACACAAAACTTTTCCGAGATAGGAAAAGTTATCGATGGCATCTGTGATTATGTCACTTTTATCAGTGTTTATGTTGGTCTTTCTCTCGCCTTGGTTCCTTTATATGGTACTAAGATATGGTACCTTTCGATATTTGCCGGTATATGCCACGCTATCCAGTCCGGTGCATATGAGCTTCAACGAAGTGAATATGATTTCTGGGGCAAAGGCAAGCAAGGAGCCGATTTGCCAAATATCAATGAAATGATTGAAAACGGGAAAGAAAAATCGGCGCTGGGGCAAATCGCCAATCAACTGCATATTGGCTATATCAGAATGCAGTATGTTTTCAGTGGCGTCGATCTGTCATTCCGGAATTCATTAAAACAGCTTCTGGGCCTTTCCCCCGAGAATGAAGATAAACTCCGAGAATTATATCGGGAGATATATGCTCCGGCTGTAAATAATTGGTCACTTCTTTGCGCGAATTATCGTACTTTTGCCATATTTTTAGCGTCAATTAGTGGCGAACCGCAATATTACTTCTGGTTTGAAATAATCGTTCTGAACCTGACATTGATTTTTCTGGCACAGAAGCAAAAATTGTTAAATAATCTGTTCATCCTTAGATTAAAGGAAATAATCTGATTTTAGTATTTAATTGGGACCTTAATAGATGCGTCATATCATTTTAATAGCTGGTTTTATCGCATTCTTTTGCTTTCCCGTTCCGTATTCATCTGCCGAAAAAATAAACAATATCAAACCGATGATGCTGGAAGATAAAAATTATACAGAATATTGGGAACAATATTTTTATCTGAATGATGGATCTCTGGTGACAAGCCAGTTTCTGGTTGCAAACTTTCCCTGGCCCATAGGTAAAGAGCACGGCATAATGCTTGGGACGCTGGTTACGCCCGAAGGAAAACTTTACGTTATCAAAAACGGACGTGACCGTGGTGAATGGGGTTTTGATGAAAATGCGCTTGATATTTACATTCATACGCACCGGTTAAAGGCTACCGAAAACAGTTATCTTGTTCATCTTGAAAATACGATGGCAGTCGTCGATCTGCAGCTTAATTCAAACTTGCCCACTTTCGACCATAAAAGGTTTGAAAGTGAGGATGGTTATATTGAAACATCTTATTATGCACCTTCTCTTACCGGTATTGGCAATTGGCAGCTTGGACCCGAAGCAGGGTTTGATCCTGCCGGGCCAGTTCACAATGCCGATTTTGCCACTGGTTTTGGTGTCCACGTTCTAATGACTGATAAAGTTGACCAGTTCATAAAATACTGGTCCCGTATTATTGGAGTCAGTAAGGATGGAATTAAACCATTTTTATCCTCAATTACCCGACCAGATACCTCTGAAGATATAATTTTCAAACTGATTGAAGGGGATAAGGTTATTGATGACTTTAATGATGTAAAAATCAATTATAGTGACATTGTATCTGAAAAAGATGCCTCCTACCCGAAATTAATCACTGTCAGTGCGAAAAGCAGTCGTGGAACTTTGGAAGGAACATTTAAATATACAAAGAAATTTTCTCATTTTAATCTCAATGAACATTTGAATTTCTTTGAAAAATCCTTTGCAAAGTCTAACCCTGTGGTATCAAATTTTCGCTATCTTGTTGACTATAATCTGGTGTATAAAACTTCTGAAGGTGAAAAAGTCCTATCAGGTAATGGGTTAAGTGAATATATGGATATTTTGCCACCCAAAAAAGCGCCTGTGAAGACAAGACGCCGAAACCGTAGATAATAACTATAGAAATCAGCGTATGTCATTATCGACTGAAGAAGCCGAAGAAAAAGCCCTTGCCACGGCAAAAGACAATAAGGATATAGCCAAAGGAGCAAGAGCGAATTTCTTTGGGTTTATTATCCGGCTAGGGTCACGCTTACCGTTTCTTATCATTGCTGTCGCCTTATTCGGTTCAGAACTTTATGGACGATATAACTACACGATTACAACAATAGAGCTTTGTGCGGCCTTTGCCACATTCGGCTTTAAAAGATCACTTTTTAAATTTATTCATGACAAGAAATATAATGGAATTCATTCACTTGAACAGGTTATGATCTCTGCTCTGCTTTGCTCACTTCTGGTCGGCGCGGCTTTTACAGTAATTATTTATTTTAGTGCTGGATTATTGGCAGCCCTATTTGATTATCCACAAATGGTTTCAGGACTAAAATCTCTAGCGCCCATGATTATGGTTATAACCGCCCTTGATGTCATTTTAGCTGGAACAAGAGCAACCAGAAAAATGCGCTATGAAGTTGTATCACGAAGTATTGTTGAGCCTTATATTCTGCTTTTTGCCATGCTTGCTTTTTATTTTCTTGGCTTTGATAAATATGGGCTTCTGATGGCTTATGCCGTTGCACTAATCTCTGCGCTGATTTATGCAATTTGGGGTTTTTGTCATCTTTTCTCCCTGGAAAAGACTTTGTCGGCACGACCCGATTTTTCACTCATGAAAAAGCTATTAAAATTTTCCGGCCCTACGGCATTTCATGATCTGGCACTGCTCTTTTTTATGCGTATGGATATATTCACTGTTAAATTCTTCTTCTCTGAAGCCATTCTGGGTGTTTATACAATGGCTCAGCAATTTGCCACGTCGGTCGAAAAAATTTATCAAAGTTTTTATCCCATTTTATCACCGGTTATGGCCAAAAACCTAGTTGAAAAAGATTTCAAAACTGTTGAGAAACAAATGGTTATGGTTTCCCGCTGGATTTTGATGATACAGCTCATTCTGGTCATTTTGTGCGTATTTTATGGCGTCAAAATTTTTGAAGCAATCCTCCCGGAAGGATCCGGTGATCAGATGCCACAAATAGGCGCGATGATACTGTTCTTCCTGATGTTGGGGGAAACTATAAATGGCGGATTTGGTATGACTGATTTACCCTTAATCTATCGCACGCCATTGTTTAATCCGATCATCTCTCTCATTATGATCCCTGTATATCTTTTGCTCGCATTTTTATTCACCCAATATACCGCTTTGGGCCCAATTGGTGTTGCAATGGCCCTTTGTTCAACTTATTTTTTAATGAATTTGACCCGGGTGATGACAATAAAAAAGCTTTACGGAATCAGTATGCTTCAATTCGATATACTGAAAGTCTTAATTGCCGCGGGGATTACTTACGGATTATTCAGATTGGCACAAAGCTATAGTCCCATTGACTTGCTAGTAGGCGGCGGTATACCGATTGGTATTTTGATCCTGATCGGCGTTTATTTTCTATCTTTATCTTTAATCGCTTTGAAAAAATCAGACACCAGGAAGCTGGAAGCAAAATTCTTTAAAAAATAATCTTTTTAAATTTTATAATCTTTTGCTAAATTCGATTTAAGGAACCAGATAGGGGTAAATAAATTGAGCGATAATAAAAAACAGACTGCTGAAGAAACAAGAAACAAACTACTAGAATACAGAAGCAGCATCGACAATATTGATGCCGCTCTTATCTATATGCTCGCTGAAAGGTTTAAAATAACCCAGAAGGTTGGATTTTATAAAGCTAAACATAAACTTCCTCCCGCTGATAAATCACGTGAAAAAGAACAGATAGCGCGCCTGCGAAAACTTTCTGAAGATGCCCAGCTTGACCCGGATTTTTCCGAGAAATTTTTGGATTTTATTATTAAGGAAGTCATTCACCACCACAAAAAAATTCGTGGTGGTGAGAAATAGTTTTTTATAGCTTACCTTCGTTGACATAAACAATGGCTTTACCAAAAGCCATAGGGTCATCCACATCAAGCCATAGACGACCTTTAATGTCAAAAGTCCGAGCTTTATTCTGTGCGCCAAGAACATGCATTGCGCCGGTAATGCTTTCATCACCTTCTTTAAAACTTTGCTCAAGTGCATCAAAAATAGCAGGCGTACAGTAAAAAATACCTGTATCAAACGCATTATAATCGCGTATAATTTTACCAATATTCTTAATTTCTGTACTTGTACAGTTCACCCGTGTAACATCATCAAGATCAATTACCGGGTTTTCAATATTATAATCGACACATAAAGTAACTGTACCCTCATCATGTTTTGAAGAGATCAGGTCCTTAATAATTTCCGGGTCAAACAGATGATCACACATCGTAAGCACAAACGGGCCGTCAATATAATCCTTGGCAACAAAAACAGACAGTCCATTTGGACGCAACCAGTCATCATTGACAATATGTGTTATTTTAATATTTTCACGCTCCGCAAGTTCATCAAGAAAAGCGCGTACCTTGGTACCCCGATATCCGGTAACAATGTAAAAATCATCAAGTCCGCCAGCACGGGAATTCAGTATGACGCGCTCCAGAATTGGAACGCCGTCTATTTCTATTAGGGGTTTACTATCCCCTTTGTCCCTCATCCTGCTGCCCTGTCCGGCAGCTACGATTAAACATTTCACTCTGCAGCACTCACTGATTCAGTACGTGATTTGATAAATTGTTCTGTCATTTCATAAGCCTGATCGTCTGTAAACTGCACGGGAGGATGTTTACAGAAATAAGCGGACGCGGCTGAAAGAATACCCCCTTCATTATTCATCAGTGCCAGCTTACAGCAACGGATCATGTCAATGGCTACACCGGCTGAATTCGGGCTATCCTCAACACTGAGGCGCATTTCAAGGTTCATTGGAACACCGCCAAACAGGTCACCTTCCATACGCAGGAAACAAACTTTGTTGTCATTCTGCCACGGAATATAATCACTCGGTCCAACATGGATATTTTCATCATCAAGGCGTGAACCGGCAACAGATTGAACGGCTTCTGTTTTGGAAATTTTCTTGGATTTAAGACGGTCCTGATTTTTCATGTTAAGGAAGTCTGTATTTCCGCCAGTATTCAGCTGATAGGTACGCTCAAGCACCACACCACGTTTTGCAAACAGATCTGTAAGTGTTCTGTGGGTAATGGTAGCGCCGAGCTGTGCTTTAATATCATCGCCGATAATTGGCAAGTTTGCATCTTCAAACTTTTTAGCCCATTCCGGGTTGCTGGCAATAAAGACCGGCATATTGTTGATAAAACCAATTCCGGCTTCGAGGGCGCATTCTGCATAAAATTTTGCGGCTTCCTCTGATCCAACTGGCATATAGTTGGTCAGAATTTCAGCGCCGCTTTCTTTTAACTCACGGACCACATCTTCTTTTGTAGCCGATGGACGACCATCAAGAACAAAAGTACGATTTTCATCATATTCAGCCATATGCGGGGAAACACCATCAAGGATATTGCCCATTTTTACAATAGTGCCTGTCTTTGGGATATCGCCGTAAAATACTGTTGTACAGTTAGGTTTTTGGAAAATAGCTTCGTTTAGGTCTTTACCAACTTTACGGGCATCAACATCAAATGCTGCCACAACTTCAATATCACAGGGACGAAATCCTGCAACATCCCAGTGCATCAAACCCGGAACAATTTTTTCATTCCCGACACGCTCAGGCGTATAATAGTAAATTCCCTGAATAAGTGAACTCGCACAATTTCCAATACCAGCAATCGCAATTTTAATTTTCGACATTTATTTTACCTTTGTCTAATTCTTTTGTTGAATAGCTCTTCACATAAAAAGCCCATTTTCCTGAAAATTTTATATCGTATATTACATAATTGTGACAAGCGTTTAACAGTTACATGGAAGGTTGAGAAAAGGGATGATAAAAATTGAAACTTGGAACCGCCACATTTTTGCTTTATAGCAGTGATGTATTTAAAATAATTGAAATCATTTACGGAGTATTTTAATGCAACTCACCCTTAGCAAACTCGGTCAGTTCATTGCGGTTCCTCTGGCGGGAATTATTCTTATGTCATGTTCCGACCAATCAAACGACGAGACCAAAGTGTCTCAATCCTCTGAAACAATGGAGCAACCCATGACGGCAGAACATAGTTTTTTAGAAGAAAATAAAAACAGAGAAGGCGTCCACGTCACAAAAAGCGGCCTACAATATGAAATTATTACCGAAGGAACAGGTGAACGCCCCATGGCGACTGACATGGTAACCGTACATTACGAAGGCACCCATACTGATGGAACTGTATTTGACAGCAGTATTCAGCGTGGGCAACCAGCGGAATTTCCCTTAAATCGCGTAATCGCAGGCTGGACAGAAGGTGTGCAGTTGATGAAAGAAGGCGCAAAATATAAATTTTTCATTCCTTCAAACCTTGCCTATGGTGCAAGCGGGACGCCTGGAGGACCAATCGGGCCCAATGAAGATTTGATTTTTACGGTAGAACTTATTCGCGTGAATTAATTAAAAAAATTAGGTGGCCCCGATTAGCGTTTTGCACAAATTGTGAGGGGAGTGTTTATACAGAATAAACCGGGACCACCTAAACTCAGTTACTACAACTCAAACTACTCAAAAAATTCCTTTTAATTGTTGACTATTTTCCAGTCACCGTCTGGTTGACGGCATGCTTTACCATAAGCATTCTGGGTTTCACCACCGATCGTTACAGTTTGCTGAAACTCACGACAATACTGTCCTGAATCATTTTGTTGTGCCGGTTGGGCAATATAACTGCCTGAATGACCGTTATCCGGATTATACCAGGTGGAAGCCTGTCCTGATGGGTAAGTTTCCAGTGCAACCTGCTGTGCCTGATACATGGACTTCCGATCGGCTTCATCCAGTGAACGGCCAATACTGTTCCCGATAATACCGCCGGCTAGAGCACCTATAACCATGCCATTCCCTGTACCGCCACGGCCGTTATCTGAAATAGCCGATCCAACAAGCGCACCGCCTATGGCACCCATGAATGTTCCAAATCCTTCTTTGGAGCCTTGTTCACAGGCTGACAGTGTAAAAACACATAACACCAATGCTGTAACTTTTTTCATAACTCTTTCCTCACATAGATAACTAAAACTGTTTTCATGATTTCATACTAACAATATCAAACTGAATGAATTCTGAACATCAGGTTCAGCAAAAGATGTATTTTTGTTCATAATTCTATACTGATGGTAGAATTAATGTTGCAAGAAGCCCGCTTCCCGTGTCTGATTGCTTATTTTCATCCAGAATTATTTTCCCACCATAGAGGTCCGCCAAGTCTTTGACTATTGATAGCCCCAATCCTGTCCCTGGAATTTTTTCATCTAGGCGTCCTCCCCGGGCGAAGACAGCTTCTCTGGCTTTTATATCTATACCCGGGCCATCATCACAAATCTGAATTCTTATATTTTGACCTTCTTTAAAACATTCAACGGTGATATTTCTTCTGGCCCATTTGGCAGCATTTTCCATAATATTGCCAACCATCTCTTCAAAATCATTAAGATCGCCTTTAAAGACCAGGCGCTTTTCTTCCATTTCAGTCTTTACAATAATATTCTTATCCGGGTGAACTTTATTTAATGCACGTGCAATATTATGTATGGAGGGCATAATCTGGCTATGACTGCTGATTGTTTTAACATTCGCAGCCATCCGAGCCCTTTTTAAATAATGCTCAACATATTTGTGCATATTCTCGGTTTGCTTGGCGACCGTTTCCGACATTGGTCCATCATTCATTCGGGCCTCATTTCTTAATACGGCAATGGGCGTCTTAAGGGCATGTGCCAAATTTCCCACTTGAGTCCTCGAGCGCTCTACAATTTCATTATTATGGTCAAGCAATGCATTTAATTCATCAGCCAGTGGCTGAATCTCACTGGGGAAATCTTTCGGTAAATATTCCTCTTCGCCATTTCTGACTTTACTAAGCGATTCTTTAATATGGCCAAGTGGTTTTAGGCCGAGAAAAACCTGAAGAAGCGATGCCGCAATAAGTCCCGCACCAAGGGCCCCCAACCCGACCAGAAGGATTTTGTCGAAACGATCCGCCTGTTCATCAATTTCAGAAGTATCAATAGCAACAGCAAAACGGTAAATTAAATCACTTCCCGGCAATGTCACGTCACGCTCAACTAAACGCAACTGCTGTTCTTCCGGGCCTGATGTAAACCGATATCTTGTCCTGTTTACAGTTTGATCAAAATTGACGTCGAGGCTGACATCCCATAACGACCTTGATCTTACCGGACTAAATCCTTTCGGGGCAATCTGCCAATACCAACCGGAATAAGGTTGCTCAAACCTCGGATCAACCATTGGCCTGGATAAATTAACCGTTGTTGACGTATCATCCGAGCTTATCCCGATCAGATTTTCGAGCAGGCTGTTCAGGCGTTCATCAAAATTTTGTTCAAGCGTATCACGAAAAACAAGGGAAAGCAGATACCCTCCAAGAACCAATGCCAGTGCTGTCCAGATAACAGAAATAGTAACCAGTCGCACCCATAGCGACCGCCTTCTTCCTGTTCCTGTTTTTTGAGCTTCATTCAGCGTCAAGCTGATACCCCAGTCCTCTAATGGTTTTAATAATATCTATTCCGATTTTCTTTCTGATCCTGGTGACAAATACTTCTATTGTGTTTGAATCACGATCAAAATCCTGATCATAAATATGCTCTGTCAGTTCTGTACGTGAGATCACTTTATTCGGGTGATGCATCATGTAAGACAGCAGCTTATATTCCTGTGCCGTCAGTTTTATGGGCACGCCATTTACCGTTACTTTTGAGGAGGCACTGTTTAATGTCAGGCCCTTAATTGAAAGTTCCGATGAACTTTGACCAGCCGCACGCCTTATTAGTGCTCTGATCCTTGCAAGGATTTCTTCAATCTGGAATGGTTTGGGAACATAATCATCTGCTCCTGCATCTAAACCGGCAACTTTCTCGGACCAACTGTCGCGTGCCGTTAAGATCAATACCGGTGTATCAATGCCTGCCCCGCGCCATTTCTTTAAAATACTGATGCCGTCCATGACTGGTAGCCCCAGATCAAGAATTATGGCGTCATAGCTTTCTGTCTCTCCAAGAAAATGGGCATCCTCCCCATTCAGTGAAGCATCAACAGCATAACCCGCATCCTCCAAAAAACTTTTAAGTTGGCGCGACAAATCCGGATCATCTTCCGCCAGCAACAATCTCATATTTTACCCTTTCACATCTACAATTTGTGCGCTTTTAGCATCCACTTTTATGGAGACCAGCTTACCTGCGTCTGTTAACACTTTTACGTCATATAGATAATTCAATCCTTCTCTTCTGGGAATGAGAAGCTGAACATCAACGATCCTGCCCGGATATTTATCTCTCACCACTTTTCGGATTTCTGAAAGAGACAGTATTTCACCACTGATTACTTTGCCGGGAAGGTCATCATGTCTGGAAAAAGAATCCGGTATACGTCGGGCGGGCTGAGGAATTGATAAAGAATTCGGTCCAATTCTCCGTTGTCCAGGCACCTCAATAGGCTCCTGTGCATTGCCGGATATTGGAATGATTATAGAACAAACCAAAATCACGTATATGTACAAAGTGATTCTTTTCATGATCGAATACTAGTGGCGACCTGCTTAATATAGGATGAATAGGATTGAATTCCTACTCATCAGCTGTTGACCCCAATAGTTTAACGTTTTGAATATTATGATTATACGCCCAATCTTTCCTGAATTGCTGTATTTGTCGTTGTATAGCCCGTTGTCATTTTACGGTCCGGAAATGCATATTTGAATGAAGCATGACACATAACAGCCGCTTCATAAAAACCCGTCAATATCAATTTTATCTTTGAAGGATAGGTACATACATCTCCAATTGCATAAATTCCTTCCACATCAGTGGCAAAAGTTTCTGTATCAACCGTTATATGCTTACGATCAAGATTTAAACCCCATTCTGCGATTGGGCCAAGAGTTACTTTTAATCCCAGAAAAGGCAAAAGATAATCGCAAAAAACCTGGTGAATTTCACCTTCTGCGGTTTCAACCTCTACACTGCTGAGCTGGCCATCTTCGCCATTTAATTTTGTAATATTTCCTATGATAAAATCCACTTTTCCTAACGCAACCAGTTCTTTAAACTTTGTTTCAGAATCTGTTGTAGCCCGAAAGCCCTCACGACGGTGGATAAGGGTTATTTTTTTAGCCAGGGGTTGAAGACCAAGCACCCAGTCAAGGGCGCTGTCCCCCCCGCCAACAATGACCAGTTCCTTACCCTCATATTTATTCATTTTATGCACAGCATAATCAATGGACTTGTCTTCATACACTTCCAGATCAGGATAATTTGGCTTTTTTGGCACAAAGCTCCCGGCGCCAGCAGCCAGTACAATTATAGGTGCCTCAAGCACCTCTCCCCGACTGGTTGTGAGTTGCCAGTTATTGTTAGAAAGTTTTTTAAGAGCCTCAGCCTGCTGACAAAAATGAAATACCGGGTTAAACGGGCTTGATTGCTTTAATAGGTCATCAACAAGCTCCTGGCCGGTGACTTTGGGTCTGGCCGGGATATCATAAATTGGTTTTTCAGGATAAAGTTCAGTACATTGTCCTCCTGGTCGATCGAGATTGTCAACCAGATGACAGTTTAGCCCAAGCAGCCCCGCTTCAAATACAGCGAATAAGCCTACCGGCCCAGCCCCTATGATAACCATATCTGTTTCTACTTTTTCCGTATCCATAAAAAACTCCCATATTTTATTTATGATAAATAAACTATATTTAATTTTTCAGGCATAAATTGACTTTAACACACTTTAAGCTGGATTAAATTGAATTTTTTCTACAAATTAGAAACCGCTTAATTTGATCAGATCAAAACAAAAGGGTTATTATGAAAGGATTATTCCTTTTCAGCATTTTTGTAATCATTTATGGATCTCTATTTCCTTTTGACTTTCATTATGTTGGCTGGCTTGAAGAGGGACGATATGCATTCTTCTCACACACACTGTCTGAAGCTGAATTGCCTGATATATTAGGGAACATTATACTTTTTATGCCATACGGCTTTGCCGGCAGCGAGCTTATTTCAAGAAATCATAAACAAAAAGAATTTTATCTGGCCCTTTTTTTTATTGGTATTATCCTCGCCATTTCACTGCAGGTCTTGCAGGTTTACTTGCCGGGCAGGGTCCCTGCCCTTTATGACGCCGTCTGGAACAGTGTGGGATTATTTTTTGGTGTCGTTTTTGCAAGGGTCATGCGCATAAAATTTCCCGGGATTTTGGCTTCTGACGACAGAATGGCCCTTCTCGCACTGATTATTTCCTGGATCATTTTCTTGCTGGTTCCCTTCTTTTTTGAGTTTAATATGGGAATCCTGAAAGAAAATATTGCCATCCATCTGAACATAAACGAGCATCGATTTGCCAATGTTATATTCTACGTTGCCATCTGGATTACTTATACAAAACTGATTGACGAAATTCATCCGACTAAAAGAAATATTTTTCTCTCATTGGAATTTTCAGTCATTGTTATGCTGTGTGCCAAAATATTCGTTTACCGCGATTTTATAGAACCTGAACTGCTATCTGGCGGAATCATAGCAATTATCCTTATGCGCAGTCATCTCTTTGATATAATCAGCCCCTATAAAATGGCCGCTCTGATCCTGGTGCCCGTCATGTTTTATAACAGCCTTTATCCGTTCGAATTTTATTCAAATCCTTTTAAGGAATTTATGTGGATACCGTTTTCAGAGCTATTCTCCGATGATATGCTGCCGATAATCCGTACGGTGTTTTACAAGGTATTTGCCTATGGGGCGATCGTCTGGACCCTTTATAAAAGTTTCCCAAACGCAAGATGGATAAATTATTTCTGTCTTATTTATGCAGGTTTAATTGAATATTTGCAGCATTTGACCCTAACCCGCATCGGCGGACTGACAGAGCCACTTATTGTCCTTTTTCTAATCACCTTCATTCATCAAAAACCAAAACTATTCAATCTTTATCAGGATGCAGACCTTCCTGCTGATTTAGATCCGAAGAAACCTTAATGCCATCATTCACCATAAGCAGGATATAATATCCCAGCGGCAATGCAAATGCAGAAATAATGACGTTAGTAATGTCAGGAATTCTCTCTCCCCAACAAAGAACAATAATCTCAAACAATAGCGCGATGCCTGCCCCTATTTGAAAAAGCTTCAGAAAATGTCTCCGTTTTTTCCGGTGACCTTCAATATCCTGTAGCGCGATAATTGCTCCTATGGGCATAAAAATTACAAAGTTAATCAGAAAACTGAGCAGAGCTTCACCGCTTCCAACATCCACATAATATCTGAAGGGCAAGAAACTGGTTGTTTCAATGACACTAAAGATGCGGTCAACAGAGAATGGATATTCAAAACTCATTCCCTTTAATTTTAAAACGGCATAAATAAAAACCGGCAGGATTGCGATAAAAAGTAATCTTAACTTTAAAGCCAGACTTATCAGCGCTTCCAGCGACATAAATCTTGCAAAATACAATCCAAATGAAAAACCAAATATTTTACAAAAATAAGACAGCAGAGAACTTTGTCCAGACATTTCAAAAAACTGCAAAATCTCCAGAATTAGCAGGATAAAAGCATATTTGATGACTGTAGCACTGTTACTTTTCCGTTTAATTCTGTTTGAATATTGGTAAATCATCCCTAGGGGGAAAAGTAACAATATTGAAGCAATAAGTGATATAATGCCTATCTGTCTATCTGCTGCACTTTCAAATAAAGGCACTCCTTTTGTTGCAAATGCCACTTCCAGCTGAAGGCCATTAATAAAAAAATCAAATGGAAACAAAATAATAATGATAACAAATGCCAGATAGAGTTTTCTGACAAATTCAATTGGCATCTTTTGGTTTTTAAGAAAATATCTTAAAGCATCACTTGAAAACGTACCAAAAAATTTCCAGAGTATGAAACCAAAAAACAGTCCCGCCAAATTTGCATATATATCTTCAAGTGAGGTTCCTCTGGAACCGATAAACATCTGGCAATATTCAACCAAAAAGCCAAAGACTATTATTGCACCATAAATTATTAGCCAAATTTTTTTCTGTCCTTTGATTTGTGCATACATACTGGCCACAAAAGTCAGTAAAGCGGTAAAAATAATATGAGCTATCCATTGCCCCTGTTCCTCACCGGTTGGTGAATATTTTAATGTTTCAATAAAATCTATTAAAGAAACACCACGTGGACTGGATATAATATTATAAGGGAGGAGTGCCGCATAAAAAATAAAGAGAAAAATCAGACTTGTCGCATTGAGTAATAGCCTGGCAATTTTTTTGTCTATGTCCTGCTCGGTCGAATGATGATCCATGTTTTGGTATTGCCCAAATGTTTTTTGCGAGAGTTAATATTTATCATAAAAACCTTAACTCACGCTAATTTAGTCTATATAGTGAATAAGATACAGATTATTTTTTTGAACATTTTTTTAAGATATGACGATAAATTCATTTCAGGACTTTTGGCTACTCGTTGTAGATGTCTGGCAAAATGGCGTTTACGGCGTGGCCGTCGGGCAAATGCTTGCGGCGGTTTTTCTTTTTTTCACTTTTTTGCTTCTTCGAAATGTATTCAGCAGGATTGTTATTGGCCGGCTAAAAGTTTTTACAAAAAAGACTAAAAATACAATTGACGATCAAATAATAGAGGCTACAGAAGGTCCATTAAGCTTTCTGCCTATCGTGCTTGGCGTATTTTTTGCCACTGAACTGCTTGATTTAACTGGAAATCTCGCTCTTGGAGCGGCGAATTTAAATCGGTCTCTGATAACTTTTACTATTTTCTGGGCTTTTTATAAAACCATCGGCCCGATCAGCCTGACCTTCGGCCGGTTAAAAGAAATTTTTTCGGAAAGCATGATTGACTGGCTGATAAAGGCCATGCGGGCATTGTTTATTTTCCTTGGCGCCGCATCAATTCTCGAAATCTGGGGCATTCAGGTCGCACCACTAATTGCCGGTCTTGGTCTTTTTGGCGTTGCTGTTGCTCTTGGCGCTCAGGATCTTTTCAAAAATCTCATTTCAGGTATTTTCATCATTGCCGAACAACGATTCCAACCTGGAGACTGGATTAAAATTAACGATATCGTCGAAGGCACGGTTGAGAGTATAGGTTTTCGGACAACCACAATTGTACAATTTGACAAGGCCCCTGTTTATGTTCCCAATTCAAAACTTTCCGATAATGCTGCCATCAATTTCTCCCGCATGAGTCATCGCCGTATTTTCTGGAAAATCGGCCTTACTTACAGCACAACAATTGAGCAGCTCAAAAACATACGTGCAGAAATCGAAGAGTATGTAATGAAAAATGAAGACTTCGCCAAACCGCCGGAAGTCTCTACTTTCGTCCGCATTGACAGTTTTAATGATAGCTCGATTGATTTAATGCTTTATTGTTTTACGAAAACGACAGTCTGGGGCGAATGGCTTGAAATTAAAGAGAAACTGGCACTGGCCATCAAGGATATAGTCGCCAGAAATGGTAGCAGCTTTGCTTTCCCAAGCCAGTCCATTTATATAGAAAATTTTCCGGAGAATACTGACACGGATAAACCTGAAATTTTCCCTGTTTAATTGACTTTAAACTTCCTCATAAGGCTTATAATTATCAAAAAATTTAAGGGTTTTTCCTAATGGTTCGGATATAATTTTGCCATTCTGCATGACTTCCTGACCGCGTATGATGGTTGATGTGACCTGCCCCGTTAATTCACTGCCGGCGAATAAATCCCAACCGCATGCCGTTTCAACGTCTTGGTCTTCATATATCCACTGACTGTTCAAATTCACCACAGTAAAATCCGCATCATACCCAACGGCTATACGTCCCTTAGAGGCAATGTTAAAAACACGGGCCGGGCCGGCACTTGTAATATCCACAAGCGTCTGTAACGATAATGATCCCTTATTCACCTGATCAAGCATCAGCGGTATCATGGTTTGCACAGACGGCACACCTGATGCACAATTCGGATAGGACAGCTCTTTTTGTTCTGTGGTCTGCGGACAATGTGATGAAGCCAGAATTTCAACGATACCACCAGATAGCGCTTTCCAGAGACCGATGCGGTTCTCCTCTCCTCTTAAGGGTGGGTCAATTTTCGCATAATTCAAAAAATGATCATAGCAGCCTGGCGCAGAAAGAAGCAAATGGGCTGGTGATACGGCAACCGTCGCAATATCCTTATAAGCAGCCACCATCGCCATTTCCTTGTCTGTAGAAATATGCATGAGATGTATAGGACGCCCGGCTCCCCGGGCAATCGCCAGTATACGTCTTGTTGCTTCAACGGCCACGGATTCATCGCGCCAGGCCAGATGTGAGCGGATATCTCCCAGAGCGATCTGATTTTCGCGCTGATCAAGTTTTTTCTGATCTTCAGCATGTATGATAACCCGACGTGATCCGCTTCTTAAGATTTCCAGCAAAGTCCGGTCATCAGATACTCCCTCAAATTCACCAAACCTGGCCATGGATAGGAATATTCCGGCACATCCCTCCTGCTGCTCCAGCCCGATAAGCTGGTTTTTGTTTGTTGAGGTCGCCGGTTCAAAATAACCATAATCACAATAAAATTCTTTCTCAGGGGAAAGCTGACTGTTTATAAACAAAGCCGAAGTCACACCGCCCCTAACAGCGGCACGACTATCATTTCCAAGCAATTCGTTTATGTAAATTTCAGTATCTATAACGCCGGGCAAAATATGTTTCCCAGTGCAATCTATGATTTTTTCAGCTTTCAAATCGCCGAGGTCACCAAAGGCCACAATAATACCGTCCCGCACCGCAATATCAGCACGGTCCTGCCCGCGGTGCGAAACACATATCCCGCCCCTGATTATCAAATCTACCTGCACAATTTTTCCACTTATTTTGGCGCAATTTTTCTATTCACTACATTAAATAAATGCTAGCGTATAGCAATAATATTCAGGGACAATAAATGATCGAAATTCAGAAAAACAGGGCAATCATTACCTTATCAGGGCCGGAAAGACGAAGCCTGCTTCAGGGGATAATTACCAATGATATTGAACGACTAAATAGTGAAGCGGCCGTTTATTCTGCCCTGCTCACACCGCAGGGAAAATTCCTGTATGATTTCATATTATCTGAACGGGACAATACCATTTATATGGATTGCGAAGCTCAATTCCAATCCGCTCTTATTCAAAAGCTAATGATGTATCGTCTTCGTAAGGACGTTGAAATTCTCGACAGAAGCGAACAATTCTCCATTATTACTTCTGCCCAGCCGCTCGAAGAATATGAATTTTCATTTTCTGACCCCCGACTACCGGATCTCGGATACCGGGCCATCATTGAAACCATGCCTGTTGGTGGTGATGACAAGCCCTATCATCTGCGCCGCATCAAGCTTGGTATTCCCGAAGGCACACAGGACTTCATAATGGACAAAAGCACCATCCTTGAAGGTCATTTTGAAGAGTTAAAGGGGGTTGATTTTAAAAAAGGCTGTTATGTCGGTCAGGAAGTGACCGCACGGATGAAATATAGGAGTAAGGTTAAGAAACAAATGTTCCCTGTTACCTTATCCGGACCAGTCCCGCAATTCGGATCATTAATCATGGACGAAAATGGCAATAAAATTGGTGACTTAAGATCAAGCTGTGACAAAAATGCCATAGCATTATTTAATATAGAAAAAATGGAATTTGGCAGGGAGTATAGTTGTTGTGATATAAAAGTCACACCATTTATGCCAGGGTTTTTGAAAGATAAATGACATGAATAATAAAATCAGATGTGATTGGTGTGGTGAAGATCAACAGTATCAGGATTATCATGATCAGGAATGGGGTGTTCCGGTTTATGACAGTCGGGCTCTGTTTGAAAAACTTATTCTGGATGGTTTTCAGGCGGGCCTATCGTGGATCACCATCCTGAGACGCCGTGATAATTTTATTTCTGCCTTTGATCAGTTTGATCCAGAAAAAATCGCCGCTTACGATGAAAATGACGTGGAACGACTGATGAATGATACGGGCATCATCAGAAACCGGATGAAGATCGTTGCAACCATTAAAAATGCAAAATGCTATCTTGAAATGGAAAATGAAAAGCCTGGCTCTTTCAGTGACTTCATCTGGAGTTTCACAGATAGCAAGGTCAAACAAAATAAACCCAAAACCATGGGCGATATACCCGCCCAAAGTCTTGAATCCGTTGCCATGAGCAAAGCCCTTAAAAAACGTGGTTTCGGGTTTTGCGGCCCGACGATCTGCTATGCTTTCATGCAGGCGGTAGGCATCATCAACGACCATATTGTAAGCTGTCATCGTTACGAAAAATTAAAATAAATAACGCTTTTTAGGCGAAGGCACCGCCACGGGGGATAGACGTATCCTTGTGAATGGCCGTGCTTAAAATAAAGCCAAAACCAACAAGAAGTGTCAGCATCGCCGACCCGCCATAAGATACCAGCGGCAGTGGCACACCCACTACAGGGACCAGCCCCATCACCATGGCAATATTTATAAACATATAAAGGAAGAAGGTAATGACCATGCCGACAACCAGCAATCGGCCAAACTGGTTCTTGACACTCATACTCATAATCATGGCATAGCCAAGAAGAATGAAATAAAGGGTGAGCAAAGTAAGGCCGCCGATCAACCCAAATTCCTCTGCAATAACCGTGAAAATAAAGTCGGTGTGTTTTTCCGGCAAAAAGTTCAACTGGCTTTGGGTGCCCTGAATAAATCCTTTGCCGTAAACTCCACCGGAACCTAGAGCAATTTTTGACTGGATAATATGATAGCCCGCCCCAAGCGGATCAGTTTCCGGATCAAGAAAAGTCAGCACCCTTTGTTTCTGGTAAGGTTTTAGAAACTGCCATGCCCCAAAAGCCGCTGGGATCATCGCAACAAAGCTGACGATAAAAAGCCACATGCGAACACCCGCAACAAAGAACATGGCAATTCCACCCATAACAATCAGCAGGGTTGTCCCAAGATCAGGCTGCCTGAGCACTAAAACTGCCGGAAGTGCAATAAGTATAAGCGGCTTTACCAGGCTTTTAAGCTTGAGTGTGTCTTCATCTGATAGGCAATGAAAATAGCGGGCCAAAGCCAGCACAAGGGCTATTTTCATGAATTCTGATGGCTGAAGGTTCATAAAACCAAGATTAATCCACCGCTGCGACCCTTTACCGATTGTCCCCATAATATCAACCACCACCAGCATCGACAGCGAGAGAACGTAAAGCGGATAGGCCAGAAACATCCAGACCCTGATGTCAATAAGTGCAATGAAGATCATCGCCGCCAGCCCGATAAGAAAGCGGATAAGCTGGTTTTTGGCCCAGGGGTCTATGCTTCCCCCTGCAACTGAATAAAGCATGGCAAATCCAACACTGGCTACACAAACAATGATGAAGACAATGAACCAGTTCAGATCAACAAATTTCTGTCTGAGTGATTTTTGTTTATGACTACCAATTCGTGCTGAAAGGGGCATTATACGTCCTGCCCTCCATTCAGCTCATTCTGTTTTGCAAGATCCCGATCCAGCATATATTCGAGAATGTCACAGGCGATCGGCGACGCAACTGATGACCCGCCACCACCATGTTCAACAAGCACTGAGACAGCATATTTTGGCGCTTCAACCGGGCCGTAACCAATGAATAAGGCATGATCGCGTTCAATCCATTCCTTATCTTCATTCTGAATAACACCGGACTGCCGTTCCGCCATACTGATCCTGGTCACCTGTGTCGTTCCCGTTTTCCCACCAATTTTATAGTCTTTTTTTCTGCTTCTATGCGCATAAGCCGTTCCACGGGGATGGTTGAATACATCGCTCATACCCTGATCAACTATTTTAAGATTTTTTGCAGAAATGCCCATATCACCCGGAATGGTGATACCATCATCGTCATCATCAAAATAAATTTTGGGGCGTACGGCAATGCCGCCATTCACCAGCCGCGAAGTCATAACAGCCAACTGCAGCGGCGTTGTCGACACAAACCCCTGTCCTATACCAACATTAGCCGTATCGCCCAGCTGCCATTTGACACCCTGTGCCCCCATTTTCCATTCATTATTTGGATTAATGCCCCGGGCTTCACTCATAATACCAATATTAAACCGCTCTCCCAATCCAAAGCGGGCTGACATTTCATGAATTCTATCAATCCCCACTTCAATGGCAAGATCATAAAAGAATACATCGCAGGACTGGGCCAGTGCCTGGACAACATTGATCCGGCCATGTCCACCCCTTTTCCAGCAATGGGCAATGCGGTTTCCTATTCTATATTGGGAATTACAGAATTTGGTATCTTCTTCCGTAATAATTCCGGCTTCAAGCGCGGCAAGGGCAACAACCGTTTTAAAAGTTGACCCGGGAGAATATTGACCTGATACTGCCTTATTAATAAGCGGTTTTCTTATATCACCGCGCAGACTGTCCCATTTTTTCTGACTGATGCCATTATTAAAATCATTGGGATCAAAAGACGGAGTAGATGCAATCGCCAGAATTTCACCATTATGGACATCCATCACCACGATCCCCGTACTTTCATCACGCACACGGTTTGCAACATATTTCTGGAGATCAAGATCAATTGTCAGGCGTTCAGTTTTACCCGGAATACTATCCTGTCTGGAAAGTTCGCGAATAACCCGCCCCAAAACATTCACCTCAACTTTACTGTTTCCTGCACTGCCTCGCAATTTTTCATCAAGAACTTTTTCTATGCCGTTTTTACCAATTTTAAATTCAGGAAGCTCAAGAAGCGGATCCCCTGTCAGCTCCTCCTCACTTACCGGCCCAACATAGCCGATAATATGAGCAGCGAGTTCCTTTTCCGGGTATAATCTGCTGGTCCCGACATCAGGCTGAATTCCCGGCAAATCAGGCATATTTACATTAATGTTAGAAAATGTTTTCCAGTCCAGGTTATTGGCAACACTGATGGGCAGGAAAGATCTCTGTTTCTTCGATGCTTTAACTATTCGATCATTATCACTTGCAGAGATGGGGATAAATTTTCCGAGCGACTTTAAGGTATCCTGCAATTCTTCTGTTTCTTCAGGAATGACATTTACCCGATAATCAGTCGTGCTTGTCGCCATGGGATGGCCATTTCGGTCTACTATATCGCCCCTTTTGGGTGCCAGCAGACGCATACTGATACGGTTCTGTTCGGCAAGGAGTTCATACTGACTGCGGCTGATCACCTGAAGATAATACATACGTCCAACCAGAGCGGATGACAAAAGCATCATGCCGCCGGACAGAAGAGACGCCCGACGCGTATACATTTTCAATTTGTTTTTATCAGATGGCTGCATCTAACTAACCATTTTCTTTGTAATCCCGAGAAGCCAGGTAATCAGGGGATAAAAGGCAATTGTTAATAATATCTGGCCGATTATACCAATATAATCCAGAAAAACTCTGAAATAAAGGGAGACAATAATCCAGGTTAACGTTCCAAATCCAATGACAATCATTACAAACACAAACCAGTTGAAGAGAAAATCCCTTTCCAGAAAACGACGGCCCTGAAAAAATATAAATTGCTGCACAACAACAAGTAATAATGAGGTCAGGCCCAATGGGCTACCAAGCAATATATCCTGCAATATTCCAATCGCAAACACGACACTGACCGGCATATATTCGGGTTTGAAAACGCTCCAGTAATAAACGCCGATTAACGTCAAATAGGGCATAATATCACTGATAAGCGGCATATTATAGGGCAGGACCATTAAAATAATAAGGAAAACGACAGTGAAAAAAGGAATGACCGATTTCAATCCGAATGATTTTTCATTTGACTGAGAAATGCTCATCACTGATCTCCATTGTTTCCTGTTTCGCCTTTTTCTTCGCCTTGTTCCTGATTTAAAACAGGAAAACTGGCAATTTCGTAAGCGATCACACTTACATAATTTAAGCGGTTTAAATCAACGGCCGGTTTAATTCTGATTTCACCTATTTCCGTTACTTCGTTTACTTTACCGACGGCCATATCAGGTGGAAATACGCCACCCATACCCGAAGTCAGGATAATATCACCCACCAGCGCTTTTTCTTCGTTGGGCATAAAATTTATTTTGAGTGTCATAGAATTATCACCCGCCAATATAACATTAACACCTGACTTGGCAAATTTGACCGGAATTCTGCTGTTTATATCATTAAGAAGCAATACTCTGGCCGAATTGGGGGCAACATTAATTATTCTGCCGATAATACCATCCTCATTGACAACGGCATGACCTTTTTTTACCCCGTCATTGGTGCCACTGTTAATCAGCATGCTTTTAAAAAATGGGCTGTTGCTGTCGGATACAATTCTCGACGCTGTGATCGTGGTGACTGTACCATCTTTAATTTTAAGTAAATTTTTCAGACGGAGATTATCAACCTCAAGTTCAGTCGAAGCCGCAAGCTGGCTTTTAAGTTCCGCATTTTCGGCTCGTAGGAATTCATTGTCTGAATATACAACGGCTATATTTCTAAACCAATCCGAAAGACTTGATGTTGCTTCACGCGGAAAATCCACGACCTGAATGACAGGGATAAAAGTCGCAAAAATCTGTGCCCTGATTTCTTCAATAAGCCTGGTTTGACTTCGGCCGAATATAAGCAAGGCGATAGATGCAATAATAAAGAAGAAGGCAGTAAATCGCTGTCCAAACCCCTTCATAACTATCCTCTTTCTTTATACCGATACCGATCCCGTCTTAATTAATAAGAGTCGCTAAGAACATGTTTTAGAATTTCACTTTCCAGTGAACGGCCGGTTCCCAGGGCAACACAAGTCAGCGGTTCTTCAGCTATGATCACTGAAAGCCCGGTGGCTTTTCTAAGCACTTTATCGAAATCACGAAGTAACGCACCACCACCAGTAAGCACGATACCTTTATCAACAATATCAGCTGCCAATTCAGGAGGGGTTTGCTCAAGAGCAAATTTAACACCTTCAATGATTGCGCTAAGTGGTTCGGCAAGTGCTTCAGAAATCTGAAGCTGATCAATGACTATTTCTTTTGGTACACCATTCATCAGATCACGACCTTTGATCTGCATGGTCTGACCGACACCGTCTTCGGGTGCCGCAGCCGTACCGATTTCTTTTTTAATCCGTTCTGAACTGGCTTCACCGATCAGCAGGTTATGATTGCGTCGAATATAGGCAATGATCGCTTCATCCATTTTATCACCGCCAACACGGACAGACGCAGAATAAACAATCCCACCAAGAGAAAGAACGGCAACCTCACTGGTCCCGCCGCCAATATCAACAATCATAGATCCGGTCGGCTCCGTCACCGGAAGTCCGGCACCAATCGCGGCAGCCATTGGCTCTTCAATCAAAAATACGCGTCTTGCACCAGCTTCAAGTGCACTGTCACGGATCGCTTTTCTCTCCACAGGCGTTGAACCTGATGGCACACAAATGACGATTTGCGGGCTGGCAAAAATGCTTCGATTATGAACTTTGCGAATAAAGTCCTTAATCATGGCCTCCGCCACTTCAAAGTCAGCAATGACCCCGTCACGAAGCGGTCTGATGGCTTCAATATCACCCGGCGTTCTGCCCAGCATCATTTTAGCCGCTTCACCAACAGCCAAAACCTCTTTTACGCCGCCAGTCGTCTTGAGGGCCACCACTGAAGGTTCGTTCAGTACAATGCCCCGTCCCTTAACATAAACAAGTGTATTTGCTGTTCCCAGATCAATTGCCATATCTGAGGAAAACATACCTAAAATTCGTTCAAACATTCAATTTTTGCCTTTGCCGCACGTTTGCGGGTTAATGATTATTATTAATTACGCAAACTTATAAACTGTTTGTATTAACATACTATTATTATTGCAAATTAATTATCAGAATTTAATAAATATTGATAAAATAAAGAGCTTTTGCATTTAATTCGCGGCAAATTTAGGGCAAAGAGCGTTATATTGCCCTTTGCCTCATAAAAATTGACTATTTTAAGCTGATAATTCTTCCGGTTTGCTTTTTTCGCGTTTGACCAAAAGTTTATTCAGCGCATTCAGATAAGCTTTAGCAGAGGCAACCAGAGTATCGGTATGCGCAGCATGCCCATTTACCGTTTTACCATTTTCAGAAAGACGGACGGTCACTTCTGCCTGCGCATCTGTCCCTTTGGTGACAGCGTGGACCTGGTAAAGATCAAGATCAGGCTCTCCATCAATCAGTGAAGACAGAGCAAGGAAGGCAGCATCAACGGGTCCATTACCTTCACTATGCACTGTTTTGACGTCGCCGCCATCAACAATTTCAAATGTAGCGCTGTTTGGTACATCTTTGTCACAGACAAATTTCCAGGACGTGATCTGCATTCCTTCATTGTCACGCATACCATCATCAACAATGGAAATAATATCTTCGTCATAAACCACTTTTTTTGCGTCGGCGAGGTCTTTGAACTGCTCAAACGCACTTAAAAACTCGTTGTTGCCTAAAACATATCCCAGTTCTTTCAACTTTTCACTAAACGCATGACGTCCGGAATGTTTACCCATAACTAGGGTTGATTTACCCAATCCTACTGATTCCGGCGTCATAATTTCATAAGTTTCAGCATTTTTAAGCATACCGTCCTGGTGAATACCACTTTCATGGGCAAAGGCATTAGCACCAACAATCGCTTTATTATGCTGAACGTTAAGTCCGGTAACCGATGACACCAAATGGGATGTTTTGGTTATATTTTCCGTTACAACACCCGTTGTATATGGCAATACATCATGACGTGTTCTAAAGGCCATGACCACTTCTTCAAGGGCCGCATTACCAGCACGTTCCCCAATACCGTTGACCGTACATTCAATTTGTCGGGCACCACCCTGAACTGCCGCGATAGAATTTGCCACCGCAAGTCCCAAATCGTTATGGCAGTGGGTTGAGAAAATGGCTTTATCGGAATTAGGAACATTCTCGATAATTTTTCTCATCATTTTTTCATATTCCTGCGGAATTGTATATCCTACAGTGTCAGGCACATTGATTGTGGTCGCGCCAGCTTTAATGGCAATTTCAATTGAACGGTATAAAAAATCTTCATCCGTTCTTGTTCCATCTTCACAGGACCACTCAACATCATCACAAAGATTTCGTGCATATGAAACGCTTTCCTGAATTTTATCCAGAACCGTTTCAGGGGACATCTGCAATTTATGTTCCATATGAAGGGCACTTGTCGAAATAAACGTATGAATTCGCGGGCGTTTTGCACCTCTCAATGCTTCCCACGCACGGTCGATATCCTTAATCGAGGCCCGCGCCAAAGAACAGACAATTGTTTTTTTCATCAGTGCCGAAATTTGTGACACGGCATTAAAGTCGCCATTTGATGCAATGGCAAAACCAGCCTCAATGACGTCTACACCCAATTGCTCAAGTGCTTCCGCCACTCTTAATTTTTCATTTAATGTCATTGAACAGCCTGGCGACTGCTCACCGTCTCTTAATGTAGTATCAAATATAACTACTCTGTTTTTATCTCTAGTCATTGACCTAAGTCCTTTATATTCTTTTAAATAATTTATCATATTTCCCGAGAATATAAATATATTTTATATTGAAATCTCGGCGTCGAAGGATTTTCTCCCCTAAACGCTCGCTAACATTTTAGCTTTAAATCTGTGAAGCGCTCAGGGGCGAGTAAGTCGACCAAGACCGAGTAGTGAGAGCGAGGCAAGCAGAATATTCGCACCGGAAATAGACTTCCGCGCGATTAATATAACTTTGTTTATGGCATTATGATTGCCCATAATATTCTTTACCTCTGCGTTTATATATTTTTCCTTTTAACGGTAAAAAGTTAATTTGGAAATAAAAAAATTACAAAACTCTATTTTTTTACGATTTCCAGCAGACGGTCCAAAAACCGTTCACAGGCCGTTAGCTCTGAAATATCAATATATTCATCCGCTTTATGGGCTTGAAGTATGCTTCCAGGTCCGCAGACAACCGCTGGCACACCACCTTTTTGATAAAAAATTCCCGCTTCCGTACCATATGATACAACATGGGTTGAGTTTTGTTCAGCAAGATGCTTGACCAATGCTTCAACATCAGATCCCGTTTCCGGGAACAGGCACGGCACTTTTGCCAGAAACTCCGTTTTTACGTCACCGTATTTATCTGATTTCAGCCTCATTTTCGGAATGATTTTATTTTCAACAAAATCAACATAACGATTATAAATCTCGTCTTCATCAGTGCCCGGGATGGGACGGTAATCCCATTCAATTTCACAGTAGTTCGGGGTGATATTGGCAGCCGTACCCCCCTTTATGCGGCCAGCGTGAACCGTGCAGTATGGCGGATCATACCCTTCTACATCTGTGGGGCGCGCCCTCATTTCTTCCTGCATTTGATCCAAAAACATCACAATTTCAGCGGCATAATTTATCGCATTGACACCACGGTCCGTGCTTGAATGATTTTCATGTCCATAAACTTTTGTCAGCAAATGCCGGATACCTTTATGACTGTTTACAACCTTCATCGATGTGGGTTCCCCGACGATACAAGCACGCGGCTTAACGGGCATTTCATTTACTACATCGACCAGTCCATGGACACCTGTACATCCTGTTTCTTCGTCATATGAAAATGCAAGATAAATTGGCTCTTTTAATTCCGCCGCTTTAAAGTCCGGAATTTTTGCCAAAACACAGGCGATAAAACCCTTCATGTCACAGCTTCCACGACCATAAAGCCGGCCGTCTTTTTCTGTCATATCGAACGGATCATTGGTCCAGTTCTGCCCTTCAACGGGCACAACGTCGGTATGGCCTGACAGCATTATCCCCGGGACATCAGCCGGACCAATTACAGCCAGTAAATTTGCTTTGTCTTCATGCAGGTCCCTGACAAGGCGCGATTCAATATTATGGTCTTTTAAATAATCCTCAATAAAATGGATTAAATCCATATTTGATTTTGAACTGACCGTATCAAATCCGATAAGTTTATTCAGGAGTTCTTTTGTAGACATTCTATCCATTTCTCACCCATTAATCATGATTTATTCTGCATGCAGGATATGACCAATTTCGTATCAGGGTCTTTTATTTTAGCAAAATTCAGCTGTTCATTGCATTAAGAGGGCCGACAACGGCAAGAAATTCTCGGCGTGTTTTTTCATCCTCACGAAAAGCTCCAACCATTTGACTTGTAACCATAGAAACGCCGTGTTTATGAACACCTCTGGTGCTCATACATTCATGAGTGGCCTGGATAACAACACCGACCCCTAACGGCTCAAGAATATCCTGAATACAGTCGGCTATCTGCGCTGTCATTTTTTCCTGAACCTGAAGTCGCTTGGCATAGGTTTCAACAACACGTGCAAGCTTGCTAATACCGACAATTTTATTTTTGGGAAGATAGCCGACATGAGCCTTTCCAATGATGGGAGCCATATGATGCTCGCAGTGAGATTCAAATGGAATATCCCTCAGTACGACCATTTCATCATAGCCATGCACCTCTTCAAAAGTGCGCGAAAGATACTCTCTCGGATCCTGATGATACCCTTTATAAAATTCATCGTAAGATTTCACGACGCGCTTGGGTGTATCTATCAGCCCTTCCCGCGACGGATCTTCACCTGCATATCTAAGCAAAGTACGAATGGCTTCTTCCGCTTCTTTTCTGCTTGGTTTTTTATCTGACATTTAATGAACCTTCCTGTCTTCTGTCGGGATATCCAGTGAAAAAGTTGGTATTTCCACATCAAAATAGGCCCCGTCCATTACTTTCATTCTATAGCTACCCGTCATAAACCCAGATGAAGTTGTGAGTGGCGCTCCGCTCGTATATTCAAACGCACCACCGGGCTCCAGAATGGGCTGCTCGCCCACTACACCTTCGCCGTCCACTTCATGTTGCTGGCCATTTCCATCTGTAATTATCCAATGACGTCTATGCAGTTGAACCGTTTCCCTGCCATAATTTTCAATATGGACCTGATATCCCCAGACATAATGCCCTTCTTCCGGAACTGATTCCTGATCAAGGTAAAAGGGGACTACTGAAACGCCAATATCATTGGTAATGGATTTATATTTTTTTTGTTCGTCCATAACGCTGCTCTTTAAAATACTAATCAAATCAAATTGACTGTTACAGTCCAGCGATCTTTGCCGCTCTTGCAAAATCCTCGATCAAATCATCCGCATGTTCAAGACCGACTGAAAGCCGCAACATACCTTCCGTAATTCCCATATCAAGACGCGCACTTTCCTCAACAGACTTATGTGTCGTGCTTGCGGGGTGAGTCATCAGGCTTTTCGCATCCCCTATATTATTGGAAATATCCGTCACTTCCAATGCATTTAGGAATTTAAAAGCCTGTTCTCTGCCACCGGGGACAAACACCGTTACAACTGTACCGCCAGCTGACATTTGTTTCATCGCCAGTTCATGCTGTTTGAAATCGGGACGTCCGGGATAATTTACTGACGTAAAGACACCAAGATCGGCAAGGCCATCAGCCACTTTCGCAGCATTTGAGCACATTTTATCAATTCGCAAATCCAGCGTTTCCATGCCTTTAAGCATCACCCAGGCATTAAATGGGCTTAAGTTTGGCCCGGTATGACGAATATAGGGAAGAATAATTTCATCCATATTTTTTTCAGATGTAAGGATACAGCCGCCAAGGCAACGGCCCTGCCCGTCAATATGTTTGGTAGACGAATAAATTATAAAATCGGCCCCGTATTTTACCGGCTTCTGCAAAAGTGGCGTCGCAAAAACATTATCAACAACAACCAATGCGCCATTTTCATGAGCCACGTCACAAACGAACTGAATATCCACGACATCAAGGGTTGGATTGGCTGGAGATTCAAGGAATACAGCCGTGGTGTTTGGCTGCATTGCCGCTTTCCAGGCTTCGTTATCCTGCCCATCAACCAGAGTGCAGCTGACACCAAATTTCGGCAGGATATTTTCAATGAAGACGCGGCATGAGCCAAACAAAGTCTTGCTGGAAACCACATGATCACCAGCTTTTACAATTGAAAGCATCGTCGATGTCATCGCTGCCATCCCGGTTGCCGTTGACCGTGCCGTCTCCGCGCCTTCAATCAACGCCATTCTGTCTTCAAACATTGCACATGTCGGGTTGCGCAGACGCGAATAGGTATAGCCGTCCTGTTCCCCATTAAAACGGGCGGCCGCGTCCTCTGCACAGTCATAAGCATAACCTGATGTCATGAACATGCTCTCGCTTGTTTCGCCGAGTTCGCTTCGATAAGTGCCTCCGCGAACAAGTTTCGTTTGCAAACGCCACTTATCCGTTATGTCTTTATTTTGTCCTGTGTCTCGTTTCATTATCGTTACCCTGACTTGTAATTACGTATATTAGGCTGGAATATTTTTTTAAATTTAAACCAGACTCCGCTAATTACTACAGGATGCCCCACCAAGTACACAAAAAGTTGAACAAAATGGGTGATTTAATGAAACGTCCTGCCGCGCAGATGAAAGCGTGTCGCCCATATTAAATTGCTGATCATAGGCAAGAAGTGTACAGGCCATGATGGCAGGACGATCTGCGCCCTTATGTTTTACAACCATTCGGGACGTGGCACACATCATATTTTCAGGATTAACATTTAATATCCCCCAACAGGCCGTGGTGATTTCAACCACATCCTTCTGCAAATCCATTTCCGGGAAAAGTATAAGCTTATGGGGATTAATTGCATCAACCTTAATTGATAACTCAGAAAATAACCTAGCATAGCCCTTCCTAAGCTCATCTTCGCTCTCGTGGGTAAACGTTCGCCCTGCTACATGGATATCAAAGCCGTTATCCGATAGCCATTTAAGCCCCATTATCATAGGCTCCCAGCTTTTATTCCCACGTTCCTTCTCGTGAATTTCTCTGGTGTAATGATCCATCGAAACCCGGATTGACAAGCGGTCAGAATAGCGGCTTTTTAAATCAAGCAACGCATCCTGATGACGCATCATAGGCCTCATGGCATTGGTAAGAACCAAAATCCTGAACCCAAAATCCAGCGCGGTTTCGAGGATTTTAATAATATCCGGGTTCATAAACGGCTCCCCTCCGGTCAGGCCGATCTCTGAAACCGCAATATTTTTCTCTTTTATTTCTTCGAAAAATGGGATCACCTCTTCCAGACGGATATAGGAGAGCGCATCATTTTTAGGGGACGATTCAATATAACAATTTTCACATTCAAGATTACAAAGTGTGCCCGTATTAAACCATAGGGTTTCAAGGTTTTTCAGGCGAACATGGGCCCGCGGGCTGCCATCCAGAGTAAAATCAGGATTACTAAATTTACCGGTATTTTCAATTAATTTGTCCATTGGCGAACCATACATCAAAAATTTTATCCCCGATATCATTAATTTGTAACATAATCGTGATTACAAACATGTCAATTGAGACTTTATTCAGCGTGAGCATTTCCAATTGTAATTGCTGTTAAAAACACATTCTTTGCTGTGCGAACCATGGTTGAAATATCCGCCCATTCATCCGTAAAGCCACGACGTCCCCCTCTTTCGCTTGAAATGCCAATCGATAATGTTCCACCCGCAATCGATACATTTAAATTTGCCGATCCGGCATCTGATAGTCGCGGGCTATTTCCAAGATACTCTGATATTTTAATTGAGGTTTGCAACAGTGAAGACTCCCGGGCACCCTCAATCTGCCCCGGAGGCGTATCAGAGACGACTTCCATTTCAAACTTAATTCCCAGTTCTTTGGTTACTTCAGCAAGAATGTCACGCACTTTATCTTCCATTGTCATGATATGCTCAAGATCAAGTGACCTTACATCAAGCGAAAACCAGCCATGTTCCGGTTTATGATTAAATACCGATCCACTATTAATTACCGCTACATTTAACCTTGTGCGTCTGTCCTCATAAATCTGCGGTTCCGGGATTTGCATAATTCTGTCCACGGAACGGCCAATGGCCTGATTAACATTGGGAAGACCGCCGTTAAGGGTATGTCCGGCCGGGCCATATGCATGAATTTTCCACCAGTGAATGCCTAATGCTCCATAACTGATGCTGTTTCCCTCACCCAGAACATCTACAAAGGCAATCGCCTTATCTTTATAATCTGCATAAAGTTTTTTCATGCCCCGAAGCCCTGTTTCCTCCTCCGCGACACCGGCAAAAATAATATCATGCTCGGGAATAAAGCCCATATCGACCAACGCTTTTGCCGCCATTAATAATGAAACGGAAGTTAAGGATGTGTTGGTTCCAGGCCCAACCACCCGGTCCCCGTCAATATGCGGCAAGGTTCCCGCCGCCCGTTGATTTTCGGCCACTGTTGTCAAATCATCAAGTGTCGAAACAAAGATCAGTGCCTTTCCTGAACGCCCCCTAATTTTACCGATAACATTTGGAGCCTCATCTATATGAACATCGCTTAGTCCAATTTTTTTCATTTCTTCAGCAACGGCCTCTGCCCTTTCCTGTTCTTTTCCCGAGGGGGAAATAATACCGCCTATTTTAATCAGCAAATTGGCAGCATCATTACGCATCCCATCAATTTCAGATAATCCTTCCTTTACGTGTTGGTCATTAATGACCTCTTCCAATGACCTTTCACCTGCCAATGCTGTAATGCTGTTTAACAAGATAAATGTAGATAAAATAAATCTGAACAATTGAAGCTCCCCTATGAATATTTTGATAAAAAAGCATACTTTATTCTGGATATCAAGCCTGATTGATTTAAGCTAAAACTGTTGATAAAGATTAGTTTCATAAATTGTGAAAGGCCAGACTATGCTGGAATTAAGACCCAACTGTGAATTTTGTGATAAAGATTTGCCGCCGGATGCTAATGACGCCTGTATCTGTACTTATGAATGTACATTCTGCCGTGATTGTGTTGATAATATTCTTGAAAATGTCTGTCCCAACTGTGGTGGCGGGTTTGAAAAACGCCCCATCAGACCCAAAACGGCCAGACGCCCTAACGTAAGCCTCGCTCACGACCCCGCATCTACAAAACGGAAAAATACAAAATATTCCATGTCTGAAATAAAGGAATTTTCCAGCAAGGCCAAAGACATTCCACCGTCAGAACGCTGATTTTAGACTTTTTTATACGATAATTTTATTAAAGTCCGGCCATTAATCTTGTGCCCTGGTCAATCGCCCTTTTAGCGTCAAGTTCTACGGCTTCCTCGGCACCACCGATTAGATGAAATGGTTTTTTTAGTCCGGTTACAAGTTCACGCAAGGGTTCCTGCCCGGCACAAATGATAACATTATCAACGGGGAGCAGTTTTTCTTCACCGCCAATTTTCAAATGAAGTCCCTGATTATCAATTTTTATATAGACGCAACCGGCAATCATTTTTACGCCTTTTTTAAGAAGCCCAGCCCGATGGGCCCAGCCGCTTGTTTTACCAAGCCCGCTGCCTATCTTAGAATTTTTCCTTTGAAGTAGAAATATTTCTCTTGCCGGCTTACCAATTTCCGGGTTTATCCCTTCAATGGCGCCGCGGGTCTCTAAGCTCATATCCACGCCCCATTCATTCATGAATGTTTTAATATCTAGGCTTGCAGAAGGTTCGCATTTCTCATGAACCAGAAATTCGGCAATATCAAAACCAATTCCCCCGGCACCAATAATGGCCACTTTTTTACCAACAGGTTTCATATTTTTAAGGACATCCAGATAACCCAGCACTTTCGGATGATCTATACCCGCAATATCAGGCACCCGGGGAGTGACGCCTGTCGCAACCACCACATCCTCAAAATCGCTTACATTTAATTCATGAGAAGTCACTTTATGGTCAAGCTTAAGACTTATGCCTAAAAGCTCAATCTGGCGTCTAAAATAGCGTATTGTTTCATTGAATTCTTCCTTGCCCGGAATTTTCTTAGCAAGATTAAACTGACCGCCAATTTGATCTGTCGCATCAAAAAGGGTAACATGATGTCCCCGCATCGCTGCTGTGCAAGCAGCCGCCAGCCCAGCAGGACCGGCCCCGATTACGGCAATTTTTTTCTTCCGTTTCGCTGGGGTAATGTTAAGTTCCGTTTCATGGCAGGCCCGTGGATTAACCAGACAACTGGTCAGTTTCATCTGAAAAACATGATCAAGACAGGCCTGATTACAACCAATACAGCTGTTAATTTCATCTGCCTTTCCGTTTGCCGCTTTATTAACAAATTCCGGATCCGCCAAAAACGGACGCGCCATTGAAACCATATCTGCGTCCCCTCTTGCCAAAACGGCCTCCGCCACCTCAGGCGTATTGATACGGTTTGATGTGATCACCGGCACTGACAGGGACTTTTTTACTTTGGCCGTGACCCAGGCAAACGCGGCTCGCGGTACTTTTGTGATGATGGTTGGAATACGCGCTTCGTGCCAGCCGATCCCGGTATTGATAATATTGACACCTACTTTTTCCAGCGCTTTGCCGAGCTTAATGACCTCTGGCAATGTACTGCCATCCTCGACCAGATCAATCATTGAAAGCCGATAAATAATAATAAAATTATTGCCGACTGCTTTTCTTACCCGCCGCACCACTTCAAGGGGGAAACGCATACGGTTTTCATAAGAACCGCCCCATTTGTCATTTCGCCGGTTGGTGCGGTGGACAATAAACTGGTTTATGAAATATCCTTCTGAACCCATAATCTCAACACCATCATAGCCCGCTTTTTTTGCCAGTTCGGCACATCTTGCAAAATCATCTATGGATTTTTCAATTTCCTCTTCGGAAACTTCATGTGGCTTGAACGGATTGATCGGTGCCTGAATGGCGGAAGGTGCCACCGAATTCGAATGCGCGGCATATCGTCCTGAATGCAGGATCTGCATACATATTTTGCCGCCTGCTTTATGAACGGCTTCGGTCACTGTACTGTGGTTATTAACATCCTTTTCATTTGCCATTTGCCCGGCACCGGCAAAAACCGCCCCTTCCGCATTTGGCGAAATACCGCCCGTCACAATCAGCCCTACACCGCCTCTGGCTCTCTCGGCATAAAATGCAGCCATGCGGTCAAACCCTCCCGGCACCTCTTCCAGACCCGTATGCATTGACCCCATAAGGATACGGTTTTTAAGCTGACAAAACCCCAAATCAAGAGGTTCCATAAAATGCGGATAAAATTTATTCATCTTTATGGGACGCTCTTTTTGCCACAAAAGCTTCAAATGCAGCCTTGACCGGTTCAGATGAAAAGCATTTTAAGAACTCAACCATTTCCCGGTCAAACGTCTTCATCCTTTTTTTACTGTCATGGCTCATAAGCTTCTTTGTCGCCAATACGGCCTGCGTTGGCATGGCGGTGATGGTTTTTGCGCTTTGAAAGGCCATTTCAAGCGGGTTTTCAACGACAGCCGTCAGCAGTCCGTCTTTTGATGCTCGTTCCGCGGTAATGGTATCGCCCAGCAGGAGCCATTCAGAAGCCCTTGCCCGACCCATCAGCTGAGGCATGATATAGCTGGCTGCTGCTTCCGGGCTAAGGCCCAGTTTTACAAAAGGCATTGAAAAACTGGCTTCCGGTGATGCATAGACAAGATCACAATGGAGCAGCATTGTTGTGCCAATACCGACAGCAACCCCCTCCACCGCAGCGATAATCGGTTTTGGAAAATGGATCAGTGTATCAATGAATGCTGGTGCTACATGATTTCGGCTGAAGGATTGATTTTGCTGAAGCTCAATAAAATCATCAATGTCATTTCCGGCGGAAAAACATTCTTTTTCACCCGAAATAAGGACCAGTTTAACATCATCATTCTGTTCAACATCGTTCAGCATTTTTGTAAGCGCACGGTACATTTCAAAAGACAATGAATTCATCTTTTCCGCTCTGCTAATTTTTATATGAAGAATTTGGTTTGATAGTTCTGCAACCAGACTGGAGGGTAAATTATCAATTTTCATCTTATTCTATTCCCTTGTTGATTGACTTAAATTTAAAATATACCCTTAAGTCTACGAAGCATCCAGCCTGTAATTGATTTTTGGAAATATACCGATGACAAGCGACATAAAACTAGAACCCCTTGCACTGGCCGATTGGGATCCTTCCCTGTCAGAAATTATTGATGACATGAACGGCAGGCCGCTTAATGTTCATAGCCTGATGGCCCATAATCCTGAGCTTCTAAAAGCCTGGTGGAATTTCAGAAATTATTCCGTCAATGGCGGCTCGCTTGGAAGGAGAAAGGGAGAACTGGTCATTTTACGCGTGGCCGTTCATATGAAATCCTGGTACGAATGGGCATCCCATGTTGATCGCTCGCTTTCCTGTGGCCTTAGTATGGATGAAATAAACCGGGTTAAAAAAGAAACCGTTAAGGACTGGGAGCCTTCTGAGGCCATATTACTAAGCGCCGTGGATGAACTTATTAAAAATCACGCGCTTTCTCAGGAAACACTGTCCGCTCTTAAAGACCATTATAGCCATAAGCAAATTATGGACATCATCGCCATCCACGGTATGTATATTATTTTAGGCTGCATGATTAACAGCTGGGGCCTTGAACTTGATCCTCATATAAATGAAAGACTGCCGGAAGGGATGGTGGAAGATAAATTTATGTTTGTCTGAAAAGCGATCTAATTAAATTGATCCAATTCGGATTATTTAAATCTTTAAAGTACTTATGTAAGAAAGCATTTTGTCGGCAAGTCTGTTCCTGTCATATGCATCAGCGAGTTTTTTCTCTCCACATTGAATGTTTGCATATAAAATTCTATTATTTTTAATTTCGGTCACCGACTTTATAAACTCCTCTTCATTTTCCGGTTCAAAATAGAGACCTGCATTATATTGTTCAACTATTTCACGAGCTTGTCCATCCACACCCAGGAGAATTGGTTTACTCATTGCAGCAGATTCAAATATTTTAGAGGGTATTACTGCCTTAAAAGTATCAGACTTTTTTAATGGAACTAACACAGCATCAGATAAACCTACATATTCAGAAACTTCATCTTTAGAAACAGGAGGAAGAAAAGTGACATTGTTCAACTCCAATTCTCCTGCTAATTGTTCAGTAGACAATTTTGCGGCTCCATCCCCTACAAACAAAAAGTGAATAGAAGAGTCATTTATTTTTTTCAAAGTTCTGATTATGAAATCCAGTCCATGCGCCATGCCATGAGTACCAATATAACCAATGATAAACTTATTTTCTAAATTCAGTTTTTTAAGCAGTTTTTCATTTTTTTCTTTGACAGGAAATTTTTGAGGGTCAACACCATTTGTTACAACATGAATTTTTTCTGCCGGAATGCCTCGTCCAATCAGATGTTTTTTAAAGGCATCAGACACTGGAATAATCATATCGGCACTCCTATACATGAACTGCTCAATTTTTTCAAAAATCTCAATTGCTATACCTTTTTTCATTGCCCCCACAGAAACAATGGATTCCGGCCAAAGGTCACGAAGCTCAAAAACCCATGGCCGCATTTTCAACTTAGATAAAGACCATCCGGTAAAAGTCGTAAAAAATTGTGGTGATGTAGCAATGATAACGTCACAAGATTGAAAAAGTCCCACCCAGAATGCCATAAATGCAAAACTTGTATAATCTATTATTCTTTTAAGGAACCCTTCGTTTGCGGTAATATAGCTCCAAACACGAATAACTTTTATTCCATCAATATACTCTTTTTGGTACAATTTGTTTTTAAACCCATCATAAACTTTTCCCTGGGGAAAATTTGGCACACAGGTGATAATCGTAACATCTGCTCCACTCTCAACCCAACGTTTGCAATGGTCATAGGTACGGGCCGCTGGCGCATTGACTTCAGGAGGAAAATTATCTGTTATAAAAAGGACCTTCATATAGAAATCTTGGTTGTCAGTTGTTTTATAAATGTTATTTCCAGAACTTTAGCAGGAATTAGATTATTAAATTTGGGTGCATATTCATACTCTTTAATATTGATGGAAATATCCCCTTCAAATTCGATTTTGATAGGGCCAGCATTAATAACATTTTCTTCAATTGATACCAATATATTGGGATGGAAATGTATTCTCGCCGTCGCTATATTAGAATTTTGGACTTTATCAATAAGTTTGACAAATCCCTTATCAAAGTAAAACTCTCTTTTATGGCGTATTTTTTTTGATTTATAGATAAAATACTCAGCGGAAACATTATAGTTATTCACTTCTCTTTTTATTATTCTGGCCCTTCTGGCTACTCTGAAAGCACCCCAGATTTCACTTTGTTCAAAATTATCAATTTGCACTGTATTATGGGATACCGTACTCCGTTCTAAATTGCGCCTCTCACCTAATTCGTAGGTACTTGTCCCTGTATCGACAATAATTGGGATTCCATGGGCAAAAAGTTCAAAATTCAACATATCACAGTGGGCATGCCCAGGAATATAATCAGGACCGATTTGTCCCGCATCTCCAAAGAATGAATAATTTTCACCTTCAAATCTGAAATATCCACTTTCAGGCAAATCTGTCATACCCGTTTCTAAATTTGAAACTTCTCCTAGTCCCATTGAATGATATACGATTAGAAGTTCATCTAATTTTGGCGAAATTCCATAAGCCGCATCATTGAAAAGGGGCGGATTTCCGTCTGGTCTGGTCATATAAATCAGCCACTGAACAGCATTTTTGGCCGCTAATTGCCAAGTCGTCGGAATTTCCATATTATTCAGTTTCAGCAATTGAATTATATCGAGAAGATCTTCTGTCAAGGTAGCATGATATGTAGTACTGAGTTCAAAATGAGCGCCATCTTTTAAAAACTGTTCAGGAATTTGTTCCTGAAGAATTCTATATCCTTGCTGATACCAATTATCGGCCTCTTTTCCTTCAAAAAATAAACCTGAAAATATAAGTGCCTTGGCATTTGCAAAAAGATGGTTGCCTAGGAGATGGAATTCAAGTGTCCCGATTAAATATCTTGTTTGTATCGCCAGACTTTGAATCGCCTGATCATATAATTTATTCCCTGATAGATTCCATTTAATCCAATTAACAATTCGTAGAGAAATTGGGTAAGGCTCCCATCCATTTCCTTTCCCTGGGGGGTTTTGCTCAATCCATAAATTAATTAAAGTCTGTTTTAAACTATTTGGAGTTTCGTCATTTAAAAGGCCATCAAAATAATGAAGGTTATAAAGCCAGAGCTTAGGAATATTATGGTCGTTCCATCCTTCAGGAAAAGAAAGTTTTTTAGTTAAATTTAAAATATTATAATTGCTTCCCGGAATAAAAACTCTATGTTTTTTAATAATCTTATGTCCATAAGGAGAAGAAATTTGGTAGCTCGGCGCTGAAGAAGCATCAACTTTTACACTAAATAACCTTCTTGTAAAACGATTGATTAACTGTATTAGTTTTAAATGTCGCAAGGTATAAAAATAAAGCATAGATGCCATTTTTACATTCACCATTCAGTTTCTTAAATTAGAATTATTAGAATGCGTACTTAATTTCCACTTTAGAGTTTCATCCATAATTAGAAAATTTCTTAAGCGCCTTATCAATATATTTTTCTAGTCTGCGATTAACGATAAAGTATTGTTTCCCCTCATCTTCTTTTTGAGCCTCTAATACAACTTCATTATTTAGGAGTTGTATGCTACTATTTACTATAAATTCAGGCATTTGACGCTCCATGCTATTTCTCATTTCACCTATTGAAGAGAATTTCTTTGCCTCGATGTTTCGTCTTTTAATGATATCTCCTGTATCAATACTCTTGTCCATTAAATGCGTTGTCAAGCCGATATTATTAAAATCCCCCCTTAATATAGGCCATTGAACAACATCCATTCCTCGATATATTGGTAAAATACCCATATGACAGTTAATTACACCACGCCCAGAATGTTTTATTATATTCTCTCTTATTAGACCACCACCAGTAAAGATTATACAATTTGGTTGCCTCTCTTTAATAAAATTTTCTGCCTGTAAGTTATTAATATCTGATGTCTTTATTAAATCAATGTTTCTTTCCTGACAAAATTCAGGAATAGAAACAAAATTCATACTATTTTTCTGCATATAAGTAATAATATTATCATTATTAGTAGTTGGATTCTCAGCACTCTTTAAAATCAACTTACGGTATATTTTACGAATTAGCCTTACTCCATCACGACTAATTTCACTCTTTATTCTTTTCAAATTTAAAATCTTATTAAGTATTACACCTTGTATTTTTATATCATTACGTTCCAACAAATATAATACCGATAATGTATATCTGCTGTAAGGATTTGGAGAAATTACAACTATTTTATGCTTCATTACTAAACTCTACATACCTACTCGGGTTTGAAACTACCGTTACAATAATTTTTCTTAAATTTTGCTGCTTCCAATTTTTCGATGAAAATTTTACATTAAGACTATCATATCCATTACAAGTAGCATTAAATAACAATATATCATTGTAGTCGTACGCATAAATAGCCAAAAGGCAAACCATTCGCTCTAGGCACAATTGAGCATTTTCAGCGCTCCCAAATCGCTTACAACTTATCTTCCATAAATTAGGTCTATTAATTTCGATATACCGCCTTACTTTTTCAAGCCACTCAGATAATGGAAAATTTTCATTCGATTGAGTGAAAGATAAAGTACTCACCAGCTTCTCAAAAAGATCCTGATTAAATTCTTCAATTTTAGAGGGAGGATTATTTATCCTCTTATTATAGTCAAAGTCTTCCCGTTTCTGTAACGGCTCCCCCAATTGAATATTATTTAGCCATTTATTGATTAAATTCGTAATTTCATCCATTTTCATTAATCCGCAAGCGAACATTCATAACTTTTCCCATCTTTATTTTTTATGGCTTCGCATGAAATATAAAACTTATCTGCACTTTGTTTACCATTAGCAAATGAAATCACTGCAAACTTACAATATCCCAAAGGCAATCCGTCATGAGGAAATGATGCTATTTTCTCCCAGTTTTTCAGGTCGTAAGATCGATATAAATGAACGAAATTAGAATGGACACCATCACCGATTTCAACTGTGGTCTGTGCTAAATGTATATCTCCAGGAAATGACTTAATATACCAGACTGGCCCATCGAAAGGTTGCGTAACTTTTATACTATTATCTTTTCTATCCAGAGTTACTAAATGACTGGTCTCTAATTGCGAGTCCATAATCCAAACTACTTTTTCTTTTGTAAAAAATAAATTGACCGTTCTCCAAATCTGACTTCCGTCACCATGCACTACTTTATTCTTGAAAGTAGAATCCGTAAATTCAAATAAATAACATTCACCTTGAAAATCACCAGTTGCAACCCAAAGATGATCTGTATATGGGTCATGATACACTCCATGTATATGTCTTATACCCTCGATCTCGCAAATTGTTTTCAAGTTTTTCCACCATCTTTCGATATATAAATTGGTACTGGAAGTCGCTCTGAGTTACTTCCATATTCACCAAGAATAAATGTGTTAGGCGCCAAACTTTCAATGCTCATATGCATTACAGTATTGCAGTTCCTGAGCTTGTGCGTTCTTTCTATTTTTTGTGATGCTAGTGTATAACAATAAATATTTGACCTATATGTGATAACAATAGAAGACCTATCTTTTGCTAATCTAATTGAAGATTTATCCAACCTCAATATACGCCTGAATATTCTTATATAACCTAAAGCTCTATAGTAAAATGGCAAAGGAAGTTCAACATAATGAGCTTCTTTACCAATTTTAATGAATATCTTATTAAATTTACTATAGATCATTACCTGATCATCCGCATGATGGATGATTTCAGCATTTTTTATTTGTTTCAGTTTCATATTCTAAAGTTCATTCTATTGAATCTTTTTAGTCCAAACTCTAATCCATGCATCAAGAAATAAAAACTGGTATATTTTAAATGCATTGTTCTTTTTATTGTCAAAATGGTCCATGATAATAGAGTGGACAATATCAAGATTCAAAAAATCACCTAGTTGCCCTTTTGATAAAATTTCCCAAGTTTTGGCAAATCCCAGCCTATTAATTCTTTCATCTAGAGGGGGATTAAATCCCGCTTTTGGCCTAGATACTAACTCATTAGGAATTTCTTTTTTCAATATTTTCTGCAAAACACATTTCTGCTTTGTTTTATTAATTAATTCATTGTCCGGTAAGGAAATACCTGACTGATATACCTCCAAATCCAGTAATGGAACCCGCATTTCCACACTAGCTAACATACTTGATTTATCCGCTACTAATAAATTATGAGCCAGAACACATGAAAAATCTAGCAACAATGCTTTCTTTAAAGGAGTTATTTTATTTTCTTGAAAGAAATAATTATTTACATATTTCTCGAAACCATCCTGTAAATCTTTATTTTTTATAAGGCCACGAATTTCATTTGACGAGAAAAAACCTATAAGATGGATATATCCAAGATTAAAAGACTTTTCCAATAAAAAGCTTTTTAATCTATCAACTTTCTTTTCATATTTTTTAAGAATGGAAATAAAAGGTGTGGCAGCCAATAATAAATACTTAATACCCTTAAATAAAAAATGATATTTTGCTAATAAGTGTCTTGGATAACCTGCAAATGCCTCATCCCCACCCATACCACTCATTACAACCTTATATCCTTTCTCGCGGGCTTTCTTACATAATCTCTCTGAAGCTATAAATGTGTAATCTGATATTGGCTCTTCAACCATTTTAGCAATGTGTTCAATTTCTTTTAAGAAGTTTTCTGGAGCACTGTCAGCTGATTTAACCATTTCCAAATCTAGGTTTAACTTATCTGCAATTTTTGTTGCATAGAATTTATCATCTGCCATCCCAGACTCTAGTATTTCTTTCTTACTACTTTCGAAAAACAGACACTTAGTATCTTTGCCAAGGAAACGTGCCAAAACGCTCGAATCCAGTCCACCGCTATATAATAAGGCAACTGGAACATCTGCCATCGATTGATCAATTGTTGCATGCTTAATTTTTTCATCAACAGCATCCATATCGCAATTATCAGCTATAGTTGGCTTGTAATATTCAGTTTGTGTTATATTGCCACTTTGATTAAACTCTAAGTATGTTCCCGGCTTTACCTTATTCACATCTTCAAAGCCAGTTCTAGGTTCAAACAAATAAGCCATATTAATATACTGGCAAATATCAGCAGGCGATATTTTCTGCTTAACTTTGGAAAATTTAAATAATGCTTTCAGCTCTGAAGCAAAAAAGAAATTATTATTTCTATCTAAAAAATAATAAACGGGTTTAACACCAATCTGATCTCTGACTAAATAGGCTTTATTAACAACTTTATCAATTATGAAGGCGGAAAATATACCATTAAATTTTTTTAAACATTCAATTCCATAAAATTTATATGCTTGAATAAATACTTCCGTATCAGAATTAGTTACAAATGTAATTCCCTGCTTAATTAGTTCATTCTTAAGAATACGATAATTATAAATTTCGCCATTAAAAATGATAATATATTGCTCATTATCGATGCAAAATGGTTGATTTGATCTAGGGTCAAGATCAAGTATGCTGAGACGAAGATGCCCAATTCCCATCTTCATCTGTCCAAAATTCAATAACTTTTTTTGTTGATTATCAGGCCCCCTATGTATCATCGCCTCAATGGCACACTCTAACTCTTTTTCGTAATCTTGACGGGAGATGTATCCTACTATACCACACATTATCGAACTCTATTAAAATATGTAATAGGCAACTTAAAAAAACAATCCTTTATAAAATTGCATGATAAATAATTTATATTATAGGAATACAGCATTATATTTTAACTTTACAAATTGCCCTGATATTCTTTATAAGAAAATCTACAAAACTCAATTAATAGACCTATAAAACTTCCCAGAAGCAAGCCTATAACAAAAATTAATGCCTTATTAGGACTAACCGGTAAATCTGATTCTGTAGCTGGGTCAATAATTGACAACGAGTAATCATCGCGGGTTTTCGCCAACAATCGTGTTTTGAGCTCCTCTTGTATTAGATCGAAGAAAATATTCTTTATTTCTGCAACATTAGTTTCAAGTAGCTGAGTTTGAAGATATTTGATTCTAGAATCCGATTTCTCTATATCTTGATTTCTTTTAAAAGCATTAATATCATTAATGAACATTTCAAGCCATTGTCGTGAAAGTTTAGGTGAAGGCGATTTAAATGAAATCTCTATTATTCCTGTTTTAGGATCTGTAACAATGGATAATCTGCCTCTAAATTCATCGTATACTTCTTCTGAGGTCGGAATTCTATTTTTCTTAAGTTCTGCTATATTCCATTCCTCTTTTTCCAAAAGATATATGTCGGGATCATAAATAAGTTCATCCGTACGTTGATCCCACCCTTTTATAGCCATAAGTGGGATTTTTAGTTTATGCCGTTCAACAAAATCCAAAATAAACTTTCTCGACTGAAGTATTTCAAGCACTAAATCTATTTCCATTACCGAACCTGGACTTGCTGTTACTCCTGTAATTGATGCAATACTATCGTTGATACTAGATCTCTGGCTGTCATTATTATCTGTTGGTGCAACCACTACTGTTGACTGATATTTATTTGGCAATAAGAGAATAATGCAAAAAGCGAGTAAGCAACCAACTAACGCAGAAATTATAATAGTTAACTTACCGGCCCAAAATAATTTGATTAAATCAAACAAATTCATTCTCACATCTTTCATATGTATTTTGTGGCCATATTAATATTTTCATCAGCAAATTAATATAAATTATAACTTTTTTAGGTTAAAACCTATAACACAATATATTAGTATTGCAAGTAAGAGAGCAAATCTTTATTAGCGAAAGATAATTATATGAATTTCATCCAATGGAACCTAAATGAGTGATATAAAGAGCAAATTTGGATTATACTTAGGTTCATTTATTGCCCAGTTCCCGTCTTTAATTTTATTACTTTTCATTGTTAGAAATTCTTCGGTAGAAGATATTGCACAGCTTGCGATTATTGACGGAATAATATTATTTCTTCCATTTTTTCTCACTTTGGCAAGCGAAAGATCCTCCGTAATAGCATTTTATGAAAAATCTTCATATTCCGGATTAAATTTATTCGCTTCAGGAGTAGTAATTGTTATTATCTCGTCACTGTCCATTCTTATTTTAAGTATTTTAGTTCAATGGGTTTCAGGAAATTTACAATTATTTTGGTTGTCGTTGATGGTAATAGCCGCATGTGCAAGTACTGGGCTTTATAATATTCAAATCCAACGTAATCTTGTACTTGAAAATTATTCTGCACTTACTAAAACACAATTCAAACGCGGAATTGGCATTATCATTTGCGCCTTAATATTCATAAATATAGACTTTAATTCTGTTTTAATTTATCCATTATCACTCTTTATTGGCAGCATATTTGCGGTTTACGATAGCCTTCCTGAATCTTTAGAAAATTGGAAAGTCAAAAGCCTAAGAGTACATATTAAGTATCTTTACAGAATGAGTAGAGTTGCATTGATTGTAATATTTTTATCTTATATTTTAGCCAACATCGGCCGCCTTTCATTGGAATATTATGATAAAACTCAAGACTTAGCTATTTTGCTCATATATATAAAGAATTCCCTATTAACAACCGTGGTAATGATGCCATTCGCAACTTTTTTAAAGCCGAAAATCCTTAAAGAATACAAACAATCTCGAAAAAGATTGCCAGCGAGTTGGGTCCAGATTTTATTCTTTAGTACTTTTGTTTCTGTAGGTGCTATTTCTTTTTTCAATGTGCTTTGGTCGGCATGGGGATTAGCGGAAATAAAACCCGATTATTTTAGTTTCTCTATATGCTTAGCTGGCTCTACTGCTTTGTGGTTAATGAGTTCCAGCATAGATTTATATTTTGACCATTCAAACCTTCTATCGAAAAAAATAATGATTTACAGCTTGCCAATTTTCTCCCTAATTGTTTTGTTTTTAATTTTTGGTTCTCTATTCAATTATCGTAGCGTGATTGTTGCAATTTCTGTGGGACAATTTTCAATACTTACACTAGGGATTTTTTTAGCATTTAATTTTAGTCAAATTATTAAGCAATACTTATTCTTAGTAAGCGTCCTAGGATCAATACTTGTTTTTGGAAAAATATTTGAAAGATTATCCACATCATATTCAGAATCAATCTATTTCCATGCCGCATCAATAGTATTTACATTAATCTGTGCAATCAATTCACTTTTCTATCTATTTAAATACCGCAATGCGTAAAATAACTAAAACCATATAAATAGCTCTTCCTGTTTTAATCACTTTCCCAAAAACCTTTCTCAGCCATAACGATTAAAAACCAAAGCAGCGGAAATGCAAAAGAGAAAGACTGAGCTGTAAAAGCAAAGACCAAAAACTTTACCAGTGCAGGCACATTCTTATTTACATATAAAGGGAAAAAAAGCAGAATATAAAATATCAAATAAAAATAACCAAAAATCAATAACCCCATACCTAATGTACTCGGCATATTAATGTCTGGTGCCACTAATTCAAAATTAATATCAAAAGTATAACCGTAAAATATTGAATCGGTAATCATTTTAAGGCTGTTTAAATCAACGTTCCCTAAAGCTACTCCAAAAGGATTATTTGCTAACGATACAAAACCTGCCGTTATAGAATAAATTCTAACGAAAAGTGAACCTTGATAGAGAATTTTCTCAGGGGATGACGCAATTATAGTCATCAAATTTACTGCCCTATATTTATCCAGATCAAAGTAATTAATTGAAAAATAAAAAGCTATAAACACCGTTCCAACAATAATTATTCTATAAATATTTAATCTTTTAATCCCTTCATATAAAAATAGGGTTGCTATCATTATGATTCCTGTTGAAGCCTTGGTTAGAGCGATACAAATTCCTATAAAGAAATTCAAAATATGAATAGCTTTCGTTCTAACAAAAACATTTGAATAACAAATAATTACGAGAAAAGTAAATAATACAAAGGCAGTGAAAGAGGGCTCCGTGGTAAGTGCACTTATACCTCGAACCCCGCTAATATCCTTAATTTTTACATCACGGACTAATATCCCGGAGAATTGAGAGTAAAAAGCTGGGAAAATAAATTGAAACAATGAAAAAGATATATAGACAATAGCATATTTTTTAACACTCAGAATAATTTCCTTATTTAAAGTATTATATATAAAAACATAGATTATCAATGCATAGGGAAAGGCTAATATTTTAAAAACTATTTTGTTTTCTTCCTTAATAAATAAAGCCCAGGTAATTGCAAAAATTGAGAAGCAAAAAAGAAATATTGCATTTCTATTGATTTCTAATGTTTTAATATTTGCCACTAAATATGAAAGTGCAAAAATTCCGGCAAACGGTTGAATATCAATATTTAGGGGCAACCCCATATTAAGATATGGTAAAAATATAAAAAAATATGTGATATTAATAAGCAGTTTAATTACATTTTTCCTTATTACTTATAGCAATTAATTCATCCAAATTCTTATCAAATACTTCTATATCAGTAATAATCCCGTTATTCTTTCTAAAATTTTCCAATGCTAAATTATGTCGTTTTATAAGTTCATTAAGTGAATAGATTTTATCTGCCAAAAGAGGAATAGAAGTGATAATTTCTATTCCTTCCGGAATAAAATCACTTTCCGTATTTTGATAACTATTAAATTCAGGGACAAAAACTATAAAAGGTAAATTTGTATATAACAGGTCACTTATAACGCCGGATGGATATGTAATTGCAAGGTCAAAACTACTACAGAAAACAGAAAAATCCTGCTTATATGATCTGATATAATATGCTTCTGGAATTATATGTTCATATTTTTCATTATCTCTAGGATGTAATTTAACTGAAATATCTATATTTGAATTTTTTAATTGTTTTTGCAGCTCCTTTAAAAACTTAGCATTCACATCCGATTCAACACCTGTAAATATACATAGTCTTATGATTTTATTTTCATAAGAAGCTGAATTGTCTTTATTAAAGTTACATATACCCTGTATAGTACCAATATATTTAATTTTTGCGGTTTCACTCGGCCAACACTTTTTAAATGCCTCTTGGACCTTTGGTGTTTCGCATATAAAAAAATCTGAGCAAATAGGTATGGGTAAATTAAAGAAAGCTTGCTGGCACCATTGAAGTTGAATAGACACCATCTTAAAATTTCTAGCCAATTTAGCGTCTATGTATGCCTGAACGGATTTTTGTTCTAGACTAATGAGCATTTTAGACTGCACAAGCTTTAAAATTGAGCATATTTGATGTTGGTAAATTTCAATACTTGATTTTAGTACTAACGTTTCCAATATTGCTTGTGTGAAATTTATTTTTACATTCTTGTATATGAATTCACTACTTTTAGACATAAATATCTCAACGAATGTATTTTTGTATATTCTAAGAGTTTCTAGAAAACTTGTATAAAGCCCTGTGACAATATGTATATTATTTCTATTCATTGTGTTTTCTTTTAGAAAACTAAATGCTCCCGTATCAGTATAGGTAGAACCAATTATTATTAATATTCTTTTCTCAGTTAAACTTAGATAAGGTAGAATTGTAATAGCCTGACCAACTGTCCTAACAATGAAGACGTGTTCAAATATTTTACCTTCAACGCAATTATGATCTACTTTTCTTTTTATACTTCCTTTTATATCCACTGCTAACCTAACAAGAAAAACTGCCCATAATCTCAAAGGATTAAAAATACCAACCTGCAATGGAAACTTTAACTTACCCTTCGTATAAGTTACTTTATTTTCTTTCAGATAATTCTCAATATACGGCAATAAAACAGAATGACGGTCATATAATCTAACACCGGAAGATTCATATTCTGCTAAATAATGATTTGATGTTCTAAAGTTCCACAATAATGATGAAGGCAATCGGAAAATAACATTTTTTCGTCCTTTTAATGTTAGAACTGTATCAATTCCATGTAGATAGCCAGCAATTGGTCTGAGTGAACTTTGATAAAAACTGTTTGCGTATCCAAATAAAAATTGTTTTTTTTCGCTTTTATTCTTAAACCACTCTGCAAATTCAGATGTTAACATAGCATTATCCACATCTATAAAATCTGCTTTAATTGTTTCGCCTTTATGAGTTGGGCAAAACAAGTCTGTTAAGATAACATCTCCCTCTTTCACAACACGCAATGTCTTAGAAATATCATCAGATGTTAGAGCAAGATAAACTGAACAAGTCAACTTCAACTCCTTAATTTCTTTAAATTTCGGCCCACTACCACGCAAAAGGCAGATACCATAACTTGCTTACGCTAAATTGTGAATTTTTCTCAGCATTTGAATTACAGAACGAGCAACTACTACATTCCCCCAAACATTATAATGGGAATCTATAGGATCAAGACATAGATCAATTCCTTCATCCTTAATCAATTTTTCTGCATCTATGCAATAAATATTATTAGATAAAAATTTAACTTTACATTTCAAGAAAATATTTAATTCATCAATAAACACTTGGCAGTGAGGATTCTCTGAAGCATGTTGTTTCATAATTGGCGGTGTTGTTAAAACGATCAAATTACAACAGAATTTCAATACTTCTCTAATTGAAGATTCTATGTCTTCTGTCGTTTTCCAAGGTCGCCAGTAAATATACTTTTGCCAAAAACCTTTAATCTGTCTTACACAGACTCTAAAAAACTTCATTGGAAAGTTCTGTGCAGTTGATAACATATAAGGTAGTGTCCTAGGAAAAATATCAACAATTCCAGCTCCTATGACAATAGTGTCATATCTTATATTCTCATTTTTAATTATTTCTGCACAATCCACGAAAGTCCTATAAGTTTTAAAATTATATTCACAGTTTATTCCATCAAGATTCAACTCAGATTTCACGATTGCCGGCCACGTTTCTTTTAGTAAAACTTTCTGAGACGAAAACAGCCTTGGAGCACCATAACTATCTCCAATTAAAAGAATATTTCCCATTAAAACAGATATTTCCTATTTGATATTCAATAATTAGCAATTTTATTATATACTTTACAATGATCTAAATGCTCTTGAAGAGTACAAAAATTTTCTGTCTCATTTAATAAAAAGTCCTGAACTTGCCTATATAAACCAGGCTTAAATAATATATCTAAAGAATTATCTATAGTTAGTTCATCAATTTCTATTGAACCTAATTTCTGAATTTGTAGCTTTTCAATCGGCCTAAAGATTAATCTATGCTTTCTTGTCAACATTTCCACTCCCCATCGACCTGGAGCATTCCAATTTCCAGTATATGAAAATAGAGCGCCATCAGCTGTTTCTCCTGCTCCTGAATATATTGCACTTCTACTATGCCATGGTGTATTACCTTTAGTAAAACAGACTATTTCTTGCGGCCTTCCTCCTAAATAGAAAGCCAAATCTAATACATGAGTTGTATTTCCCAGAAACCAATTCTCTTTAACTCCTTCTGCTTTTATTAAAGGTTCAATGGTATGAGCCCATTCAGTTACTTCAAATGTAAAGTTTTCAACACCACCATCTTCTTTAATTATTTTCTGTGCCTCAAGTACTGAACTATAAAACCTTCTATTATAAGCAATATATACCTTTGCCTCACATTCATTAACTTCTTGAGTAAGTGAATTAATTTCTTCAATGTTTAATCCACCAGGCTTTTCTAATAATATGTGCTTAATGCCAGCCCTGATTAAACTTTTAGTCGTAGAGGCTAACTGTTCTATACCTACACTCACTATAGCTGAATTTGGGACCGGCTCATCTCTTAAAAGAAATTCATCTATCCCACCACAGATAACCCTCTTTCCAGTTTCACGCTCAAATTTTAAGGCTGATTCCTTGCTTCTTCCAATAACAAGATAATCTCTATTCAAGGCTGTTAAAACCTTACTATAGTCAATAGCCATAGTTCCAGCACCAACCAATAATGTCATTTTTAACCTTTCTACAAAAACTCTTTAAATACACTTCAACCAGTTAGGTCTATTATATAAAGATTATGTGGATTTTTTTTTATAAATACTTCTGAAGTAGTTACGACCCGGCTCTTCAATGATACGGTATGTCAACGAAGAAATGATAAAAATAATTCCTAATGTTACTATTACAAGCATATCTCCGCTCCATTTTGATAGAGCTATTGAATTATTAATATCAAATTGAGGAAATTTAAATGTCCTTAATGACACATAAATAGAAGTAACAACTATCATATGATTTATATAGATTGAATATGAATGCTTTCCGAGCCACAATAAAATCTTATTTTGCAGTAACGTAGAAATAACACCATTTGTCCCAGTAAAAACCCAAACAGAAAATGCAAAAATTGGTACTGCTAAATAAGTTAAATTATCTATTTTTGCCCCAAGAACCAGACTATATCCAATTAAAAATAAAGCTAAAATTTCTAAAATGGAAAAATATTTACGGGGAACTATCTTCTCAACGCTCATTCCCAGCTCTCTGAAATTGAACACTAAACATCCTATAAAAAAACTTAACCAACAGCGAAAAATCCCAAAATGGAATGTTGTTGCCAACATTCGGTCATTCAAGGGTGAAATTAACAAGGAGAATGAAAAGATTATTAGAAATAGATATGCCGCGATCTTTAATTTAAGCCTTTTATTATAAATTAACATAATAATAGCAAATGTAATATATGTAAAAAACTCAACACTTATGCTCCAACTTGGACCATTAAAAGTCAGATAATCATAAATTCCCATGGAATGAATAAAAAATACATTTGCCAAATATGATCCAAAATTATTTTCAGTAAAGGGACCAGTCATTCCAGGAGCTATCCCAAATTTTGTTATTGCCACCCACTGTATACATTCATAAATCAGCCAGACATTTAAGAGTACAAAATGTAGCGGGAAAAGGCGGCCTATTCTAAAAATCATAAACTTCATCATTGATTGGGCATCAACAATATTATTTTGATAATTAAATGCCAAAACAAAACCAGAGATAACAAAGAATAAATCCACGAACAGCCAACTGCCTTCTCGAAATGGCGTAAAATATATGTGACTTGCCCATTTCATATGATGGAAAATGACAAATACTGCCGCAAGACCTCGGAGGGATTCCAAGGAATTAAAATATTCTTTCGGGCCCCTTATAATTTCACCCTTCTTTTTCATGTAATAGGACAAATATCATAATTACTGATGCTATATTTATTTATATGTTTTAATACTGAATTTAAAAATGGTCTATGTAATGCTGCTGAGTCAGAATACTGTGTCAGGTCAGATTTACCTTCGGTTAATATTTCTTTGAGAGCAATATTTGTTAATTGGCTTTGATAAAGAAATGAAAAGTTCTCAACTTTTAATTGATTGTCTCTGAGATCAATGATTTGGCATATACCTTTCATTTCATCTACTGATACTTCATAATTTTTTGATTTTATAAAAATTTTGACAGAGGGTTCTTTTTCATTGACTCTACAATCCAAAACAAATTTACTGTTAGGAGAAGTACCGATTATTCTGCCTTCTAATTCCTTAAAGTTAGGTCTTTTACTGTTTAATACTCTGGGTTCCAAACCACTCATATCAAGCTCATATGTAATTTTATCCGTTAAATATGACCATAAATCTATCATATGAATAGAATTACATGCTAGCCCCCAATTATTGCCCACTACATTTATTTCTATGTTACTTTCAGCGCTTAGCAGTTCGTGTAATTTATGATAAATGGGTTGCATACGCCGAGGACAATTGACCCAAGCAGAAATTTCATACTTTTCTAATAAATTACTTGCCACAATTATTTGTTCTTCAGATTGAAATAATACTTTTTCAAATATTATGTTGGCCAAACTAACTTTGTGAACCAACTCTTTCAATATATGCAATCTGCAATCTGCACTCGTTGCAATAATACATAAATCTATATTTTGGCTGATATTATTTAGATCTTTTTCAAATTTCAGATCTAAAATATTATTTGAACTTCCTACCTCATCAAACCGAGTTTTAGCTAATTTAAGAGCATCTTCAAATGGATCAACTACAGAAATAGATATCTTTAATTCACTCATTGCTAAAGCTTGAAGATGACGGCTACCTAGTTGCCCCGCACCCACTAATAATACATTAAATTTCTTCATTTAAATTTCCTAGTACTAAAGACTAAACCCATCGTCCACAATGATATTCTGTCCATTAATATATTTAGATTGATCAGAAAGAAGAAAAATAAGCGCTCCAACAATATCTGAAGGGTCTAACATGCCTTTCACTGCACAGTACTTTTTATACTCATTTAAAAATGATTGAGGCTGATTATCCAGAATGCCCCCAGGTGAAATTGCATTTACCCTAATCTTGTCTGCTTTAAAATACTGCGCCATATATTTTGTCAAATGAATTAACCCGGATTTAATTGCTGCATATTCTACCGGCATTGTCATTTTAGTCCCATTATAAATCTCAAATCTAGGAGTCATTACGCCGTATATCGATGAAATATTAATAATGTTGCCTTCTTTACCGTCTCTAAAATATTCTGCAAACTGCTGGGAGGTTACGAAATATCCTCCCAAATTAAGGCCTACATTCTCACAAAAATCTTCATATTCAACTTCAAAGAAATGCTTCCCGTAATTTTTATTTCTTGGGTAAGCATTATTAACAAGGGCGTCTATTTTTCCATAACGCTCGTGTATATAATTAATTGCATTTATAACAGAATCTTTTTTAGTAATATCCATTACAACAGCATCAACTTTATTTTTCTTATTAGAATATAAATTTTTTATTTTTTCAATTGCTTCTAAATTTAAGTCAGCTGCAATTGCTATACCCCCATTTTTGACTATAGCTTCTACAAAAGACTGGCCAATTAGGCCACCTCCCCCTGTAACAACAACAACTTTTCCTTTAATCATTTCCATTCACTTTTTCTAAGTTACTCATTAATTCTGCCACCTTAAAATCAAAAATTGTATCAATATCAATTGCCCGCTCTGTTGGGACAATGTGTGCGTCAATATTGCCATCAAACAATCCAGAATTATTTAATATAAATGATGGCCTACTAACATAAGCAACGGTTGTCATGTCATAAAAACTTGGGGCATCTTGTCTTCGGGAAAATGGAACCTCTGGTTTAAATGCTATTACATATTTATTCTTTTCAACCGCCCTTAGCATATTAAAATACGGATTTCGCGCTGCTTCTGTACAGGTAACTACTACATCAACATCCTCTTTTAACAAAGAAATACATATCTCAACATCTTCAACAGATCTTAAAGGTGCAGTAGGAGGCAAACTAACAAATACATCGAATTTTCCATATATTTTTTGTACTTCTGTAATAGCATGTTGCCATGACAACCATTCAGGTGAATTATCAGCGGCCAACTCTTTAGGTCGTATAAAAGGCACTTCTGCCCCGAACTCCTTTCCTATTTCTGCAAGTTCTTTATCTTCTGTTGACAATATGACATGAGATATTGACGGTGATTTCTTTGCCGTAATAATAGAATGTGCCAAAAGCGGAATTCCATTCAGAGGCTTCTTATTCTTTCCGGGCAACCCTTTGGATCCCCCTCTAGCAAATATAAATGCTATGCATGATAAAGTCATGTTTGATGATCACTTTCCATCTTTAATTCAACAGATTTTTTCCGATTGGAAGATATTGACATTGCTTCAATCAACATCAATACATCATGTCCCTCTTTTAATCCAACCGATGGTTTTTCTGACTTCGCTATACATTCAAAAAAATACTCAGTTTCACTAATATATGTATCATTATTAATCAGAGGGACTTCTTCAATATATTTTTCGTGATTACTATTTTCCAAATACAGGTGTCCTTTATTTATTTCCCACCTGAGATGTGCCTGCTCAAATGAAATTTCGCAGAACCTGGTCGGCATTTTTTGAAGAAAATCCAAGTGTAATGATAGGCAATGGCCAGAAGCATACTCCAGTATACAATCAACACTGTCTTCGACATCTATTTCCAATCTATTTGTACTGCTAACTATTGCGTTTACTCTACTTGGCATTCCAAAAAGATAATTCATGTAATCTATCTCATGGCTCAATTCCAGTAATGCTCCACCACCTAATTTTTTTTGTGCTGATACTGTATTACGATAGTCAAGTTCAGGTCGCCAGTTCGGCAAATACTGACCAGCTGAAATTGTTGCTGTAATAACTTCCCCATACCTCTTTGTGTTAATAATTTCTTTTATGCGATCCATGGTCGGTAAAAAACGCATTACATACGCTACCATGCAAATTGTATTATTGTTCATCGCCTGTACTATAAGATCACTTACACCTGATACTTGGTTTGATAATGGTTTCTCAATTAGTACAGGGCAGCCTATCTCAATAAATTTTAAAGCATCCTGGACATGAAATGGTGCTGGTGAAGCAATTATACATGCATATGGCTTTGAAATTTTTATCGCCCTATCTATAGAATTTACAATATTATCAGCCAGATCTTCACAAGGAACGGTGTTCTTAAGTGATCTACGTACTACTGTTATTATAGATTCTGGATATAACTTTCTAATATTTCTTAAATGTCTTTGTCCTATACTACCAAGCCCAATAATTATAATGTGTTTATTTTCCAATAAATTCCTCCTGAACATCACACTGCGCTTTTTCAAACTCGTTTGGCTGACCAATATCAAGCCAATACTCGTGTATAGGAAACAAGTTTACTTTCTTTCCCTCTTCAACTTTTTTCATTAAGAAAGGAGGCATATCAATTTTTACATTCTGCTCAATGTCTTTGAGCAATTCGGGCTCCAATACATATATCCCGGCGTTTATGAAATAAGTTTGTACAGGCTTCTCATCTACGCCTATAACATTGCCATCACTTTCTTGAATAACCCCATAAGGTACCTGATATTGATGTTGCCTGACACACATTGTTGCAATACCACCTTTTTCCTTATGATCTTCCAGAAGATGGTCAATATTAACTTTAGTAAGAATATCACCATTTATCATAATAATTGGCAGGTTAGGTAAATCATTCGGGAGTAATCCTAAAGCACCACCAGTACCAAGCGGCTTTGCTTCGTGAACATATGTAATAGAACATCCAAACTCTGATCCATCGCCAAAATAATTCTGAATAACTTCTGGCAAGTAATGTGTTGAAAAATAAAAATTTCGAAATCCTGCCTCTATAAAAGTTTCTAATATTGTTTCCAAAATTGGCTTACCCCCTACCTTCAGCATTGGTTTTGGACAATTGTCGGTCAAAGGTTTAAGGCGGGTTCCGAATCCACCTGCCATAATAAATATAGGATTTTCTTTAATAGTACTTTTATAATGATCTCGAAGTGAATGGAGCCCTACGAGAAAATTGTCATTATCAACAACAGGAACTGCCAATATATTATTATTGCGCAACAATGCATCAATTTCACTAGGTGGCATAGATGAATGGGCCAGAATTGGCTTTTTATTCATAACAGTTTCAGCCGCCATCAGCAAATTGCCATATTTTAAGAGAGCACGGCGCACATCACCATCGGTTAAAGCGCCAATAAGCTTATTTTCTTCATCAACCACTAAGGCAATACGTAAAGCTTCATTATCTAAAACTGATAATATTTCTAATAATGTATTGCTTGGTTTAACAATTGTTTTTTTCCAATCATACATTTCCTATTTATCCTTTATAAGTTGACTCAGAACTTAAGTCAGAACGAACCAGAACACCTGCACCTACTGTTACATTATGGCCTATATTTATTCCTTGAATAATTGTGGCGCCAGCCCCAATAAAGCAATTTTCACCAATTTTAACATCACCACAAATTGTAGCTCCAGGAGCTATATGGCAAAAATCACCAATGGTTACATCATGGTCAATACTTGCGCCAGTATTAACAATCACATTTTTGCCAATTTTACATCCCGTCTGAATTATAGCCCCCGCTATTAACTGACACCCCTCACCCAATAATATATAAGATCCTAATGTTACAGATGGATGTATTACTGTTTTTATTTTAAAACCTTTATAACTAATTTTTTCAAAAATCGCTTTTCGCCAGTTTTTCTTAGGTAAGAAACCAACACCTATAGTCACTTCTATTTCATCGGTAGCAAAATCATCTAAAATATCATCTGTGCCCAATACGTTGAAATCATCAAAAATATTAGTACCGGATTTTATTTCCAAGTCTGTGAAGCCCAATATATTTCCGCCGCTCGCTTTTATAGTATCAGCCAACATACGGGCATGACCACCAGCGCCAATAATTATTGTAGGTAAATTTTGGTTCAATTTATTACTCAATAAAGTCATCCTTAGCATAATTTTTATGAGCAATTGAGTTATTTAATGACCACCATTCCATAGGACTTATTCCCAAACCAGGCCTTTTTATAGTCATATTCTCCAGATTTAAGGTTTCTCCAACTTTAATTGGTTTTGCAGCAAGTATACTTTTCCGAGCAACTTTTTTGGTGTCCATTTCATTTATATCCGGCAGTTTTCTTCCATCTCCCAGCATCTTGCTAACTTCACGGATAGCCTTCACCATTTCACTTAACTCATTTGGATCTAATGATGCTTTATGGTCCGGTCCCCTCATATTTTTATCAAGGGTAAAATGTTTTTCAATAATGCTGGCGCCTTTTGCAACGGCAGCAATTGAAGCTGTTATCCCGAGAGTATGGTCAGAATAACCAGTATTTAAATTAAAGGCATTTTTCAATGTATCCATTGCATTTAAATTTACACTTTCCGCTGGTGCCGGATACGAAGAGGTGCAATGCAATAGGGAAACATTTTCGCCAATAGATTTTCTACCTTCCGGGGAAATAAGCACTTTATAACAATCTTCCAATGATGAAATTTTCGTTTCAGGAATGCAGTACCCATGGGCAATTACCGCCAAAGCATCTTCAATTTCGCCTAATGTTGCCATTCCGGTCGATAAAATAAGTTTGGCATTTGTTTTGGCGTGATCATGAATAAATGGCCCATTTGTTATTTCACCAGACGGTATTTTTAATGTCTTTAGCCCAATATTATTAACTAAAAAATCCAGGCTCTCTTTGTCAAAAGCTGTTGATAAAAACTGAATGTTATTTTTCCTGCATACATTGATAATCTCATGATGCATATTTTCGTCAAGCTCTAGCTTTTTAAGCATTTCAAACTGAGTTTCATCAGAGCCACTTGTATCTTTTTGATAGTTTGCTTTTTCAGCAGATTTTGTGACAAGATTTTCAGCTTTAAAAGTCTGGAATTTCACTATATCTGCACCCGCCTCGGCAGCCGCTTCAATCAGTTCTTTTGCAAGTTCTAAATCACCATTGTGATTAACACCTGCCTCGGCAATTATTTTTACTTGCATTTATTTTCCAAATCAAGTTCATCAAAATCAATATTAAAAAATGCTTTTCGATTAATTCTATTTATTTCCGTATTAAGTATATAATTGAAAATCCTGGATGATGTATTTTCCTGCTTATATGGATTTTTAACTTGTCCTGCTATAGCCTTAAATTTACTGGAAAGTGCAATATTGCAGGCTCTGATGATACTTTTATGATTATCGTCGCAATGTATCACACTTTCCGCATAAATTCTCCCCTTTTGACGATCACCAATATTTATGGTTGGAATTCCAAACGACGGTACCTCAATAATTCCGCTAGACGAATTTCCAAGGACAAATTCTGCATTCTTAATTGCACTTAAGTAGCGCAATTGCCCTAAAGAATTTACCAAAATTATATTTTCATTATCCCTGCTGAATTCTTTTAACTTATCAATAATTTGTCGCCCATATGTATCTGCATTAGGATAAGTAATAATAAATTGCATCTCAGAAAATTCTTTGAGAGCTTTCATTAATTCATCTATTGCCTCTAGATTTGACCTGTACGGTAGTGTTACGGGATGATATGTGACAACGGCGTATGGCTTGCTTAATTCACACTTCATTGATTTAGAGAGCTCATTTACACTTAATAACTCGAGTTTATCAATGTTGTCCAAGCCAGGAGCACCAACATTAAAAACCCTCTCCGGCTCTTCACCTAGCTGAATAATTCTTTTTCTGTATTCTTCAGTCGATGCAAAATGCAAATAAGACATTTTGGTGATTGAATGTCGAATTGAATCGTCAATGGCACCTTCTGTTACCTCTCCACCATGAATATGGGCAACCGGGATACCCGCAATTAAGGCAGCGGATGCAGCCGCGAGCATTTCATACCTATCCCCCAACAAAATAATTATATCCGGTTTTAGCTCATCAAATGCATCTGAAAAACCAAGCAACGCGAGTCCCATAGACTTTGTAACAGAAACTGTGCTATCATTTGCTAGCAACATTTCAATTTTCTTATTAACGTAAAAACCATCTTCAATTATATGATTTATGGTAAATCCAAATTCTTCAACAAGATGTGTTCCTGTCACGACTAACTGAAGCGAGGTTTCTTTACAATCGTTAATAAGACTCACCAAATTTCGTAGAAGCCCATATTCAGCCCTTGTACCTGTAACTACGCATATTTTCCTTGTGAAATCCATAACTACAATCTCGCGCTGCTTGGAAGATTGACTATACGGTCTTCAAGCCATTTTGAATTTTCAAGTAAGTCAGATTGACAACCCTTAAACATTGGAAGTTTGTTAATTAAAGTCCAGACTGGCCGTACCATAACATTTTTTGAATTAACAAAGTTTAAAAATTCATCTCTTGCCGGTCTATCCTTAAGCAATATAGCATTTAGCCAGAAATTTCCTTCTGAATCTTTTATCTCATCAATAAATTGCTCTTCTCTAGTCTTAAAAAAATCCTTGTATTTTTGAGCAATTTGTCTTTTGGATTTTAAAAAAACATCAATCTGTTCAAGTTGAGCACATCCAAGGGCTGCATTTATATTTGGCAACCTGTAATTATAGCCAACTTCATCGTGAAAAAACTCATATGGATGAGGCTTCTTTGCTGTTGTCGTTAAGTATTTAGCCTTTGCTGCTATATTTTGATCCTTAGCAACGACCATCCCTCCACCACCCGTTGTGATAATTTTATTCCCATTAAAGCTGAATGCGGCAATATCACCGAAAGTCCCCAATGCTTTCCCTTTGTAGCGACTGCCAATAGCTTCAGCTGCATCTTCGACTAATAAAATGTTCCATTCTTTACAAATTGAAGCAATTTCATCAATTCGGCACGCATGACCAAAACTATGCATTGGAACGACAGCTTTTATTATCCTTCCTGTTGACTTATTAAGGCAGCCTTCTTTTGTTAATTTGGCATTTTTCTCAAGAAAATTTCTTAGAGCAACGGGCGACATGCCCATTGTGTCTTTATCCACATCCACAAACACAGGATACGCTTTTTGATATGTTATGGCGTTACAGGTGGCAATAAATGTAAGAGACTGTGTAATTACCTCGTCATTCTGAGATACCCCAGCAAGGATCAGGGACATATGAAGTGCGGCAGTTCCATTAACGCAGGCAACTGACTTTTCAACACCAATATATTTTGAAAAATCCTGTTCGAATTGGTCAACAAAGCGCCCTACACTTGAGACAAATGTACTGTCTATTGTCTCAGCAACGTATTTTTTCTCATTACCATTAAATCGTGGCTCGTGCAGCGCTATAAAATCATCTGTTTCATATAGTTCACGAATGTAATCTACGACTTCGTTATACATTATAAATTCCGGATTTATACTTTCTCAGATTCTCAGGATTTTGGAACCAATTTACTGTTTCTTGCAATCCTTCTCTAATAGAATATTCCGGCTTAAAGCCTGTAAGTTCGTTAATTTTTGTATTATCACACCATAATCTGAAAACTTCTGATTTTTCGGGTCTTATACGTTGTTTATCCGTAACAAATTTTACATCACTCCCCATAATTTCTTTTATCAAATTGAGTGTATCACCAACAGATATTTCAAAATTTGACCCTATATTGACAGTTTCCCCTATTGATTTTTCGCATTTCGCCAAGTCAATAAATCCTCTACATGTATCAACAACATAATTAAAATCTCGCGTCGGGCTGACATCTCCCAGCTTGATTTCTTTTGCACCGTCTGCAATTTGCGAAATAATTGTCGGGATTACGGCACGGGCTGACTGCCGAGGTCCATATGTATTAAAGGGTCTGGCAATTGTTAGAGGTAAATCAAATGCATTAAAATAACTCATCGCCATTGCATCCGCTCCTATTTTTGATGCACTATATGGGGATTGTGGTTGCAAAGGATGCTTTTCATCAATTGGAACATACTGTGCAGTGCCATAAACCTCACTTGTGGAAGTATGAATAATTCTCGAAACCCCATTATCCAGAGCCGCCTGGCAGATATTTAAAGTTCCATTCACATTGGTATCTACATAACTATCCGGCGCAATATAAGAATATGGAATAGCAATTAACGCTGCCAAATGAAAAATAACTTCAATATCCTTAGAAATATGACGACAGAAATGAGGGTCACGAACATCGCCACTCACAATTTCTATCTGATTTAAACAATCGATGTCTTCCAACCATCCCCAATAATTAAAAGAGTTATATAATGATAATGCTTTAACCGAATACCCTTCTTTTACCAATGCTTCGACAAGGTGCGAACCAATAAATCCATCTGCGCCTGTTACCAGTACTCTTTTCTTTTTTAAATTCATTTATTAATCTACCATTCTTTAATCTTTTATAAATTTACTCTCCAAATTATCCCGCCGGTAACATTTGGAAGAACACCCTGCGTTAAAGTAAAAATCTCAGACTGAATATTTAAGTTAGCCTCTATTATACCAATCCCAATTTTCTTGGACGCTTTTAATTCAAAGTCACTATATTTTTGCCGGCCGAAACTTAATTGACTTCTTGTTGTATTATCCCAGTTTAATGAGCCGGTTCTTAAAATAATACTATACATATCACCTTCAGCGCGAGAATAACTTATCATTAAGCTAGCCAGCCTACTATCGGTATCCAAACTATGCCCAAGGCTTCTGCCGTCATATCGATGGCCCGTTCCATATATAGAATGATTATACATAGTGCCAGGATATCGCTTCCCAAAAAACCACGCCTGAACATCACCTGAGTCACTTAATTCCGCGTTTATAGATAAACTGTCACCATTTTCTCCAATCGGCATGGTTAATGTACCACCAACCAGCCTTGAATATTGAAATGGTAAAATTACGTTCTGGTCTTCTGCTGTTCCTTCAGCATATATCTTTAGACTTTTATCACCAAAATTCGTAGAATAAGAAAGATCAATGCTCGCCAGTTGGTTTCCAGGTTCGTTCCTCGTTCCTGTATTATCCAGATCTCCTACAGCAATGAGGGCTTTTGTCCATGTACTAAATCCGCAGGGACGATCCAGTCCACAGAGCTGCATAGTCCTTGAAAGCCCCACTTCAAAATTCTTTATCGGTTCAAAACCAAGGCGCATTCCTGCCATTAATGCATCCGGTATTACCCGGTCATCCCCCATGTTGGCAACAAACATATCCCAGGTCCATGGCCCCATCCAGCTGAGCCATTTTGTTTTAAAGGCTTTTGGATTATTTCGCCGAAGCCCCACTGACATCATCGGCCTGGCATTTGAGCTTAATAATAATGTATTTTCCTGTCCCGGTCCCCACCAACGGTCAATAGCTCCAGCATAAAGTGACCAATTTCCCAAATGGGTGGCAATATAAGAATTATCAAAATTAACATGATGGTTGGATACATTATCCCTGTAATTCACAGTTACGTTGGCTTCAATTTTTTCTTCTGTAAAACCAGCTGAAACAGAAAAATCAGCATCTGATATTGGCGTATCACCAAATCCTCTTACGAGGTCAGGTTCATTTGTATATCGTGCAACAATTGACCCACGAAACCCTTTATTGGGTATTTTTCTTTTAACCCGTTCGATAGCACTCATAACATGAGCTGGAAACGAACTTCCTTCAACAATATTAATATTTTCCGTGATCTGTTTCCAACTGATGGGCCAGCTATTTAATGGTCCAGAAATAATATCGTATGATTTAAGTAGTTCTATGTCCCTGCGTAAACTTGCATCATTTGGCGCGGCCCATTGTTGAGCCATTGCAGTAGAATTTAGAGCAATTAATCCAACGAAGAAAATAGCAACATTATTTTTCATAAACATATTATCCGTTATAAATTAATATGTTAATATAGTTAAAACCCTGTTTTGTATAGAGTTAATATGATTGGATTCTAAAACAATCAACTCAATCCCTACTTTAATACCCCAACTTTTTCACAACAATATCTGCGGCCTCGTCTGCTGAAAACTCCACTGTATTGACATGAATCTCAGCGGCATCCGGCTCCTCATATGGGCTATCAATTCCGGTAAAGTTTTTAAGCTCCCCTGCCCGCGCTTTTTTATAAAGCCCTTTTACATCACGCTGCTCACAAACTTCAAGCGGTGTATCAACAAAAATTTCAATAAATTCGCCTGTCCCGACCATTTCACGGACCATTCGCCTCTCTGCCCGAAAAGGCGAAATAAAGGCGGTCAGAACAATCAGCCCCGCATCAACCATCAAATGGGCTACCTCTCCGATCCGGCGGATATTTTCCACCCGGTCCGCGTCTGTAAAGCCGAGGTCCTTGTTAAGGCCGTGCCTGATATTATCCCCATCCAGCAGATAAGTATGTTTACCCATAGCGTGGAGTTTCTTTTCAACCAGATTGGCAATTGTAGATTTTCCTGACCCTGAAAGTCCGGTGAACCAGAGCAGTTTAGGGCTTTGGTGTTTTTGTTTTGCCCGGCTTTCCTTACCCACATCGACCGCCTGCCAGTGTACGTTGCTGGCCCGGCGAAGTCCAAACTTGATCATGCCGCAGCCAATTGTCGCATTGGTAAATTTGTCAATTATGATAAAACTGCCCAGAGTTTTATTGTCTACATACGCTTCAAAGACGATTTTCTGACCAAGCTTGATATTAACAAGGCCCACTTCATTCAGTGCCAGAGTTTTTGCGCTTTCTTGTTCAAGTGAATTGACATTAACCCTGTGCCGCAAATCTGTGATTACACCGTCCAGAGTTCTGTTATTGGTTTTAATCAGATAAGGCCGCCCGGGCAGCATTTCATCTTCGTGCATCCATATTATATATGCCTGAATCTGATCTGTTATTTCTGGCCTATTGCTTGATTGCGAGATAACATCTCCCCGTGAAATATCAAGTTCACGATCCAGGCAGATGGTTACTGCTTCTCCGAACTCGGCATTTCTCACATTACCATCGGCAGATATGATAGAGTTTACATAGGCCGTTTTTGCACCTGGGAGCACCACAATCTCATCACCTTCGGCAATAGAGCCTGAAGCAATAGTGCCGCTAAAGCCCCTGAAATCAAGGTTCGGACGATTAACCCATTGCACCGGAAGACAAAATGGTTTTTCAGCTTCTTTTGCATCAATCTGCACGCTTTCCAGTTGATCCATTAAACTGGGACCTTGGAACCATGGTGTATTTTCCGAAATGTTTAAAATATTATCCCCTTTAAGGGCAGATAACGGTATGGAAACGATTTCTTCAAAACCAAGACCTTTCGCAAATAGTCTATATTCTTCACCAATTTTTTTGAAAACTTCCTGATCAAAACTCATCAGATCCATTTTATTAATGGCCAGGACCACATGCTTAATCCCAAGAAGACTGACAATGAAACTGTGGCGTTTTGTCTGGGTCAGTATACCTTTACGGGCATCAATCATAATTATAGCAAGGTCGGCTGTTGAGGCGCCCGTTGCCATATTTCGGGTATATTGTTCATGGCCCGGAGTATCGGCAACAATGAACTTTCGCTTGTCTGTCGTGAAAAAGCGGTAAGCAACATCAATCGTAATCCCCTGCTCCCGCTCTGCCGCCAGCCCGTCTACCAGTAAAGCAAAGTCAATATCCTGACCTTGTGTTCCTTGCTTTTTGCTGTCCTTTTCAAGAGCGGCAAGCTGATCTTCAAAAATGAGTTTGCTGTCATATAAAAGGCGCCCGATCAGGGTTGATTTACCGTCATCAACTGAACCGCAGGTAATAAAGCGTAAGTAAGATTTTTGCTCCTGCTCATTGAGATAATCCGAAATATCCGTAATAGAAAGACTGGTCATTAAAAATACCCTTCTTTCTTTTTTTGCTCCATGGAGGCATCCGCATCCTTATCAATAACACGCCCTTCACGTTCCGATGTATGGGCAAGCAGCATTTCTCGAATAATCGCTTCCAGAGTATCGGCTTCGCTCTCTATTGCCCCCGTAAGAGGATAACACCCAAGGGTACGAAATCGTACTTTGCGGTGCGAAACCTCTTCGCCTTCATTTATGGGCATGCGGTCATCATCAACCATAATGAGCTGCCCGTCACGCATGACAACTGGCCTTTCGGCGGCATAATATAGCGGAACGATGCTGATATTTTCCTGATGGATATATTGCCAGATATCCAGCTCGGTCCAGTTTGATAAGGGAAAAACGCGTATGCTTTCCCCCTTATTGATGCGGCAATTATATATATTCCAAAGCTCGGGGCGCTGATTTTTCGGGTCCCACCGATGTCCTTCGGAACGAAATGAAAAAATCCGCTCCTTGGCGCGTGATTTTTCCTCGTCCCGACGGGCACCACCAAAAGCAGCGTCAAAACCATATTTATCTAGCGCCTGTTTTAAGGCCACAGTCTTCATAATATCCGTATGGGTAGCAGAACCGTGACTGAATGGGCCTATGCCTTGCTTAACCCCATCCTGATTAATATGAACGATAAGTTCCAGATCATGTTCCCTTACCATCCTGTCACGAAAGGTAATCATATCCTTAAATTTCCAGGTGGTATCCACATGCATTACAGGAAACGGTAATTTTCCAGGAGCAAAAGCCTTAAGTGCCAGATGAAGCATTACCGCACTGTCTTTTCCGACACTATAAAGCATGACTGGCGATTGGGCCGTAGCCACAACTTCCCGCATTATATGAATGCTTTCGGCTTCCAAACGCTTAAGATGACTTAATGACATTTAAATATTCTCTCAATATTTCAGAACTCTAATCCATAAGGCCAAATATTGTAAGAAGTATTTTTAATCTATTTGATGGTGGGCGGTACTAGGTTCGAACTAGTGACCCCTACGATGTCAACGTAGTGCTCTACCACTGAGCTAACCGCCCTGATGGGTGTGGAAAGGGTTTTATACCCAATTTACATAAAGAAGCAAGTCCAAAGATCGACATTTTGCCTTATTTTAATCGTAGAACATTTATCAGGAGTTTGATACTCTATATTAAATTAAAGGATGGATATCATGATTAAGAATCTAAAAACCACAATCATTCTTGCCAGTACCCTGCTTCTTTGCGCCTGCTCATCCGGCATAAAAAATAATGTGACCCGTTTTCATCATCTGCCACCCGTGACCGGACAAACCATTGAAGTGATATCCATTGACCCCACCTTGCAGCAAAGCATTGAATTTCGCGCATATGCACAGTTGATCGGAAGTAAACTGGGAAATGTGGGTTTCCACCCGCCTGAAAATGGCGCCAGCCAGTATATTGCCGAGATTGGCTATGGTATCGGCCCCATCGGCAATACTGTAATTGACAATGATAATTCAGGTGTGTCCTTTGGCATGGGAGTGGGAAGCGGCGGCCGCCGAAGCAGCACTTCATTGGGGCTTGGTATTTCAACTTCATTCGGTTCATCTGAACCGGTTGTCCCTTATGTAAGCCGTCTGACCATGAATATTATTGATCTGAGTACCGGACAGCGGTTATATGAAGGCCATGTCGAAAGCATTAACAAAAATCCAAATTTAGCGCAGATAATGCCTTATATGGTTGATGCTCTTTTTCAGAATTTTCCAGGTGAAAGCGGAAAAACAGAAACCATTAAAATCAATACCAACTAAGAATATATTTTGAGAAATTTATGATCTCCACTAAAAAAATACCGGATACCTGTGACCGGCTTCCGGCAAGCCATCCTTCCGAAGAAACACTTGATCTGCTGATGCTGCGACGCTCTTTAACTGTCAAGGATATGACTGATCCTGGCCCTAGTGAGGAGCAACTTAATCAGATCCTTACCATTGGTGCGAGAGTTCCCGATCATAAAAAACAGGCCCCCTGGCGGTTTTTGACCTTTGAAGGTGAGGCAAGGTCAAAAATTGGCAAAATTTTGCGACAGATATTTGAAAAAAATAATCCCGGTACAGACCCTGATCTTCTTACATTCGAAGAAATGCGTTTTCTAAGGGCCCCTCTTATCATTGCCGTCATTTCAAAAGCAACACCGGAAAATCCTAAAGTGCCGGAATGGGAGCAAATTCTGTCTGCCGGGGCCGTTTGCCAAAATATTCTGCTGGCCGCCAATGCCATGGGATATGCCGGACAATGGCTGTCGGAATGGTATGCCTATGATCCAGAAATTTTAAAAATTCTCAAGCTATCGAAAGAAGAACGAATTGCAGGGTTTATCTATATCGGCAGCACCGATAAGGAACCAACTGAACGGAGCCGCCCGGAACTACATACAATTGTTGAAAAATGGATCCCGGAAAATTAGTAGAAATGGTGTGATACAAGAAGCTTATCAACATTTTCACCATCTTCAGACAATGGCAGGACAATAAATGATGTGCTGATATAATTTTTATTTATATTGGCTAGATTTTTGATGCCATAATATGGCTTTTTATGTTGCACGCTCCATAAAAGTCTCTTTACAGCCTGACTATGCTGCTCATAATCATTCATTATTTTTCCTGTAAGCTCACCATAATATTTAACGCAGGCCGTACCGATCAGTCGAAAGGAAAAGGTTTCTTTTTCCTTATCAAAATCAAGTAACATCAAAGTCGGCAGATTTTTTTTAAGATCTTCCACTTTTATTTCGGAACGTTTCGGCATTAATCTACCCCGTTTCAAATTTTGCCAGTACTTAAAAAGCTCAAATTGATAGGGAGCCGTGAAATCACTCTCGTAAAAATCAAACAATATTTTGATTTCATCATCCATTTTAAATAAGTCCGGCTTATATATTAGAAGATGCTATTATAACCATGGGTTCAATGGATTTACAACAAAGAAGATTTTTATATAAGTTGTTCTTTTGTCTTTAAAAATCTTAAATCAGGATTATCCTCAATGGCTTTATCCAGGCGCCACGCGTTACGAGCAAGAAAAACCGGGGAACCATTATGATCTTCTGCCATATTTGCCTTGTTGCTATCGATAAATTTTTTAAGCTTGAACGGGTCGTCACTTTCAACCCATCGGGCAGTATAAAGCGATGTCGTTTCAAACCGGCAGGGAACATCATATTCAGTACGGATGCGGTCAGCCATCACTTCAAACTGAAGAATACCTACCACACCAACATACCATTCTGACCCGATTACAGGTTTAAAAACCCTTGCCGCACCTTCTTCTGCCAGTTGATAAAGGGCACGTGCCAGATGCTTTGCTTTCATTGGATCTTCAGCACGCACTGTCTGAATATGCTCTGGTGCAAAGCTTGGAATGCCGGTAAATTTTAAATTCTCACCTTCGGTTAGGCTGTCGCCGATCCGTAAATTTCCGTGGTTCGGTATTCCGATGATGTCACCGGGCCATGCCTCTTCTGCAAGCTCCCTGTCCTGGGCGAGGAATAAAACCGGGTTATGAAGGTTCATGGTCTTGCCATCGCGCACATGTTTGAGCTTCATTCCCCGTTTGAATTTACCGGAAACAAGTCTGAAAAATGCAATGCGGTCACGATGCTTCGGGTCCATGTTGGCTTGAATTTTGAAAACAAATCCACTGACTTTTGGCTCATGCGCATCCACTGTGCGCAAATCCGTTGTATAGTTACCTGGCATTGGCGCATAATCAGTCAATCCATTCAGAAGTTCCTTAACACCAAATGTATTAATAGCAGAGCCAAAATAAACTGGGGTCAACGTCCCTTCTAAATAAGCCTTCTGATCAAATGCAGGGCATAATTCTCTGACCATTTCAATATCATCACGCAGTTTTGATACGAGGTTTTCAGGTAAAAGCTGATCAAGTTTCGGATCGTTAATCCCCTGACAGACCACACCGGCATCCGGAATGTCTCCCTTGCTTCTTTCAATCAGGATCAGGCGATCATTGATCAGATCATAACACCCTTTAAAATCACGGCCCATGCCGATGGGCCAGGTTGCCGGTGCGACATCAAGTGCCAGCTTATCGGCCAAATCATCCAGAAGCTCAAAAGGGTTTAATGCCTCACGGTCCATTTTATTAAAGAAAGAAATAACCGGCATATCGCGCAGCCGGCAAACTTCAAATAATTTTTTTGTCTGACCTTCAACGCCCTTTGCTGAATCAAGCACCATGACGGCACTGTCTACCGCCGTGAGCACCCGGTACGTATCTTCCGAAAAATCTTCGTGGCCCGGTGTATCGAGCAAATTGAACATCCTCTTTTCATATTCAAACGACATTACGGATGAGGCAACCGAAATTCCCCTCTCCTGCTCAACTTTCATCCAGTCGGAACGGGCCCGGCGCCGGTCACCACGCGCTTTTACCTCACCTGCCATTTGAATTGCGCCACCAAATAACAGCAGTTTTTCTGTCAATGTGGTTTTTCCGGCATCCGGGTGGGCGATAATCGCAAAAGTTCTGCGGCGGTTTACTTCTTTGTCCAGGGACGACATGGGTATTCTCAAAATTAAAAAAGCTCTTAAACTCGCCGGAATTTAAGAGCTTCGCCGATCAAAGTACAGCTTTATTTTTGAAATTAGTCCATCCCAAACTCGCTAAGCGCCTGCGCCGCGTCCTCACGTCCGTTTTTTAAGGCTTCCATAAGCCATATCTTGGCTCTCTGAAGATTTTTATCAGTACCTTCGCCATATGCATAAAGAAGTCCGGTTACCAGCTGCGCATCTCTGAAACCGATTTTGGCAAGTGGTGTACAAATCGCAAAGGCCACTTCAAATTCAGAACGGGAGAAAGCTTCAAGACAACGATCCTGCTTTCTTTCGAAATATTCAAAATCAACAATTTTCTGATCATCAATGTTGGGGATCATATCGTGTGTGGATGCATTGGCCAGCGATCCAACAGTCATTAACAAACCCACTGATAAAATACTGTTTCTGATTATTGATTTTAACATTAAATGCACCCCTTTTACAAAATCCATACTTGTTTACTTTTTATTAACGAACTGCTGCATTTATTAGCAATTCCCATGCCATAAACAAATTATTATTACTTATCAATAAGTTAACAATTTAACTTTTCAATCAGTGCAGTAATTTAGTCAGTAATTGTAAGGATTTCTTACAGCCACAATTCACTTGTCCTGATTTGGGATTCAATTAAAATAATTGGATAAAAATCTTTTTGACATGCTTGAATGATGACATAAGATTGCAGTAGAATGATATATATTCCATAAGGGGATTAAGATGAGCAAATTCCACAGAAACAAGAAAAAACACACAAACCCCAGTGACAACAGAACACTTTTAGTGCTGGTTATTGCGGTTATTCTGCTGGTCGCGATATTGGCCACTCTTTAAATTCTGGAAAATAAATTTTATTGAACCACTTTCGCATTGGCCCGGATATCAGAAAAATAAGCAACGGTCTGCCCGCCTGTTGCATCCGTATCACAGAATAAGCCGATATCTGTCAGCCTGACACCGGTTGAAGGCCCCCATAAATGTTCATAAAGAGCGACCAGATCAACATTTTCATGAAACCACCTGCCAATATTTTCATCACCACCGTTTGCCACATAATGGGGGAAGGATGACCCTTTTATATATTTCCAGTCGCCCCGCTTTACCTCACGATTGCCCCAGATAATTTCCATGCGATGTTTTTCACCGTTTGGTGCTTCAAAACTTAAAAAAAGTCTTGCCGGCTGGTCATCCCCTTCCTCGGTAAGTTCACTGATGTCACTATTGATCCCTTTTTCAACCATCCAGTCCCAACCTAGTTCAGGATACTGATCCAGATTGAAATCAACATATCGAAAAAGCATGGAAGCACTATTATCCGTGGCCAGTCTGATTGATGGATGGCCGTCCTTGGTTACAAAGGAAATATCCATAGGGGAGACAAACCAGAAAGTTCTGTGATACCAGCCTTCGGCAAGCGGTTTTAGCGAAACTGGATTGCTGAAATCCATTATTGATACGGAAGGTGAGCCATCCGGAGTGAGTATATTACTCCGTTCCTGCTGACCACAACCTGAAAACATCAATAGTGGAAATAAAAGAAACAGAAATTTTCTGATTTTCATCCATTTCCACAAGCTTCTCATATCATCCCTGCTTTAATGCGGCCTGTGCTGCGGCCAATCTTGCTATAGGAACACGGTAAGGCGAACAGGATACATAGTCAAGACCAGTATTATGGCAGAATTCAACCGATGCCGGATCACCGCCATGTTCACCGCAGATGCCGACTTTAAGATCCGCCCTTGTGGCTCGACCACGTTCAACGCCGATTTTCACCAACTCTCCAACCCCTTCCTGGTCAAGACTGACGAAAGGATCCTGATCATAAATATCCGCTTTTAGATAATCATCAAGGAAATGACCACTGTCATCCCGGCTGATACCAAATGTGGTCTGGGTCAGGTCATTTGTACCAAAGCTGAAGAAGTCCGCAACATTGGCAATATCCCCGGCGCGTAGGGCAGCACGAGGTAGCTCAATCATAGTCCCAACAAGATATTCAAGCTTCTCCCCGGACTGTGCAATTATATCGTCAGCGGTTTTACAAATCAGCTTGCGGAGGATTTCAAGTTCCTTGCGGGTTCCAACAAGTGGCACCATAATTTCCGGAATTACGGCTTCGCCAAGAGTTTTGGAAACTTCAATCGCCGCCTCAATAATAGCCCGCGCCTGCATTTCATAAATTTCAGGGAAGGATATACCAAGACGGCACCCCCGGTGTCCAAGCATTGGATTAAATTCATGAAGCTCTTCCGCGCGACGTTTAAGGAAACTGATGTCAACATTCATGGCTTCCGCAACATTTCGGAAATCTTCATCTTCGTGAGGAAGGAATTCATGAAGCGGCGGGTCAAGAAGACGTACGGTTACCGGAAGCCCTTTCATAATTGTAAAGAGCTCAATAAAGTCCTGCTTTTGTACAGGCAGAAGTTTTTCGAGAGCGGAACGGCGCCCTTCTTCGCTGTTTGACATAATCATTTGACGCACATTCACAATACGGTCAGCGTCAAAGAACATATGCTCGGTCCGGCAAAGGCCGATTCCTTCTGCGCCGAATTCACGCGCAGCTGTGGCATCAAGCGGTGTCTCCGCATTGGTGCGGACTTTTAATTTACGTTTGCCGTCCGCCCAACCCATAAGCTCGGCAAAATGACCCCCCAGTTGTGGTTTTATTGTTGCAACTTCACCGGCCATTACTTCGCCATTACCGCCATCGATTGTGATAATGTCATGTCGATTAATAGTCCGGCCGTTTACAGTAATGGTCCCTTCAGCCATATCAATATAAAGGGCACCAGCGCCCGACACGCAGGGGCGACCCATGCCACGGGCAACCACAGCCGCATGTGACGTCATGCCACCACGGCTTGTCAGAATACCTTTTGCCGCGTGCATTCCGTGAATGTCTTCCGGGCTTGTTTCAATACGAACCAGAATGACATCTTTTCCTTCTTTAGCCAGTTTTTCCGCCTCATCGGCACTAAAGACCACGATACCGCTGGCCGCACCGGGTGATGCCGGCAGACCTTTGGTCAGAACATCACGGTGGGCTTTCGGGTCCAGCGTCGGATGAAGCAGCTGATCAAGTGCTGCAGGGTCCACCCGCATCAAGGCTTCTTCCTTGGTGATAATATTGTCATGAACCATTTCAACAGCGATTTTCAGTGCAGCAGGTGCTGTTCTCTTACCGCTTCTGGTTTGCAGTATCCATAATTTACCCTGCTGAACGGTAAATTCAATATCCTGCATATCCCGGTAATGGGATTCCAGCTTTTGAAAGACATCAGCAAGGTCATTATAAACAGTTTCCATGCTTTCTTCCATAGATGGCATATCCGAGCCTGCCGCAATACGGCTATCTTTGGTCAGGTTTTGTGGTGTTCTGATCCCGGCAACGACATCTTCGCCTTGCGCATTGATCAGATATTCACCGTAATAGGCATTTTCACCCGTTGATGGATCACGGGTAAAGGCAACCCCGGTTGCACAATCATCGCCCATATTACCAAAAACCATTGACTGGACGTTAACAGCTGTCCCCCAGGTATGTGGAATATTATGAAGGCGACGATATACCATTGCCCGTTCAATCATCCATGACCCGAACACGGCATCTATGGCACCCCAAAGCTGTTCATTCACATCCTGCGGGAATGGGCGGCCCAGTTCCTGTTCCGCTTTTTTCTTAAATGCCTGTGCCAGCTCTTTCCAGTCTGCTGCCCCTAGCTCTGTATCAAGAATATAACCGTTTTCTTCTTTATGAATTTCAAGTAGTTCTTCAAACAGATAATGTTCAACACCCAGAACCACATCTGAATACATCTGAATGAACCGGCGGTAACTGTCATAGGCAAATCGCTCATCACCGCTTTTGCGGGCCAGCGCCTCAACCGTTTTATCATTAAGACCAAGGTTAAGAACCGTATCCATCATACCCGGCATTGAAACACGCGCGCCGGAGCGGACAGACACAAGAAGCGGGTTTTCCTCATCACCAAATTTGGCCCCAACAGTGTTTTCAATTGCTGCAATTGACGCCTTTACCTGTTCAACCAGATCATCTGGATAATTTTTGTCATTTTCATAAAATGCTGTACAAACTTCGGTGGTGATTGTGAACCCTGGGGGAACCGGAAGGCCAAGATTTGACATTTCCGCCAGATTAGCCCCTTTCCCGCCGAGCAAATTCTTCATGGACGCCTCGCCCTCAGCCGATCCATCACCGAAATTATAAACCCATTTTGCCATAATTACTTAACCTTCTATTTTAGAAAAATCGACGACCAAATTCATGGTTGTCCTGATTTGTGATAATAATTTTAATCTATTTTCGCGTATTTTATCGTTATTGCTATTTACTGTTACTTTTTCAAAGAAATTATCAATTGGTCCACGCAGTGTGGATAATTGTGACATGGCTTCCTCGAACTCTTCATCTTCATTAGCTGCCACCGCTTTATTTTCAGCATCTGACAAAGCATTAAATAAGGCTATTTCCTCTGACATTTCTAGCAATGATTGGTTAACAATTCCCTGATAATTCACGTTATCTTTCTTTTCCTCTGCGACAAGGATATTTACCGCTCTTTTATACCCGGCCAGGAGATTTTCACCGTCATCGGTTAACACAAAACTTTGCAAGGCTTTTGCCTTGTTCATCAACTTTACAAAATCCCAACAGAATTCAGCACCGATAATATCATGCCGGATGCCCCCATCCCTGGAGTAGACCTTAAGTCGGTCCCAAAAGAAATTCATAAGATCTTCCTGATCATAGTCAAATCCATAGGTTTCCGCTGATTTTGAAATTAAATCATCCAGCCCAATCCGTAATTTATTCTCGATAACCAGACGGATAATACCAAGGGACGCACGGCGAAGTGCAAACGGATCTTTCGACCCAGTCGGTTTTTCATCAATTGCAAAAAAGCCTACCAAAGTATCTATCTTCTCAGCCAAAGCAACCGCCATACTAACCGGCGCTGAAGGGCACATATCAGACGGTCCTTTCGGCGAATAATGCTCAGCAATGGCATTGGCAATGTCTTTATCCAGTCCTTCATGCAGGGCAAAATATTTTCCCATTAGTCCCTGAAGTTCCGGACATTCACCAACCATACCGGTCACAAGATCCGATTTAGACAGTTTTGCCGCCAATTTTGTCTTGTCCTGATCAGCACCAATGAGGCCCGCTATAAACCCTGAAAGTTTTTCAAGCCTTTCAACACGTTTGCCGACAGTACCCAGTTTCGCATGGAAAATAATGTCATCCAGCGCCGGCAGATGATCAGCCAATTTTGTTTTTAAATCCTGATCCCAGAAAAATTTTGTGTCACTAAGCCGGGCGCGCAGGACACGTTCATTCCCATCAATAATTTTTGCACCACTATCAGAGGTTATCATGTTTGACACAAAGATAAATTTATTGGCCAGATTGCCCGTTTTATCTTTAAGTGAGAAATATTTCTGATGGGTACGCATGGCTGATGTTAATGCTTCCGGCGGCACATCAAGAAATTCTTTATCAAAGCTTCCCAGCATGGCAACAGGATATTCCGCAAGCCCTGCCACTTCACCCAGAAGACCCTGATCCTCAACTATATCAAGTCCGGATTCTGCTGCAATTTTAGCTGCCTCCTTAGCAACCTTATCCATACGTTCATTGCGGTCTATAAGAACATAGGCATCTTCCAGCTTCTTTTTATAGTCGGCAAATGACGAAACCGTTATTTCATCCGGTGCCATAAAACGATGACCGCGCGTTTTATTATCCGACTGAATGCCATCAACATCAAAATTGATAATGGCCCCGTCAAGAATACAGAGAATACTGTGCATGGGTCGAACCCAGCGTAAATTTCCAGACCCCCAGCGCTGTGATTTCGGCCACGGAAAGTTTTTAATTATATCCGGCAGGAATTCCGCAATGACATCTGCCGCAGGGCGACCTTTCTGATTGATAACGGCATATAAAAATGATCCCTTTTTATCCTGTTTCTCAATCAGTTCTTCACGACTGATCCCGGCACCGCGCAGAAAACCTTCAATTGCCTGCTCCGGCGCATCGGCCCTTGGGCCACGACGTTCTTCGGAAACATCCGGCTGTTCGGTTGCGAGACCATTAATATGAAGTGTCAGCCTTCTTGCAGTTACATAAGAAGTAGCATTACCATAAGCCAGCGTTGCATCATCCAATTTTGAGGTAACAAGAGCGGTCAGGTCAGCAGCAGCCCTTTCCTGCATTCGGGCGGGAATTTCTTCCGAGAAAATTTCAAGTAAAAATTCAGCCATTTATGCCTCCTCACCCAATGAAACCAGATAAGCTTCACAGCAAGCCTTGGCGAGGGCACGAACCCGGCCGATATAGGCCTGACGCTCAGTAACACTGATAACACCGCGGGCATCAAGCAGGTTAAAACAATGGGATGCTTTTATGCATTGATCATAAGCAGGCAGTGGATAATTCCCCTGTTTCAGGATTGACCGGCATTCTGTTTCTGCATCACTGAAATGACGGAATAATGCATCCGTATTGGCCAACTCAAAATTATAGGCCGAAAATTCCTGTTCGTTCTGTAAAAATACATCACCATATTTTACGCCATCATTGTTCCAGCGAAGGTCATATACGTTATCAATACCCTGAATATACATAGCCAGCCTTTCCAGGCCGTATGTCAGTTCACCCATAACCGGTTTACAGTCAAAACCGCCAACCTGCTGAAAATAGGTAAACTGGCTTACCTCCATTCCATCACACCATACTTCCCAGCCAAGACCCCAGGCCCCAAGGGTTGGACTTTCCCAGTCATCCTCAACAAAACGGATATCATGCTGACTACTGTCAATGCCGAGCACTTCAAGACTTTTAAGATAAAGTTCCTGAATATTATCAGGAGATGGTTTTAAGACTGTTTGGAACTGGTAATAATGCTGCATACGGTTTGGATTTTCGCCGTAGCGGCCATCTGTTGGTCGACGACAGGGTTGAACGTAAGCTGCTTTCCATGGCTTGGATCCAAGTGACCTGAGCGTCGTTGCCGGATGAAATGTACCGGCACCGACTTCCATATCATAGGGCTGCAAGATGACACAGCCTTGATCCGCCCAAAAGTGCTGCAATTTCAAAATAAGATTTTGAAAACAAGTATCGTCCAAATTATCACCACTCATAAGGCAGGATCTTCCTAATTTAAATGAAGAAAAACACGCTGAAAACTACCTATCCGGATGGCCTAGGTCAAGGCTTGAAATTATAATTCACATAAACTAAAGTGGAGGTTAGTTCCAAGGGTATATATATCTCTGAACTTAAATAAAAAAAACCATTATTTTCAAATAATTAATAAGAATCAGCATGGAATAGCCATCAGTGAAAGACACCATAAAAAAAACCATTCTGATGGTTGCGAAATATATCGGCCTTTTCCATCTGGCCAAATTATCCTACAGAAATAGAATCCGTATTCTTTGTTATCATGGTTTCAGCCTGAAAAATGAGGAGAAATTTGTCCCCGGATTATTTATTAAACCGGACATTTTTGATGAGCGTATGCGCTTTCTCAAAGACAAAGGCTATAATGTCATTTCACTTGAAGAAGCTTTTCAGGCAACAAAATCGGGAAATATAGAGGATAATTCAGTTGTTATTACCATTGATGACGGATTTTATAGCACCTATGCACTTGGTCTGCCCGTTTTAAAAAAATATGGGTTTCCGTCTACACTTTACCTAACGTCTTATTATTTTGACAAGGATTGCCCCATCTTCACTCTTGGGGTCAATTATATGTTCTGGAATAGTGAGCTTGATGAATTTGATCTTTCCCAACTGGGGATCGAGGGGTTGGGAACTGTGAAAGCGGGAACAGAAGAATGCGAAAAAGCCCGCCTGAAAATTACGGCAACCGGACAGGCCTATGAGCGAAACGAAGACAGGGTAAACCTACTCACCAAGCTTGGAAAAGCAACCGGTCAGGATTTTGATGTCCTTAATAAAAGCAGGATTTTAAATCTCATCAACCAGGCTGAGCTTAAGGAGTGTGTGGAAGGAAAAATGGATATTGAAATTCATACTCACCGCCATACATTTCCCACAGACCCAATCCTAGCCGCCAAAGAAATTGAGAAAAACAAGGAACAAATTAATCCCCTGCTTGAAAAACCAATGAGCCATTTTTGCTACCCCAGTGGTGTCTGGTCAAAGGAACATTGGCATATTCTTGATGAGTTGGGGATTAAAACGTCAACCACATGCGATAATGGCCTAATCACACCGGAAACACCATATCATGCCTGGAGCCGTTTTCTGGACAGCGCGCGCATTTCACAAATCGAATATGAATCCGAGCTTTCAGGCTTTACTGAATTATTAAGAAAGTTGCGTGGAAAATAACGGCTCTTTACAAGCCAAATCGGCCCCATTCGCTTCTTGTTTCAAGCGTTTTAATCACATCATCAGCGATTGACACATTTGGACTTCTCATTCCCAGAAGACCTTTAAAGAAGCTTTTTTCCTCTTTAATGCGTTTAAATTTAACATCATCGCCAAGTTTTTCTTTCATTACGGAGCGCATATCCCCGACACCGTCAATCAGCCCGAGTTTAGTGGCTTCCTCGCCATTCCAGACCTGACCGGAGAAAATAGTCTTCTGCAAGCCTTTCAGCCTGTCTCCGCGGGCATCCTTGACAAAATCCTTAAAGAAATCATGAACTTCCTTCAGAAGACTTTTCATCATTTTAACGTCTTTTTCCACTTCCGGCTTAAAGGGATCAAGCAGGGATTTGCTCTCCCCGGCTGTGTAAACGCGACGTTCAATCCCAAGTTTCTCAATTGCTGCCGGATAGCCAAATCCTGCATTAATGACCCCAATGCTACCGACTATTGAGGCCTGATGTGCATAAATCTCCTCACCAGCCAGCGCAAGCATATAACCGCCGGATGCGGCCACATCTTCGGCGAAAGCATAAACGGGGATATCTTTCTCCTTTGAAAGCTCACGAATACGTTTAACGATCAGTTCAGATTGAACAGGTGATCCGCCCGGGGAATTTATAGTCAGGGCAATCGCCTTTACATTATAAACTTCAAATGCTTCAGTAATTTTATCTTCCAGATTAGCCAGATTGATGGCGTTGCTAAAACGGCCGCTTGAGCCGATCACCCCTTCAAGCGGCAATACGGCAACAACCGGCGCCGGATTGGCCAGTGCATCAATGGGAAGCTTTGAAATGAGGTTACGGAATGTTTTTTTCATAAAATTTCTTCTTTATTCTGTAATATCCAAATACCGGGCATGTCGTAAAATATTTTCTGCCTGATCCGTGTAATGTCCATCAGATTTATGCACGATCAGTCCTGATTTCAAGGATAAAAGTCCATTTGCATCTTTTTGGGCACGAATAATAACCCTGTTGGCATCTTTGCCTGCTTTTGAATAAAGCGGATAAATGATGATGGACCCTGCCTTTTGGCTTAAAGCACAAATAATATCGTCAAGCCGGTCCGCCCTGTGGACGAGTGTGATAAAGCCTTTTGGCCGGACCATACGCAAGCATCTTTCGACCCAAAGCCTTAAATCAGAAATTCCATCGCCTTGTGCGACAGCTTTGGTTTTATAAGGTGAGGCTTTTACCTTACCCTTTTCATAATAAGGCGGATTGCTGACAACATGATGATAACTGTTCGGCTCACATCCCGGTACGTCATCGAATATATCGCCTTTATAATATTTTATGGTTCCCCCTGAATTCTCCATGGCCAATGTTATCAGGTCATCCTGAATTTCAATTCCGTGCATGGTAACTTCGCTGGCATTTTCGCCTAGACGTGCTGAAAGACATGAGAGGATTGCACCGGTGCCAGCACCCACATCAAGAATTTTGTCACCTGCTTTTAGGCTGATCGTTGCAGCAAGAAAGACGCTGTCACTGGTAATTCTGTATCCTTTTGCAGGTTGGCTTAATGAAATGCGCCCTCCCAGAAAGTCATCTTTTGTTATTTTCCCGTCAGTCATTGCACGAGTTCCACATCATCCTGCAGATGATTTTCACGAATCAATCTTATGGCTCTTTCAAATTTACTTTCCTCAACCATCACCCGTGTCGACATACCTGCAAAACTACCTCCAAACAGACTTGCAACACCGCCCAGAACAACAAATTCAATATTTTCTGCCTCCAAAATCGCAGAAATGCGGGAAAGTAACACAGGATTGGAAGTAAATAACAAATCTTTCAATAAAATTGCCCTTTTTTATGTGGTTTCTCGTTTGTCTGCTTGCCATAATGTACCCATATGACTATTTTGCAGTATATTCAGTTCTAGCGTAAATTTAAAATCCGCAACAGGGAAAAGAAAAGTGGGCCTTGTAATAAATTTTGAAGAAGAAAAAAAAGATAAAGGTGCGACCGCACTCGCAACACTGGTTGATCTTGTAAGTGATGATCTTGAAAAAGTTAATCAGACAATTCTGCTCAAAATGCAGAGCCCAGTTGCCCTTATCCCTCAGCTTGCCGGGCATCTGATTGCTTCAGGCGGCAAAAGACTGCGTCCTCTTCTGACACTCGCCGCCAGTCGGCTATGTGGTTATGAAGGTGACCGTCATATCCATCTGGCCACCTGTGTTGAGTTTATTCATTCTGCAACCCTTCTTCATGATGATGTGGTCGATAAAAGTGATCTTAGGCGCGGTGAAAATACCGCCAATGCCATCTGGGGAAATAAAGCCAGCGTTCTGGTTGGCGATTTTTTATTCAGCCGTTCATTCGAACTGATGGTTGAGGACGGATCACTAGAGGTTTTACGCATTCTTTCAAGTGCCTCTTCCGTTATTGCTGAAGGTGAAGTGCTGCAGCTGGTCACAGCCAATGATACGGACACGACCGAGCACGCTTATATGGAAGTTATTTGTGCAAAGACAGCAGCCTTATTTGCAGCGGCCTGTGAAATCGGCGGCGTTATTGCTGCCCGCCCTAAATCAGAATGCGAAGCACTGATGAGTTACGGCCAAAATCTTGGCATTATTTTCCAGCTTATTGATGATGTGCTGGATTATTCGGCAGAGCAGAAAACGCTGGGCAAATCTGTCGGTGATGATTTCCAGGAAGGAAAAATAACATTACCAATTGTTCTTGCCTTCAGACGCGGTACTGACGAAGAGCGCCAGTTCTGGAGAAGAACGATGGAAGATCTTGAGCAGGAAGCAGGCGATCTGGAACATGCTATCAAGCTTATGAATAAGCATAATGCCCTTTCTGACACTATTGAACGTGCGCGTCATTATGGATCCATTGCCCGTGATGCATTGGCAATCTTCCCGGATAATGAGTATAGAAAAGCCCTGATCGGGATCGTCGATTTCTGCATCAACAGAGCTTATTAATATATGCAGGATTTCTCACCTCCATATGGGGTAATAGAGAATATAAGCCCGCTTATTAGACGCATCACTGCCAACAACCCCGCCCCCTATACATTTAAAGGTACCGGTACATATATTATCGGCCATAAAAATGTGGCTGTCATAGATCCCGGTCCCGATATGACTGACCATATTGAGGCTATCATTTCTTCCCTTAAAGGCGAGCAGATCAGCCACATTCTGGTAACCCACAATCACACCGACCACTCACCGGGAGCAAGACCCCTTGCAGAACGTTGCGGAGCAAAAATATATGGGTTTGATATAAGTGGACAGCAATATTCAATGAGCAAAAGTGCAGAAGGGCTCGATAAAAAATTCAAACCTGACATACTTATAAAAGATGGCGATATTTTGAAAGGGGACAACTGGACGCTTGAGGCACTTCACACACCAGGACATCTTTCCAATCATCTTTGTTTTGCGCTATTGGAGGAGAAAGCCCTATTCAGCGGCGATCATGTCATGGGTTGGTCAACAACTATTATTTCACCGCCGGATGGCAATATGACCAAATATTTGATAAGTCTCGAAAAATTACTGATGCGGGATGATAATATTTATTACCCAACCCATGGATGGCCCATTGATGATCCCAAAAAATTTGTGAAACAGGTTTATGCCCACAGGTTAAGACGGGATAATGAAATTTGCCGTTTTCTTGAACAGGGCGACAAATCAATGGATCAAATTGTAAGGATGATCTACCCGGCGATTGATAAGAGCCTCTATCTGGCGGCATCAAGGACTATATTTGCCCATTTGATCCGATTGGTTGAATTGGGAAAAGTCGGCAGCGACAGCCCACCGACAGAAAATTCCATTTACAGCCTTAAAAAATAAAAAGCCCCGTCAATTATGACAGGGCTTTAAAACTTTTTATCGCCATAGATTAATGGAATTTAGCATCCAGTTTATCCGTGCCGGATTTGATCAGATTATCATGATCGGCTTTTTTCATGTTTTCGCCAATCAGGTCACGGGCCGCTTCGGTCGCAATGTTAACGGTTAACGATCTGATCTCTTTTAGTGCGGCGGCTTCAGCCAAAGCAATTTTCTGCTCGGCCAACTCGCTGCGCCGCTTGGTCAGCTCGGCCATTTGCGCTTTGCTTTCTGAAACCATCAGCTTCACTTCCGCTTCTGCATTTTCCATCATCTCAACAGCCTGTTTTTCAGCATCATGCAGATCACGTTCATATTTTGAAAGAAGCGCCTCGGCATCAGCCTGAAGTTTTCTTGCATTTTCAAGCTGATTTTCAATTTCCCGCGATCTGTCATCAAGCATTTTGGCAAAAACAGCCGGAATTTTTTTCCAGATGATAAGAATGAAGAAAGTTGTGATCGCTATTGAAACCCAGCTTTCAGGATTGGCAAAGAAGCTTACATGTTCTTCCATCATGCGTCTCCCTTCATGGCAGCATCGGTTTTTGCTTTAACAACTTTTTCAATTGATTTTTTATCCAGATTTAATCCTGAAATTTGCGATACAATTTCTGAACAGACATCGGTTGCAACGTCACGGACGTCTCTCAAAGCCTTGCTTTTTGCTTCATCAATGCGTTTTTGTGCTTCATCAATTTTTGCATTCAACTCTTCAGAGAGCTTTTGCAAAGCAGCCTCGGTATCAGCCTTAATCTCATCCCTCTTGCTCAGCACAATCGATGCCGCATTATTACGGGCATCTGCCTGTGCTTTTTCAAAGGCGATGCGGGCTTCCTCAGCTTTTGCCTGAAGCTGTTCCGCAGCTGTTAAATCATCAGCAATTCTATCCTGACGTTTTTTAAGCACATCTGCAATTTTTGGTGCCGCTTTACGGGCAATAAAAATATAGAGTGCTGCAAAAACAACGATTAACCAGAAAATCTGGGGCAGAAATACCGCTGGATCTAATTGTGGCATGGGTTCCTCCTTGATCCTGACGGATCAGGCCTGTTCATTAATAATCTAATTTTAAAGTTCAGACTTATTATACGAACAGGATAATGAAGGCGATAACCAGACCGAAAAGGCCAGTCGCTTCAGCAAGAGCGAAACCAAGCATCGCCTGACCGAAAACCGGACCGGCAGCAGATGGGTTGCGGATTGCTGCAGAAACATAGTTACCGAAGATCACACCAATACCAACACCAGCACCGATAAGCGCTGTACAGGCAAGACCGGCACCAATATAACGAGCAGCTTGGATGTCAGCATTTGCTGCGAGGGTTGCGATTTCCATTTCCATTTTATTTTCCTTTAATTATGAAAAGTTTAAATTCATTTAGTCGTTAAAAGTTTCGTTTCTCATATCCATTAATGCATATGAAGAGCGTCGTTCAGATAAATGCAGGTTAATACTGCAAATACATATGCCTGCAAACAGGCAACCAGTAATTCTAGTCCGGTTAGGGCAACGATGAATGCAAATGGCAATACTGAGCCAAGAGCGAAAATACCTCCTGCTGCCGCAAGGCTTACCACAAATCCACCAAACACCTGCAGCATGGTATGTCCTGCAACCATATTTGCAAACAACCTCACTGAAAGGCTGATTGGGCGGGAAAGATAAGATACAATCTCAATAATCACCAGCAAGGGCAACAAAGCAAGTGGCGCATCACCAGGAACAAAAAATTTCAAAAAGCCAATTCCATGCTTAATGAAACCCAGTATTGTTACACCAATAAAAATAAAAAATGCCAACGCAAAGGTGACTGCAATATGGCTGGTAACTGTAAAGAGATGCAGCCAGGGCACCATTCCCATCAGGTTTGCGGTCAGAATAAACATGAAGAGCGTAAAGACAAATGGGAAAAACTGGCGGGCTTCATGGCCAGCTGTGTCCCCAAGCATTTTGGCGATAAACTCATAACACATTTCAACACTGGACTGCCAGCGGCCTGGTACCAGCGCCGCTTTACGCATACCACCCAGCATAAAGACCATCAAAATAACCAGGGCAATTGCCAGGCTTATTGCAGAGTTTGTGATTGAAATATCGTATCCAGCGACCTCAATCGGAACTTTCGAATGAATTTCAAACTGTTCGAGCGGACCTGCCACTTTAAATATCCTTAGTCTCTATTTACCTTCTTCATTATACGACCCACCTTGCACCATTTGCTTGGCGGCACGCATAACATTCAAAATACCAGCAGCGGCCCCAATTATGATCAACAGGATCATAAGCCACGGCTTGGTACCCAACCACTGGTCCAAATACCAGCCCAAAAGCACCCCTACCAGTATTCCGGCAATCAATTCCGCAACCAGTCTTGTGGCCCTGCCATAAGTGGTCGCTTCATTATACCCGCCTGCCACTTTTGGTTTAGAGGCTTCGCGAGCGGCGCTTAACCGGGCGTTTAAATCATCCAGTTCCGCTTTCATTTCCTCTGACGATTTTTTATTGTCAGTCAATGAAAGGCTCCTGCATATTCCGGAGAGATGTTACACTTGAAAACACCTTGCCCCACACCCGTAAAATTGTGTGCAACATAGTTTCAGACGTCACAGCTGTCAAGCACCAAAAAGCACTCATTATTCACCCGATTTCATAAAATTAACTTATTGAAACTAAATGGTATTTAAGATCAAATTTTTTTCAGTAAAAAGCTTTAAAATATTCAGGCGTTCTGAAATTGAGAATCCGTGACCCGATCACGGATTTTTTCAGCACTTTCCAGGTCAACAGAAACCAATTGGGAAACCCCTCTTTCCGCCATTGTCACACCATATAATCTGTTCATACGACTCATGCTGATGGCATTATGCGTCACAATCAGAAAACGGGTGGTGGTGTTTTTTCTCATTTCATCAAGCAAATCACAGAATCGTTCCACGTTGGCATCATCAAGCGGTGCATCAACCTCATCAAGCACACAAATTGGTGATGGGTTTGTCATAAACACCGCAAAAATGAGCGAGAGCGCTGTAAGAGCCTGTTCACCACCGCTAAGGAGGCCCAAATTCTGCATTTTCTTGCCCGGAGGACTGGCCATAATTTCAAGTCCTGCATCGAGCGGGTCATCAGATTCTGTAAGTTCAAGAAAAGCTTCACCGCCACCAAATAAGGTGGTGAATAAATCTTTAAAATGATTATTCACCTCATCAAAGGCCTTGAGCATGCGGGCACGGCCTTCTCGGTTAATATCTGAAATGGCTTTATTCAGTCTTTTGATTGCCTCTTCCAGCTCTTCACGCTCTTTAATAGACGCATCTAGCTGGGCATTTATTTCTTCAAGCTCAATTTCAGCTCTTAGGTTCACTGCCCCAAGTCGTTCACGCTCAATTTTAAGGCGCTCCAGCTTCTGATGCGATTCATCTTCATCCGGCAATTCATCACCTTCATTAAGTTCTGCAAGAGCGAAAAGTTCGGCCGGTTCATGGTCAAACTCTTCCTGAATACGGCGACCCAGATGATCTTTCTGTTCGATAAACTGCTCAAGATTGGTTTCAAGGCGTACTTTACGCTCACGCGCTTCACTGACACGACTTTGAACCTCACGCATTTCACGCTCTTTGCTGGCCAGCGTATTTTCTGCTTCCGCCAATTTAATCGCAGCGGCTTTTCTTTCCGTTTCGGCTTCGTCAATCAATACATTCAGTTTACGTCGCTCTACAACAATCTCACCGGGTCTGTTTTCCAGTGTGCTCAGCTCTTTTTTTGTTTCCTCGCTTCTTATGGCGAGATTTTCAAGATGATTATTGACGTTTCTAATCCGCACCTGCCAATTGTCATATTCAGAATTTATCTGCTCAAGGCGCTTAAGGCGCATTTCGCTTTGATTTTGATGACTGTCATGGGCGATTCTGGCTTCTGAAAATTCTCTACGACGCGCTTCCACATTTTCCCTGTTTTGGGCAATCAGTTCTTCAAGCTCAACCATCTCCGGCAATTTTTCGAGATTTTCTATTGCCGCCATATAACGAATATTCTGATCTTTCAAATCCTGCACAATGTGAGCCTGACGATCCTTTAGAGCAGTCTCTTCCGACTGATGCCGGGCAGCCAGTTTCTCAGCTTCGGTCATCTCCCGACGGGCATTTATCGCTTCCTCATCCGCTTTGCGCCATTCGTCACGCGCCGCCCTGCTTATGTCTTTTATGGATGAAAGCTCTTCACTAAATTTACTGTGATTTTCTGATGCCTTTAATACTTCTTTTTCTTTTTCTGAATATTCGTTTTTGAGATTTTCAAGTCTGTTTTTCTGGGCAAGCCTGATCGCAGTTCCCGATGGCGCATCAGGAGAAACACAAAGCCCATCCCATCGCCAGAGACCACCGCCAAGCGTTACAAGACGTTGTCCCGCTTTTAAATCCTTTAAAATTTCAAGGGCTTTTTCTTCACTGTCCACAACACCTATCTGGCAAAGACGTCTTTTTAAAATCGATGGAGCCTTAACGAACTGATCAAGAGTTTCCACCCCTTGCGGGAATTTATTATTTTCACCCAAGGGCGGCAATTCCCGCCAGTGCACAGAATACTGGGGATCGTCGCTAGCATCCAGATCACTATTTAGGGCAGCACCAAGGGCTGTTTCATAGCCTTTTTTAACAGACAGCTTTTCAAGAAGAGGGATGCCTTTGCCATCAAAATCGGCACTTAACACTTCTTCAAGGGCTTCTTTCTCTGCTTTTACTCTGGCCAGTTTGCTTTCACACATTTGTAGCAGATTTCTTGCCTCCTGCTCCATTTGCTGAATTGACTGTCTCTTATCTTCTGCCTCATTAAAGGCCAGGCGCATTTTTGTTATCTGTTGCTCGGCCTCTTTCAGTTTTTTCTCGGCACCACTTAAAGTCTGGGTAAACAGATTATTATTCTCAAGTGTGGAAAGTCTTTCCTCAACAGTGACTTTCTGGTCTTCAAGATTTTGAATTTGCCCCCTGCGCTCTTCAATCTCACGGGTAAAATTGATACGGTCAGCATTTCTTTCCGCCAGTCTTCCCGTCAATTCTTCCAGTGCCAGTTCTGCGTCCAGTGTATCAGACTGTTTTTCCTGTAAATTTTTTGCAAGTTGTTCAATATTACCTGTAGCACCAGCAATTTCATCCTCAAGAAATTTCTTTTCAACCTCAAGACGCTCCATAGTGGATAAAGAATCCTTAATAACGTCCTTTTCCCGTTCTTCGTCCTGATCTATCTGAATAAGCAGCGCCTTCAGCTTTTCCTGTGTTTCTATTACGCGCTGCTCTTCGCCGTCGAGACTGTCACGGCTTACAGTTATCCGGTGCAGCTTCGCCGCCAGTTCGGCTTCATTCTGTCTAAGTTCGGGAAGTCCTGATGCAATTATGGCCTGCTCTTTACTTAACGCTGCAAGTTCAGCCGTTACTTTAGCGACAATGAGCGATACTTCCCTCTCATCCCGTGACGTCGTGCCGATATTTTTTTCTATAGTCTGCCATTCGATATACAGGAGAAGTGCCTGAAGTTTTCTAATTTCACCGGCGACATTCTTATAGCGTGTTGCCTGCCTTGCCTGATTTTTAAGGTTTCTGATCTGCTCCTGAAGACCGATTTCCACATCGCCCAACCGTTCCAGGTTTTTATCCGCACTTTTAAGCTTGCTTTCAGCTTCATTACGACGCGAATGAAGCCCGCTGATCCCGGCTGCTTCTTCCAGGATGGCCCTTCTTTCCTTTGGCTTGGCACTAATCAGAGAACCAATCCGTCCCTGACTTACCAAAGAAGGCGAATGGGCACCCGTTGAGGCATCCGCGAACATAAGCTTAACATCTTTGCCGCGGATCTCCTTGCCATTCACCCGGTAGGCGGAGCCGCTATCCCGCTCAATCCTCCTTGAAATTTCAAGATCAATTTCATCGTTAAAAGCAGATGGCGCTGTTCGGTCCTGATTATCAAGACTGAGGGTAACTTCAGCAAGGTTACGGGCGGGACGGGTTGAGGTGCCTGCAAAAATCACGTCATCCATCCCATTCCCACGCATGCTTTTTGCGGAATTTTCCCCCATCACCCATCGCAGGGCTTCAAGAAGGTTTGATTTTCCACAACCATTCGGGCCCACTACACCCGTTAACCCAGGTTCAATAACCAGTTCCGTCGGATCAACGAATGATTTAAACCCGGATAATCTTAGTCGCGTAAAATGCAAAATATTCCCTTCCTATATTTTTGCGCCGAAACTTATTTCAGTGCCGCCTCGATAGCATTTTCAACAGATGCCAGATCAAGATTTACTTTATTGCCATTGACGATAATTGTTGGAGTAGCATTTACCTTATATTGCTCAATACCGCCTCTGTGTACTGAAAATACATAATCTGCAATTTTCTGATCCGTCAGGCAGGCGTCAATTTTACTTTTATTCAAGCCTATCTGACGTGCCATTTTTTCAACTTCCCCCATAGTATGTTCAACGAACATCCGGTTTGCCGTTTGTGCATCATGTTGACTGGTCAGTCTTTGATATTCCGGAATATCGTACCATTGATCCTGTAATGTAAACAGTGCTTCCATGAATTTGAAATATCGCTTTTCCGGAACACAACGAGTCAGGAGTGTTGCCTGAGCATCAATTGCATTCAGAAGAAAGCTGCGCATCACAATTTTCAACTTTCCCGTATCAACATATTTTTCTTTAATCTCAGGCAAAATTCTTTTCTGGAATTCAGCACAATGCACACAGGTTAGTGAGGCATACTCTATCATTTCCACCGGTGCATTCGGATCTCCCAGAACCATATCATGGTCGAGAAATGACATATCAGCAGATGTTTCTGCGTTTGTCGACGCCCCAGAATCACTGTTTTCCTGAGCACAGCCCGGTAGTATGGATAAGAGCATTCCAAAGAGCGCCGCTCCAATAAAGACAGCAATTTTTCGCGTATATAGTTGTTTAATCATAATCTACCTACAATATATTGTTGTTAATATAAAAATGAAATTATCTACAAATCAAGTCAAGAATAACAAAGTGCCCTGCTTTTACCGATCTTTTTTAACCCTGTTTTCATGCTCCCCAGCCTGCGTCTTGTAAATCTCTTGGTTTGCTTCGGTTTTTGCTGATTATTCCCGCTGATTAGCTCCGCCCCAACCGTAAAAGACTTTTTCTTAATTTGTCATCTTTTATATTTTTAAGCAGAGAATCAAGTTCACTTTTTTGAGAATCGTTAAGAATCGGTTTTTGATATTTCTTTTTCTCTGGAACCGGATTGATCATACCATGGTGAAAAACAAGTTTCTCAATAGCTTTATAGCCATAATAAGAATTTATCCGGTCAATGACCAGAGGTTCAAGATGTTGCATTTCTGGAGCAAAACTTCCCTCTACCCGAATATGAAGTGTACCCGCTCGAATACCGTCATATTCATTATGTTTGGGCATAATCAGACGCTCAGGCAGACTTGATTTTGCCAGAACAGCTCCTACAATTTCTTTCCAATGGATGAGAATATCGCTCTTTACAAAACCAAACCGCCGGAATGTCGAGTTGTTAATGGCTCCGGCAAGTTCGGCAATTGACTTGGTTTTAAAGGATCTGTTCTCTGTTACATTTTCTGACATAAATTACACAATACTCTTTTATACATATTCATGATAGGAAAATTGGTGGCAAAAATAAGGCTTTAATCCGGTCGATTATATATAATTTGCTGATTCATGTCTGTATTCACTCTCGCGTTATTGTATAGTTTATAAAAAGAATCGGTAGATCAGGATAAAAATGGGCAGCATTATAAATAATGATGAAAAAAAGGCAGAACTGGTTGATGCACTGCTTGATTGGTACGATCTGAATGCACGTATTCTGCCTTGGCGAATTTCGCCCGAGGCAAAAATCGGGGGCATTGTTCCGAACCCCTACCATGTATGGCTAAGCGAAATCATGCTGCAACAAACCACCGTTGCTGCTGTCATTCCATATTTTGAGAAATTTACAACCGAATGGCCAACGATAGCGAGCCTGGCGGCAGCTGATCTTGACGATATCCTGGTCGCCTGGGCAGGACTTGGATATTATGCGCGGGCCAGAAACCTGCATAAATGTGCTAACCATATCGTTGATGAACTGGGTGGCAAGTTTCCCGAAAATTATGACGAACTTTTAAAATTACCCGGTGTAGGTACCTATACTGCTGCGGCGATTAGCTCTATTGCCTACGATATTCCGGCAACTGTTATTGACGGCAATGTGGAACGGGTGATGTCCCGTATATTCAACATCACAACACCATTACCGGATTCAAGAGCGGAAATAAGAGAGTTTGCCGAAAAACTAACCCCCAGATACAGACCAGGAGACTACGCACAAAGCCTTATGGATCTTGGAGCAACGATCTGTACCCCGCGAAATTTAAAATGTCCGAATTGCCCTATAGAAAATGACTGCCTTGCTCATACACTGGGAACTGCGGCAGAATTGCCGGCACGCATCGATAAAAAAGAGCGCCCGACCAGAAGAGGATATGCTTTCTGGGCTGAGTATGGCGGGAAAGTATGGCTCAGACGACGGCCAGATAAAGGGTTGCTTGGCGGCATGATGGAAGTTCCATCCAATGAATGGGCCTTAAGCAACAGTTGGGACAATATTCCACCCCCAAGAGTTCCCATTATTGCAAACTGGGACTTGCTGCCCGGCATTGTTCGGCACACTTTTACCCATTTCCATCTTGAATTAAAAATAGTAAAACTTGATCTGGAAGAAATGATTAATCTTCAGGAAGGTGAATGGTGTGCTGTCGATAAAACTGAAAAATATGCCCTGCCAACTGTTATGAAAAAAATTTTCACTCATGTCGGTGAACCCTTATTGGATCTATAAACTATGCTGATACTTCACGATAATACCGAATCCGGGAATGCCTATAAAATACGCCTTTTGCTTTCATTACTGGAAACTGATTTCAAAAATATTCAATATGATGTGGTCAACGGAGAGACCCGTAGCAAGGATTTTTTGACAAATATAAATAAAAACGGACGCATTCCCGTTCTTCAGTTCGAAGACGGCAGATGTCTGGCAGAATCAAACGCCATACTTTTTTATATGTCACAAAATACGGACTATTTTCCGGATGATCCATGGCAGCAGGCCAAAGTTATGGAATGGCTATTTTTTGAACAATATTCGCATGAACCATTTGTTGCTGTTGCAAAATTCATCCTGACCATGTTACCGGAAACGTCACCACGAAGAGCTGAAATCCCCACACTCCATGAAAAGGGATATGCCGCCTTACAGATTATGGAAGATCATTTGAAAAATAACGACTATCTTGTTGGAAATCACCTGTCGATCGCCGATATCGCGCTTTATGCGTATAGCCATAAAGCCCATATGGGAAATTTCGATATGACACGCTTCCCGGCAATAAAAAAATGGTTTGGGCGAATTGAAGCAGAGCCAAATTATCAGACCATGTATCCGAAGGACTGGAAAAGAAATTGACAGAATTAATTCATAAAGCCAGCTGTATGTGTGGCGAAATTGAATTAGAAGCCTGTGGCAAGCCTAATTATGCGGAATATTGTCATTGTAAAACCTGCCAGCAATCATCCGGATCAAGTTTCATGGTCTGGGTGGTCTTTGATAAGGATAAGGTAAAAATCACCAAAGGCAGTCTGAAGCTTTATGCGTCAAGCAGTCGATTAAAACGAGGATTTTGCGCCACTTGCGGATCCAACATGTCGATACATTCTGAAAAATGTTTTGATATACCGATCGGCGTACTTGAAGATCCTGATAAAATTGAAATTACACAGCATATCTGGGTTAAACGTGCTCTTAAACATGTTTATCTGGACGACGGACTTCCTAAATATGATGAAGGTGCACCAAATTAAAAAAGGGCGGATATTTTTTCAAACTCAACAAGATTTTTAAGAGGGCCGATTGCCCCTAAACTTAGGGTACTGCCCGACAAAATTCTCCTGGCACATTTCATGACGGCTTCGGCATTTACAACTTCAATATTTTGCAGAATTTCATCATGTGGCACATGTCGGCCAAAAATCATCTGCTGCCTACCCAGTTGTTCCATACGGCTTGTTGTGCTTTCAAGCGACATAAGAAGACCAGCTTTCAATTGAGCTTTGGCACGATTGACTTCCTGCTCATCCGTATATTCCGCCATCTTATGAAACTCAGAGGCAATGACCGGGACTAGCTCCTCTACCTGATCCTCGCCGGTTCCGGCATGGATGCCAAAGGTCCCACCATCGACATATGATCCCATATATGAATATATGGAATAAACCAGTCCGCGCTTTTCACGCACTTCCTGAAAAAGTCTTGAAGACATTCCGCCTCCCAACACCATCGACATGACCTGAGATGCAAAATAATCGGGGTCGGAATAGGATATTCCATCAAATCCGAAAAGCAGATTTACCTGCTCCAAATCACGTTCGGTGCGTTTCTCGCCCCCTGTATAAATAGCTGTTTGCTTGTTTTTGGTTCTTTTAAAATCAAGATCTGAGAAATATTTCTCTACCATGGTGACAAGCTTATCATGATCAAGATTTCCGGCGGCAACCACAGCCATCTGTTCGCTTTTATAATGATCCGCCATATACCCGGTCAGGTCATTGCGACTGAAATGGTTGATCAGATCTATAGTCCCAAGGATTGGTCTTCCCATAGGCTGGTCATGATAGGCGGCCTGCTGCATCAGGTCAAAAACCACATCATCCGGCGTGTCCTCTGCCTGGCCAATTTCTTGAATGATTACACCGCGTTCACGTTCCAGTTCACCTTCATCAAAAATGGAATGTTGCAGAATATCACCAAGTACATCAACACCAAGTTCCAGATCTTCTTTCAAAAGTCTTGCGTAATATGTGGTATGTTCCCTGGATGTGTAGGCATTTAAATATCCCCCCACGTCCTCAATTTGCTCAGCAATATCATAAGCGGATCTTTTTTCGGTTCCCTTAAAGGCCATATGTTCAAGCATGTGGGAAAGTCCGTTTTCTTCGGCCCGTTCAAACCGGCTGCCAACATCAACCCATGCTCCAACAGTTACTGTTTCAACATTGGCTATCCTGTCAGAAACAACACGCAGACCGTTTTTAAGTCTCGTTATCTCAACACTCATAAATGGTCCAGTATATATTTTTTGAGAGCGCCAAGATCATTTGGAAGAATATCGAATTTTTCTTCTCTATCAAACAAATCCGCCATGTGAGCCGGTAGCGCCGGATGGATGCCCGTGACATCCTCAACCGCATCCGGGAATTTAGCCGGATGAGCCGTACTCAGACTGATCATTGGCACTGAGTTATCCTGTCTGATTTGCCTTGCCGCATGAATACCAACAGCCGTATGAGGATCAATGATCTGGCCTGTTGAGTTATAAACTTCCGCAATCGTGGATTTTGTTTCGTCTTCCGCGACACGCAGAGCATCAAATGTTTCTTTTGCTCTCTCTAACTGCGCAGATGAAATAATGAACACACCAGACTGTTTTAAATTTTCCATCAGATGCCGGACATCAGCACCACTGCCATTATAAATATTGAACAGCAGTCTTTCAAAATTGCTGGAAACCTGAATATCCATGCTTGGGCTGATGGTTGGTATGGTCTCCCCAACTTTATATTCGCCGATTGACAATGTGCGGGACAGGATATCATTAACATTGGTGGCAACTATCAAACGATCAATAGGAAGTCCCATCTGTTTTGCGATATATCCTGCGTAAACGTCACCAAAATTTCCGGTTGGCACACTGTAAGAAACCTTTCTATCGGGTGATCCCAAAGCCACGGCAGCCGTAAAATAATAGACGATCTGAGCCATCACCCGTGCCCAGTTGATACTGTTTACAGCGGACAGTCTGATTTTATCCCTGAATTCAAGATCATTAAACAATGCCTTTACCAGGGCCTGACAATTATCAAAATCGCCTTCAATGGCTATATTATGAACATTATTTTTAAGGACAGTGGTCATCTGCCGGCGTTGAACATCCGATACCCGCCCATGCGGGTGGAGCATAAAAATATCTGCGCATGCCCGCCCCTGCACGCAGTCAATGGCAGCAGAGCCAGTATCACCGGAAGTGGCGCCAACAATGGTAATTTTCTCACCGCGTTTGGTCAGAACATAATCAAACAAATGACCAAGCAGCTGTAAGGCAACATCCTTAAAGGCCAGGGTAGGACCATGATATAGTTCAAGCATCCATTCATTACTGTCCAGCTGGGACAGCGGGACAACTGCTTCATGGCGAAAGGTGGAATAAGCTTTTTCGATTAGGCCTTTAAAATCCGCTTCGGGAATTTCCGGACAAACATATGGCGACATTACCTGAAAAGCTATTTCCTGATAACTTTTTCCACGCATATCCCTGATTTCAGCCTCAGAAATCTGAGGCCAGCTTTCCGGAAGATATAATCCGCCATCCCGGGCAAGTCCCGAAAGAAGCACGTCTTCAAAATTTAATTCCGGCGCCTCGCCACGTGTGCTTTTGTATTTCACTTCACTGTCCTTTAGACATTAAAATTTCGTTGCACACATTAGCGAAATGCCGGCTACTTGCAACTGTTACTTTTCTTTCTTTTTCAAATGTGCGATCAAATAAATGATCACAAGTACAATGGCCAGTCCATACCAGGTCAAGGCATAATCAAGATGGTTGTTGACGATATTAAGTTCTGTTCGACCCGCAATTGGAAAACCATCGTTATTTCCCATACTTACAGCATATAAAAACATGGGAAATACATTTGTCAGATTATGTGCCGATATCATGGCGTTCAAATTTCCGTAATACCAATTATTATTGTCCGGATCATTTTCTGGACCGTACCACAGCTTCTTTACCGGCGCTCTTAACAACCCTGCAACAGTTACAATATCCGATTCCAGGGTTTCAGGTCGACTTTGCTGATTCTTCATCCGTTCCGGGACCCAGCCTCTGTTTATAATGATTATTTTCCCGGATTGATCCGCAAACGGTGTATAAAGATCATAACCCGCCTCGCCATTCGGGCCGACACTATATAATGTCATTTCCTGATCATTTTTAAACTTACCTGTGACCTTCACTGATAAGTATTCCATGTCTTCAGGCGTGATTTCTGTATCGGGAAGTGCAACTGGTTCGGCATAGGCCCTGTTTTCAATCTGTTCTATTAAACCGAGTTTCCACTCAAGTCTCTCTACCTGCCAGTTTCCTAGCCATAACAAACAAGCCAGCAAAATGATCGAGATCAGAGTTGGCCAAAATCTGGGCTTGAATGAATAGGGAAACATTTATTATTGGTCCAATTTACCTTCACGTGCTTTATAAATATATTGCATGGCAATAATCAGACCTTTCATTGGTCTGAGCATTGCGATAGACCCGCCAAGAATAAGCGGTGTCCAGAGCACCGCATGAACCCAAAGCGGCGGATGAAATCTAACTTCAACAACCAGGGCAAAGCCGACGACAATAAAACCCATAATCAGAATTATGAAGACGGCTGGTCCGTCGCCTTTTTCAAAGTCCGAATAGTCCAGTTCACATTCTGAACATTTATCGGCGAAATCAAGAAACCCCTTATATAATTTACCTTTGCCACACCGGGGACAACGACACATCAGCCCCGCTTTTATAGGCGAGGCTGATGTGTCTGTTTTTTTGATATCAGGCAATTTTTCTAACCTGTAATTCCCACATAAATGCAGAAGAACAATACAAGCCAGACAACGTCAACGAAATGCCAGTACCAAGCAGCGGCTTCAAACCCGAAATGATGTTTCGGTGTAAAGTGCCCGGCCATTCCACGGAACAGATTCACAAGAAGGAATATAGTTCCAATCAGAACATGGAACCCGTGAAAACCTGTTGCCATATAGAATGTTGAGCTATAGATGCCATCAGCAAAGCCGAATGTTGCATGATGGTACTCATATGCCTGAATGCCTGTAAAGCTCATTCCCAGCAGAACTGTAAATAGGAGCATTTGTTTAAACATTGCACGGTCACCTTCGATAAGCGAATGGTGGGCCCAGGTTACAGTACAACCGGACAGTAGCAGGATTAGAGTGTTCACTAATGGCAGATGCCATGGATCAAGTGTTTCAATCCCTTCAGGTGGCCAGACATAATTAATGGCTTCTTTCGGGAAAATACTGGCATCAAAGAATGCCCAGAACCATGCCACGAAGAACATAACTTCGGACATGATAAACAAAAACATGCCATAGCGCAGACCGAGCTGAACAATAGGCTTATGGTGCCCTTCATGTTCAGCTTCGCGGATCACATCACCCCACCAGCTATAGGCACCAAAAATTGTAAGCAATGCACCGATGCTGACAACCCATGGGTTGTCATAATGCAAATAAAGAACGCCACCGAAAAACAATATAAATGCCGAAAACGAACAGAATATTGGCCATGGACTTGGGTCTACCAGATGGTAGTTATGGTTTGGGGCATGTGAATCTGACATAAATTATTCCTTATATGATATATCTATTCAAATTGTTTGTTATAGTCTTCTGATTTAAAAAAAGTGTATGAAAGTGTCAGTTCCTTGATCTCATCCACGTCCTCATCCTTATCGAATTCGGGATCAATATAGAAACTTACTGCCATATCCACTTCTTCACCCGGTTGCAGTGTCTGTTCTGTAAAACAAAAACATTGAACCTTGTTAAAATAATAAGCCGTTTTAAATGGTGTTACATTAAATGTTGCCACGCCGGTTACCGGTTTATCACTTTTGTTTATGGCTTTATAGAAAATTAGTGCTTCTTCACCAATTTTCACTTTTACTTTTCTCTGTTCCGGCTTGAAATACCAGGGCAGATTTCCATTAACATCCGCGTTAAACAGCACGGTAACTTCACGATCAAGAATTTTATTCTGGTCCGGTGCATATTCAGCTCTGTTTGTTGTCCCGCCTATGCCCGTTGCTGCACAGAATAATCTGTATAGAGGCACTGAAAAAGCGACTAGCATAACCATTACAAAAACTATGCCCAATGATAGGGCAAGAGCTTTAGTATGATTGGTTTGTTGTCTAGCCTGCATAGTCATTTCAAATCACCCCAAGCTTTGCAAGCGTGATGAAAAAAAACAACACAACAAGAGCGCCCAGCACGGCGGCCAGAGCATAATTACGTCCTGCACGTTTTTTATGTTCGTCATGCAGCGGCATCAAAATAGCCTCCCGACTATATTTTCAATACCCAGCACAGCAAACAATGCAAAAAGATAAAATACCGAAAAGAAAAACACTTTCTTTGCGCTTGCACTATTTTCATCGACTGATTTTCGATCCGTCAAAAGGGCATAAGAAAGCCAGATAAACATTCCACCGAGTAATGCAGCTGTCAAACCATATGCTATTCCGGCATACCCCAAATACCAGGGCAGAATTGATACCGGAACCATAAGGGCCGTATAAAGCATAATTTGCTTTTTTGTATAGGCTTCTCCGCGCACAACCGGAAGCATCGGAATTCCTGCATTTTCATAATCCTTACAGGCAAACAGGGATAGTGCCCAGAAATGCGGAGGGGTCCACATAAAAATAATGGCAAAAAGAACAACGCTCTCCAGGCTTATATCACCTGTCACTGCTGCCCAGGCCACCATAGGGGGAAATGCGCCCGCAGCACCACCAATAACAATATTCTGCGTCGTTCTTCTTTTTAACCACATTGTATAAACAACCACGTAAAAAAGTATCGTAACCGCAAGCAGGATGGCTGCTGTAACATTAACTGTAAGGCCCATCACAAGAACGGAGCCAACAGACAGTGCAACACCAAAATGGAGGGCAGACTGTGCATCAATTCGTCCGGATGGGATTGGTCTGTTTGCCGTTCTGCGCATCATGGCATCAATATCGGCCTCATACCACATATTCAGGCAACCGGCAGCTCCTGCGGCAACTGCAATACATAAAATAGCCGTAAACCCTATCACCGGATGAATAGTTCCGGGTGCTACTAGCATTCCAATAAAGGCCGTGAATATAACAAGGGACATCACCCGCGGTTTAAGCAGGTTAAAATAGTCACCTGCACTCGGC